>NZ_KV812663.1:27348-77383 GCF_001813485.1 Pseudomonas sp. HMSC067G02
CTGCTCGACGAACCGACCTCGGCGCTCGACCGCAGCGTGCAGTGCCAGGTGGTCGAGCTGCTGCGTCGGTTGCAGCGTCGCCACGGGCTGAGCTACCTGTTCATCAGCCACGACCTGGCCGTGGTACGCGCCCTGGCCCACGACATCCTGGTACTCAGGGACGGCCGGGTGGTGGAGCAGGGCAGCGCCGCGGCGCTGTTCAGCCAGCCGCGCCACCCCTATACCCGCGAGTTGCTCGGAGCGATACCCGCGCTGCGCCTGGAAGAGCACCTGCGGGTGGCCGGGCTGGGAATCTGAGGCGGGAAACCATGCAGACTCTAAGGATGTTCCGAAAGGTTCTTTCCAGACGCCCCGGCGCTTTTCTTAAGATCGGCCTGCGGGCCCGTCAGGGACAAGGAGCCATGTCGGCTTCCGGGGCCGTTCGATCGATTGGGGGGAATGCGATGAGTTCGTTACCGTTGTACTTCGATTACGCCGCCACCACGCCCGTGGACGAGCGCGTGATCCGGGCCATGGTGGAGTGTCTCGGCTACCAGGCGTGTTTTGGCAATCCCGCGTCGAACTCCCA
Organism: Pseudomonas sp. HMSC067G02; assembly: GCF_001813485.1. Taxonomy (NCBI): domain Bacteria; kingdom Pseudomonadati; phylum Pseudomonadota; class Gammaproteobacteria; order Pseudomonadales; family Pseudomonadaceae; genus Pseudomonas; species Pseudomonas sp. HMSC067G02. The sequence continues at coordinate 27,917 of NZ_KV812663.1, forward strand.
TGCCTACGGCCGCCAGGCGCGGCGAGCGGTGGAGCGGGCCAGGGAGCAGGTGGCCGCGCTGGTCGGCGCCAGCGCCGGGCAGATCGTCTGGACTTCCGGCGCCACCGAATCCAACAACCTGGCCCTCAAGGGCGTGGCCCAGGCGCTGGACACGCCCGGCCACCTGATCACCAGTCGCCTGGAGCACAAGGCGGTGCTGGACACCGTGCAGCAACTCGCCGATGACGGCTGGAGCGTGACCTGGCTGGCGCCCGGCGCCGATGGCCTGATCCGGCCGGAACAGGTGGAGGCGGCCTGGCGCGCCGATACCCGCCTGGTGTCGCTGATGCGGGTCAACAACGAACTCGGCACCCTGACTGACATCGCCGCCATCGGCGAACGGGTGCGCGAGCGCGGCGCGCTGTTCCACGTCGACGCGGCGCAGGCCAGCGGCAAGGTGGCGATCGACCTGGGCCGCCTGGCGGTGGACCTGATGTCGTTCTCCGCACACAAGACCTACGGGCCCAAGGGCATCGGCGCGTTGTACGTCGGGCCGCGCGCCGAGCGCCGGCTGAAGGCGCAGATCCACGGCGGCGGACACGAGCAGGGCCTGCGCTCCGGGACCCTGGCGACCCACCAGATCGTCGGCATGGGCGAGGCCTTCGCCCTCGCCGGCGAGCTTTTCGAGGAGGAGGGCAGGCGCATCGCCGGACTCCAGCGGCGTCTGCTGGAGGGGCTGGCGCAGATCGACGGCTGGCGCCTGAACGGCAGCGCCGACGCACGCATCGCGCATACCCTGAACCTGACCTTCGACAACCCCGCCTTCGTCCCCCAGGCGCTGGAGTCCAGCCTGGCGGTGTCCAGCACCTCGGCCTGCAACTCGGCGCGGCCGGCGCCATCCCACGTGCTTCTCGCCCTCGGCCACGACGCCGCCAGCGCCGGCCGCAGCGTGCGCCTGAGCCTCGGTCGCTACACCCGCGAGGCCGACGTCGACGCGGCGGTGGCCGCCCTCAAGGCCACGGCGGATAGTGGCGCGCCGGCGTGGCAGCCGTTCCTCGGGGTATCCAGGGCAGGCTGAGCGGCCGGCTCGACCCGCCCTCGCCGAAGCCAGGGGCTGCGGATAACCGCGAAGCGGTTATCCGCCCTGCGGCTCCAGGGGCTTTTCGTCTTTGCCGTCATTTCCCGGCAATGCGCGCTTGGCGGATCATCCAGGTTGGGTATCATGCGTCGCCATTCCCATCCACCGCCGACGGAAGTCAGGCTTTGCCTGCGTGAGCCCAATGGACGATCTCTCCCCCGATTCCGCCTTGCCGCCTGCCGGCAGCGCCCAGGACAACGACGCGCCGCGCCAGTTGGTGGTCTGCATCGACGGAACCTCGAACCGCTTCGGCGACCAGCCGACCAACGTGGTGCGCCTGTACCGTTCGCTGTCGCGCGATCCGCGCAGGGTGCTGGCCTACTACGACCAGGGCGTCGGCACCTTCGGCCTGAAGGAAACCCTGTTCGAGTGGCAGAAGTTTCCCTCGCGGATCGCCGGCCTGGCCTTCGGCTGGGGGCTCAAGCGCAACGTCGAGGGCGCCTATCGCTTCCTCGCCGAGCACTACCGGCCCGGCGACCAGATATTCCTCTTCGGCTTTTCCCGCGGGGCCTACGCGGTGCGCGTGCTGGCCGCGATGCTGCGCGCGGTGGGCCTGATCGATGCGCACCAGCCGCACCTCTTCGACTACGCCTGGACCCTGCTCACCACCCGCATGCCGCCCCGCGACGAAGACAAGCGGGCCGGCACGCGTCGCCGCGGACCGGACTTCGGCCTGCTGGGACGCTTCCGCAAGGTCTTCGGCCGGCAGGTGAAGGTGCACTTCCTCGGCCTGTTCGACACCGTGACCTCGGTGGGCTGGGTCTACGACCCGCTGACCGTGCCGTATTCCTCGAACAACGAAATGGTCGACGTGGTCCGCCAGGCCCTGGCCATCGACGAATGCCGCTGCTTCTTCCGGCAGAACCTCTGGTTCGGCGAGAAGGACCGCAAGTCCGACGTGTTGCAGGTGTGGTTCCCCGGCATGCACTCCGATGTCGGCGGTGGCTATGCGCCGAAGGACTCGCGGCTGGCTCTGGTGGCCTTTACCTGGATGCTCGGCGAGGCGCTGGAGGCCGGCCTGCATGTCGACCCGGCGCGCAGCCGCGACCAGTTGCGCGCACGTTCGAAGCAGGGCCCGGACCCGACCGCGCCGATCCTGCCGGTGATGACCCGGCCCTGGCGCCTGGCCGAGTGGCTGCCGCTGCTGGTCTGGGACCGCCGCAGCGGCAACCGCGCCTGGCGCTGGTCGCGTGGCCGGCCGCGCTCGCGGCCGCTGGAACCGGTCGGGCAGGAAACCCGGGTCAAGCTGCACCGTTCGGTGCAGCGGCGGCTGGACGAATGCCCCGACTACCGGCCGTGCAACCTGCCAGCGCTGGAACGCTGCGACCTCATCGACGATTCGCCGTTGCTTGACGGCTACCGCTAGCGGCTGGCCGCGATCGCGTTCAGAACCACATGCGGATACCGGCGACGAAGCGCGCCTCGTCGTCGTCCTCGCCCTCGGCGCGGGCCAGGTCGGCGCTGTTGCCGTAGGAGCGGTTCCAGGTCACCCCGATGTAGGGCGCGAACTCGCGACGGATCTCATAGCGCAGGCGCAGGCCCAGCTCGCTATCGGCAAGGCCCGAACCGATGCCGCGGGCGGGATCGTTCCTGCCGTACAGGTTGACCTCGGCGCTGGGCTGGAGGATCAGCCGGTTGGTCAACAGGATGTCGTACTCGCCCTCCAGGCGCAGCGCGCTCTGGCCGTTCTCGCCGAGGAAGGCGGTGACTTCCGCCTCGAAGTCGTAGAGCGCCAGGCCCTGCACGCCGAACGCCGCCCAGGTCTGCGGCGAGCCGGGCTTGAAATCCTGGCGCACGCCGGCGACCAGGTCCCACCAGGGACCGATGGCGTGCCCGAACAGCGCCTGGACCTCGGCGTCCTCGGTCTTGCTGTCGAGCCGTTCGCCTTCGCTGCGCAGCCACAGGCGGTTGATGTCGCCGCCGATCCAGCCGCTGGCGTCCCAGGCCAGCGCGCTGCCGTCGTCGGCGTCCTGGTATTCCAACTGGTCGAGCAGGAAGAAGCTGTTCAGCGCGCTGTCGTGCATTTTGTGCCCCTCCAGCGGCGGAAAGGCGGCACGGCGGTCGGCCTCGGTCGGCACCGGGATCGGCGTACGGCTCTGGCTGGGCGCGGCCTGCGCCGGAGGTTGCCGCGCAGCGTGGCTCATCCCCGGCATCCGGCCATGGTCCATTCCCTGGTGCTCCATGGGCTGTGCCGGGGTGGGCGATGCGGCGCCGTGGTCCATCCCCGGCATCCGGCCATGCCCCATCCCCTGGTGGTCCATGGGTTTCGCCGGGGCGGGGGTCCTCTGGCCGTGGTCCATGCCAGGCATCGCGCCGTGGTCCATGGCCGAGTGCTCCATGCCATTGTCCTGCGCGGCCTCGACGGGATTCGGCAGGCCCAGCAGCAGACCCAGGGCGAGGGCACCGCCGGCCAGGCGGGCGGGTTTCGGCTGGCGGCTCATGCGTTGTCTCCTTCGTCTACCCGCACTTCGCGGAACATGCCCATCTCCATGTGGAACAGCAGGTGGCAGTGGTAGGCCCAGCGCCCCAGGGCGTCGGCGGTGACCCGGTAGCTGCGGCGGGTGCCCGGCGGCATGTCGATGGTGTGCTTGCGCACCAGGAAGTTGCCTTGCTCGTCCTCCAGGTCGCTCCACATGCCGTGCAGGTGGATCGGGTGGGTCATCATGGTGTCGTTGACCAGGACGATCCGCAGGCGCTCGCCGTAGGTCAGGCGCAGCGGCTCGGCGTCGGAGAACTTGATGCCGTCGAAGGACCAGGCGAACTTCTCCATGTGTCCGGTCAGGTGCAGCTCGATGGTGCGCCCCGGTTCGCGGCCGTCCGGGTCGGCGAAGCGGCTGCGCAGGTCGGCGTAGGTCAGCACCCGCCGCCCGTTGTCGCGCAGGCCGAGGCCGGGGTCGGCGAGCTTCGGTGTCGGCGTCATGGTCTGCATGTCGACCAGCGGGTTGCCGTCCTCCGAAGCCGGATGGGACTGCATCGGCATGGCGCCCATGCCCATCCTGGAATGGTCCATGCCGTTCATGTCCATGCCGGCCATCTTGGAGTGGTCCATGCCGCTCATGTCCATGCCGGCCATCTTGGAGTGGTCCATGCCGTTCATGTCCATGCCGGCCATCTTGGAGTGGTCCATGCCGCTCATGTCCATGCCGGCCATCTTCGAGTGGTCCATGCCGTTCATGTCCATGCCCGACATCTTCGAATGGTCCATCTCGCTGGCGGGCCTCGTCGCCGCGCCATGCCCCATGGCGCCGTGGTCCATGCCGCCCATGCCCATGTCGTCCATGCCGATCAGCGGGCGCGGATCGGGCGTCGGCACCGGCGCGCTAAGCCCTTCGGCCAGCGCCAGGGTGCCGCGGGCGTAGCCGCTGCGGTCCATGGACTGGGCGAAGAGGGTATAGGCGCGCTCGCCGCCCGGCTCGACGATCACGTCGTAGGTCTCGGCCACGGCGATGCGCAACTCGTCGACGCTGACCGGCTCGACGTGCTGTCCGTCGGCGGCCACCACGGTCATCTTCAGGCCGGGAATGCGGACGTCGAAATAGCTCATTGCCGAGGCGTTGACGAAGCGCAGGCGGAGCTTTTCGCCGGGGCGGAACAGGCCGGTCCAGTTGCCGTCCGGCGGCTGTCCGTTGAGCAGGTAGGTATAGGTGTAGCCGCTGACGTCGGCGAGATCGGTGGGACTCATCTTCATCTCGGCCCACATCTTGCGGTCGGCCAGGGTCGCGGTCCAGCCGTTGGCGCTGACGTCGTCGATGAAGTCGCCGACGGTGCGCTTGTGGAAGTTGTAGTAGTCGGACTGCTTCTTCAGCTTGGCGAGGATGCGCTGCGGCTTCTCGTCCGACCAGTCGCTGAGCAGCACCACGTAGTCGCGGTCGTAGCTGAACGGTTCCGGCTCGCGGGCGTCGATCACCAGGGCGCCGTAGACCCCGGCCTGCTCCTGTAGCCCCGAGTGGCTGTGGTACCAGTAGGTGCCGTTCTGCCGGACCTTGAAGCGGTATTCGTAGAGACCGCCGGGAGCGATGCCCTCGAAGCTGAGGCCCGGCACGCCATCCATGTTGGCCGGCAGGATGATGCCGTGCCAGTGGATCGAGGTGTCCTCGGCGAGGCGGTTGCGCACCCGCAGGGTCACGCTGTCGCCTTCGCGCCAGCGCAGGGTCGGGCCGGGCAGCGAACCGTTGATGGTCATGGCGGTGGCCGGCGAGCCGCTGAGGTTCACCGGGGTCTCGCCGATGAACAGGTCGAAACTGTCGCCGGCGAGCAGGTTCTGCTGGCCCGGCCCGGCCAGGGCCCAGGCCGGGGCGCGCCAGAGACCCAGTCCGCCGAGCAGACCGGTGGCGGCGAGGCCTTTGACGAAGGTGCGTCGCGAAGTTCTGTGCATCCGCTGGTTTCCACGCAGGTGGCAGGACGGACTGCGCGAGCTTGCGCAGCCGGGAGGTCGCGGCCCCGCCAGGGCGGTGCGGCGATGCGGACACCCTAGCGGCGCGCGCCTGTCGGCAAGCTGTGGGGAAGATTACAGAGCTGTCAGCTCAGCGCGGCGGGTTCACCAGGTGGCGGTCGAAACCCCGCGCCACCAAGCGTTCCCAGGCGTCCATGACCTGCGCCGGGATCGGGCAGGCGACCTGGAAGCCCAGCGCCGGGTAACGCATGATGCGGTCGAGGTCGCCAACCATCTCGTCGATCACCCCGAGTACGCCGACCAGGTTCGAGATGCCGTCGGGAAATGCGTAGTCGGGCGCATCCACGTGTCCCTCCAGCCCCGGCCAGCGGACCGGCAGGGTCAGCGCCACGCGGCGGATCGAGTTGGGCTTGGTGACGAAGGTCGCGCGGCGCAGGTCGGGGAACAGCTCGCGGGCGAAGGCGATGTTCTCGGCGAAGTTGGTCGCCCGCGGCTCGATCACGATGAGGCTGTCGCTTACCCCGCGTGCCCTGGCGTGGCGGGCGAACAGCTCGGCTTCCGGCTCGACCCAGAGATGGCGCGTCCAGTGCCCGGTGTTGCCGGTGAACAGCAGGCGTTCGGCGAGGCCGCGTTCGAGCAGTTCGCAGGCGTGGTCGCAGACCCGCAGGTCGTAGGAGCCGCATACCACCAGCAGTTCGCAGGGCACATGGCAGCGGCCCTGGCCGAGGAAGTCCCAGAGCAGCCGGGCATCTTGCAGGGTCGGGCTCATGGGACGCCAACGCTCCTCTCGCTGTCGGTCGTGGCGGGGTGCCGATGCTGGCAGTACAGCCGGTCGTCTTCGCGGACGATCCGCAGCTCGCGGAAATCCCGGACCGACCAGCGCGCGCCGGCGGCGAGCAGGCCGCTCTCCTCGCCGATCGCCACGCAGGTCGCGCCGGCGGCGCAGGCGGCCTGCACGCCGCTGAGGGAGTCTTCGAACACCAGGCAGCGCGACGGTGCCACGCCGAGCCTGGCCGCGGCCAGGCGGTAGCCATCCGGAGCCGGCTTGCCGTGGACCACGTCGTCGCGGCTGACCAGTGTGCGGAACGCCGCCTGCAGGTCGTGCTGGCGCAGCACGTGGTCGATGCGTGCCGGCCAACTGCTGGTGACCAGCGCCAAGGGCACGTCCAGCCAACGCAACTGGCGGATCACCGCGGCGACGCCGGGCAGCAGGGGACAGTCGGCGCCTTCCTCCAGCGCATCGACCCGTTGCTTGAGGATCCGCCGGCGCTCCATCGGCAGGTGGCCGAACAGATAGTCCAGGGTGTAGCCGCCCGGGCGACCGTGCACGTGGTCGCGCAGGCAGTCCGGGCCGAGCGCCACGCCCTGTTCGCCGGCAACCCGGCTCCAGGCCGCGGCGATGGCTTCGCGGGAGCTGATCAGGACGCCGTCCATGTCAAACAGAACGGCTGAAAACGCTAGTCGATGCATCTCGGGCACTCTGTAGGGCAAGCCAGACCAGGACCGCGCCGCCGAGGGCGAACAGCGCCATGATCAGATAGGACCACTGCGGCAGGCCTTCGTACAGCCAGCCGGCGGCCGGACTGGCGAGGCCCATGGGCAGCGCTACCGCCAGAGAGTAGTAGATCCCCTGGGTCAGTACCCGCGCGCTTTCCGGCGCGTGGTCGCGGATGTAGCGCATCACCGCGGCGTGGTATGCGGCGAAGCTGAGGGCGTGCAGGCACTGGCCGAGGAGGATCGCGGCGAGATGTTCGCTGCCGGCCAGCAGGCCCCAGCGCAGCGCCGCGCAAAGGCTGGAGAAGAGCATCACCTGGAGCGCCGGGTGGCGGTCCAGGATGCGGTTGGAGACGGCGAAGAAGCTGATCTCGGCGATCACCGCCAGGCCCCAGAAGGCGCCGACCGAGAACGACGAGTAGCCCAGCGCCTGCCAGCCCAGCGAGGCGGTGGTGAAGTACAGCGAGTGGCTCAGCTGGATCATTCCCGCCGCGGCGATGGCCAGCAGCAGGGGGCGTTGCCGGAGGATCCCGCGCAGGTCGGGACGGCGCCTGGCGCCCGGCAGCGGCGAGTCCGGACGGCGCAGGCTGCGGCGACGGAGGAACAGGCAGGCGAGGGCGGTGAGCAGCATCGTCAGGCCGACCAGGGCGGGCACCAGTTGCTGGCCGAACCGACCGAGCAGCAGGCCGCCCAGGGTCGCGGTGAGGATGAAGGCCAGCGAACCGACCGCGCGTACCCGCCCGTAGTTCTGCAGGGCGGCCTTGTCGCGCTTGAGCAGGTAGGACTCGGTGAGCGGCAGCACGCTGGTCCAGAACGCGCCGTAGAGCACACTCAGGGCGATGAACAGCGGCAGGCCCTCGGCCAGCTGGAACAGCAGGGCGCAGGCGCCGGCCAGGGCCGCCAGCAGGGTCGCCAGGCGCAACTGGTCGATGCGCCAGTCGGCCACGTAGGTCAGCGCCACCCCGGCGATCACCTGCGGCCAGTAGGCCGCGGCGATCAACAGGCCGATCTGGCTGGCGCCGAAGCCCAGGCTGGCCAGCCAGGTCGGCCAGAACGGATAGATCAGCCCCTCGGCGGCGAAGTAGCCGGAAAAGATCAGGTACATGCCGGTTCCCGCGTCGCCGTGCCGGTTCGCTGCGGTTTGCGCCTCACTCGAAGCGCGCCCTGGCGAAGGCGTTCTCGCCCTTGCGCCAGACCAGCAGGGACTCGCCCAGCACCACCAGGTCGACCATGCCGTCCTCCAGCGCGCCGAGGGCGTCCTGCGGGGCGCAGACGATCGGTTCCTCGTGGCGGTTGAAGGAGGTGTTGATCAGGGCCGGCTGGCCGCTGCGGGCATGCCAGGCATGCAGCAGGGCGTGCATGAACGGATCGGCCTGCGGCCGGATGATCTGCGGCCGGGCGGTGCCGTCGACGTGCACCACCGCCGGGCAGCGCGCGCGGAAATCCGCATGGCAGTCGTAGGTCATGGTCATGTAGTCGGCCGCCACCTGGTCTTCACGCCAGCCAACGTAGCAAGCCTCGGCGTGTTCTACCGCGGTGACCGGGGCGAATGGCATGAACTCGGTGCGTTCCATGCGCTGATTGAGCCAGTCGTTGGCGCTGGCATCGCCGGGATGGTAGACGATGCTGCGGTTGCACAAGGCGCGCGGACCGAACTCCATGCGGCCCTTGAACATGCCCAGCACCTGGTTTTCCCGCAGCGCTTCGACCAGCGTCTCGATCAGGTTGGCCGGCCGGCTGTAGGCCAGCTGCGGGTACTGGCTGGCGATCAGCTCGGCATTCTGCGCGGCGCTGCGCGCGTCCGGCCCGAGGGCCATGCTCGGCGCCGGGAAGCGCGTACCGTTCTCGCGATAGGCCACCGCCACCGCCGCGGCCAGGGCCAGGCCGCCGTCGCCCATGCAGGGCAGCACGTAGACATCGCGGACCCCGGGGATCTCGCGCAGGCGCTGGTTCAGCTTGACGTTGCCGAACACCCCGCCGGCCAGGCACAGGTTGGCGCAGCCGGTGCGCGCCACGTGCTCCCGGGCGATGGCCACCAGCAGGTCTTCGGAGTGCCTTTGCGCGGCGGCGGCGACATCCGCCGGGCGTTCCGCCGCGCAGCGTTGCAGCAGCGGATCGCTGTAGCCGTCGTAGGAGGGCAGGTACAGTTCGCCGCAGCGGGCGCGCAGGCGGCCGTTCTCCAGGCGGATCATGTCGTTCATCAGCGGCAGCAGCTTTTCCGCGTCGCCGAACGCCGCCAGGCCGGTGATCTTGCCTTCGTGGCGGTTCGGCTTGAAGCCGAGCAGGCGGGTGATGCGCCCGTAGAAGTAGCCCAGGCTGTCGACGCTGGTCTCGCGTTGCAGGACCGTCTCGCCGCCGTCGGCGCGGTAGTGGGTGACGGTGAGCGACTGGAAGTCGCCGCGGCCGTCGCAGGTGAGGGTCAGCGCCTCGTCGAACGGCGAGCAGACGAACGCGCCGAGGGCGTGGCATTCGTGATGGTCGATGTACTCGACCTTGCCGCGCAGGCCGTTGGCGCGGACGAAGGCATCGAATTCGCCGCGCTTGGCCTTGTCGTTGGCCATTTCGTCGGCGATCCGCTTGCGCAGGTGCGGCAGGCCCTCGGGACGCTCGCGGGCTTCCTCGAGGACCCGGTCCAGATAGAGGTCGAGGTGCCGCCCGGCGTCGAACCCGGCGTTCCAGCCGTAGGCGATGCGGTCGATGTCGGCCAGGTCGATGCCGGCCTCGCCGAGCACATAGTCGATGGAGCGGCTCGGCCAGGCCTTGTGGTCCTTCTGGCGGGTGAAGCGCTCCTCGCTGGCGGCGGCGACGATCCCGCCGTCGCGCACCAGGCAGGCGCCGGCCAGGTCGTTGTTGGTGATCCCGAGAATGATCATGCGGTGTCCTCTTGCGCGAACGGGTGGGGGGCGAGAGGCGTAATAGGTTGCATGGCACCGGGAGCCCAACAACCTGCCAGATCTGGTCGCCTGCGAAATCTGGCAGGGCTACCGGATCTGGTAGCTGGACAGCCGTCGACGGGCTTGCCGGCCATACCGGCCGGGCGCCCGCGCCGGCATCAGAAGCTGTAGCTGAGGCGGCCGAACAGGATGCGCCCGTAGGGATCGGTGTAGCGCGGGTCGTAGCCGCTCTGGAAGGTGTAGGTCTGGTTGCTGAACGGCGGTTCGCGGTCGAACAGGTTCTTCACCCCGAGGGTCAGCCCCAGCGCGTGGCTGAGGCGGTAGCTGCCGGCCAGGTCCCAGAGGTTCCACGAGCCGACCTTGCCGTGGCTGGCGCGGTCGTAGTCGTTGTAGCCGCTGGTGTAGCGGTTGCTCAGGGTGGCCTGCCAGGCGTCGCGGCTCCAGGTGGCGTTGGCGACGTGCTTCCAGCGGGCGATCACGCCGACGCCCTGGAAGTCGCCGACGTTGTCCAGGTACTGGCCGCCGATCTGCTGCTGGAAGTCGTAGCGGGACACGTAGGTGCCTTGCAGGTCGAGCCCGAACTGCCCGTAGCGGCTGGCCGGGAAACGATAATCGAGGCTCAGGTCGACGCCGCTGGTCTTTACCTTGCCGAGGTTGGCCAGTCCGGTGACGACGTGATCGATCGAGCCGTCGGCCTTGCGCACGATGCGTCCGGCGTAGGCCTGCGGGTCGGCGAAGATCGCCGCTTCGGGAAACTCGGCGATCTGGTTGGCGATCCTGATCCACCAGAAGTCCAGGCCGACGGAAAGGTCGCGCAGCGGCTGGTAGACCAGGCCCAGGGTAACGTTGCGCGCGGTTTCCGGTCGCAGGTCGGTATTGCCGCCGGTGGCGTTGTAGAACTGCTGGGCGCAGTCGCGGTTGGCGATGCCGCCCTGGCTCGGCTGGCCGCCGGCGCACAGGCGCGGGTCGTCGTAGTTGGCGCTGGTATAGGTGGTGAAGGTCGGGTTGTACAGTTCGTACAGCGACGGCGCACGGAAACCTTCGCTGTAGGCGCCGCGCAGGACCAACTGGCGGAACGGCTGGAAGCGGAACGAATATTTCGGGTTGGTAGTGCTGCCGAAGTCGCTGTACTTGTCGTGGCGGATCGCCGCGCTGAGTTCCAGGCTGTCCAGCACCGGCACGTTGAGTTCGGCGTACTGCGCCTTCAGGTTGCGCTCGCCGCTGACCGTGGCGGCGGGATCGACGCCGAGGCTCTGCACGTTGCCGGCGAAGTCCTGGATGTCCTGGTGGAACGCCTCCTTGCGGAATTCGCCGCCCAGCGCCAGGGCCGCCGGCCCGGCGCCGAACCAGTCGCCGATCTCCCGGCTGGCGCGGGCGTCCAGGCCCTTGACGCGGCCGACCGAGGTACGGAAGTCGCCGCTCAGGGCATGGCTGCCGAGGTAGGCGAGGCCGGCGTCGGTCTGCGGCCCGAACGGGTTCAGCGTCCCGTTGGCGATGCCGAGGGCGGCGGCGCGATCATCGACGTAGCCGCTGTGGATATGGTCGACCACCTTGTTCTGGTTGTACGAGGCGCCGATATCGTAGTCCCAGCCGGCGAACCGGCCGTCGAAGCCGAGCAGCAGGTGCTGGCCGGTGTTCTGCGAGGATTGCAGGCGTGGCCCGAGCACGCTCTGCCGCCAGTTGACCTCCACCGGCCGGCTCGGGTCGAGGACGAAGCCGCCGGGACCGGGAGTGATGCCGTTGCCGGGATAGAAGGCGGTGCCGGGATCGATCTGCAGGCCGGTGAGGGTCCCTGGGCCGACCTGGGTAGCGTTGTCGTTGCGCGACCAGAAGTACTCCAGGCTTACGTTGTGCTCGTCGGCCAGCTTGCCGGTGGCGCGGCTGAACACCGAGGTCTTCTCGGTTTCCGGCACCAGGTCGAGGTAGCGCCACAGGCTCTGCCGGCAGATGCCGTTGCGCGGGATCAGGTCGGCGCCCTTGCAACCGCCGGCGGCCAGCGGATTGCTGGCGTTGGCGCCCTGGCTCCAGTTGCCGGGGAAGGCGGTGCCGGAGCTGTAGTCGAGGCCGCGTCCCGGCTGGTAGTTGTAGGTGTAGCCGCGGTCCTTGGCGCCGAGGCGTTCCTGCTTGTCGTAGTTGGCCACCGCGAAGACATTGAAGCGATCCTCCTCCAGCTCGCCGAAGCCCCAGCTAGCGCTGACGTTGCGCTGGTTGCCGCCGCCGTCGTGGGTGGGGGAGGCGTAGCCGCTGTCGACGCGGCCTTCGTTCAGGCTCTTGCGGGTGATGAAGTTGATCACCCCGCCGATGGCATCGGTGCCGTACAGTGCGGAGGCGCCGTCGCGCAGCACCTCGACCCGGTCGATGGCGGCGAAGGGAATGGTGTTGAGATCCACGGCGGAGCCGTCGATGGCATTGTTCGCCAGACGCCGGCCGTTGAGCAGCACCAGGGTCTTGTTCGCGCCGATCCCGCGCAGGTCGGCGAACGAGGCGCCGCCGGTGGCGCTGCCGACCGAGCGACTGGAGTTGTATACGCCCTGGTTGCCGGAAAGCCGGCCGATCAGTTCCTCGGTGCTGGTCACGCCCTGTTGGCGCAGCTCCTCGGCGCGCAGGACGCTGATCGGCACCGCGGTTTCCGCATCGACCCGGCGGATCGCGCTACCGGTCACCTCGATTCGTTGCAACTGGACCGTGGGCGGGTCGACAGGCGCCTGTCCCTCCGCCGCGGCGGCGCTGCCGGGAGCGAGCTGCAGGGCCAGCAGCAGGGCGGCGCCCAGCGGCGGGTCGGTGTGGAGCGATCGGTGCATGGTCGGGGCATCCCTTGTTCCGGTGTGTCCAGGGATGTCCGTCGAGCCGGGGGATTTTCCAGGGACGGCTTAGACCTTTGCGCCATGAGTTTATGTCCGCTGGGAACAAGCCCGGCCGTCGCGCCTTTCGTCGGCGGGCCGGAGCGGCAGAACCAGTCCCCTCTGCCGAGGTCGAAAAGCAGGCGTCGCGGCGGTGCTGTGGCGTCCTTTCTTCAGCTACATTTTTCTTTCAGCAGTCGTTCCCATCATCCAGGGCAGCACCCAAGGGGCAGATCATGGCTCGCACCACTCCCATCGAGCTTTATCGCAACATCGGCATCGTCGCCCACGTCGACGCCGGCAAGACCACGACGACCGAGCGGATCCTCTTCTACACCGGCGTCAACCACAAGATGGGCGAGGTCCATGACGGCGCGGCGACCATGGACTGGATGGTCCAGGAGCAGGAGCGCGGCATCACCATCACCTCGGCGGCGACCACGGCCTTCTGGCAGGGCTCGACCAAGCAGTTCCCGCACCGCTATCGCTTCAACATCATCGACACCCCCGGCCACGTCGACTTCACCATCGAGGTGGAGCGCTCGCTGCGCGTGCTCGATGGCGCGGTGGTGGTGTTCAGCGGCGCCGACGGGGTCGAGCCGCAGTCCGAGACGGTCTGGCGCCAGGCCAACAAGTACCATGTGCCGCGCCTGGCCTACGTGAACAAGATGGACCGCCAGGGCGCCGATTTCCTCCGCGTGGTCGCGCAGATCAAGCAACGCCTGGGCCATGTCCCGGTGCCGATCCAGCTGGCGATCGGCGCGGAGGAAAACTTCAGCGGGCAGATCGACCTGGTGAAGATGAAGGCCATCTACTGGAACGATGACGACCAGGGCACCAGCTACCGCGAGGAGGAGATCCCGGCGGAGTTGCGGGCGCTGGCCGAGGAGTGGCGGGCGCACATGGTCGAGGCCGCCGCCGAGGCCAACGACGAACTGATGAACAAGTATCTGGAAGGCGAGGAACTGAGCATCGAGGAGATCAAGGCCGGGCTGCGCCAGCGGACCCTGGCCAACCAGATCGTACCGGCGGTGCTCGGCTCCTCGTTCAAGAACAAGGGCGTGCCTCTGGTGCTCGACGCGGTGATCGACTATCTCCCGGCTCCGTCGGAAATCCCGGCGATCAGAGGCACCGACCCGGACGACGAAGAGAAGCACGACGAGCGCCATGCGGACGACGACGAGCCGTTCTCGGCGCTGGCGTTCAAGATCGCCACCGACCCCTTCGTCGGCACCCTGACCTTCGCCCGTGTGTATTCCGGGGTGCTGACTTCCGGCGATGCGGTGCTCAACTCGGTGAAAGGCAAGAAGGAGCGGGTCGGGCGGATGGTGCAGATGCACGCCAACCAGCGCGACGAGATCAAGGAAGTGCGCGCCGGCGACATCGCCGCGCTGATCGGCATGAAGGACGTGACCACCGGCGACACCCTGTGCGCCATCGACAAGCCGATCATCCTCGAACGCATGGACTTCCCCGATCCGGTGATCTCGGTGGCGGTGGAACCGAAGACCAAGGCCGACCAGGAGAAGATGGGCATCGCCCTGAGCAAGCTGGCCCAGGAAGACCCGTCGTTCCGCGTGAAGACCGACGAGGAGACCGCGCAAACCATCATTTCCGGGATGGGCGAGTTGCACCTGGACATCATCGTCGACCGCATGCGCCGCGAGTTCGGCGTCGAAGCCAATATCGGCAAGCCGCAGGTGGCCTATCGCGAGACCATCCGCAACACCTGCGAGATCGAGGGCAAGTTCGTCCGCCAGTCCGGCGGCCGCGGCCAGTTCGGCCATTGCTGGATCCGCTTCGCTCCGGCCGACGAGGGGCAGGAAGGCCTGGAGTTCCACAACGAGGTGGTCGGCGGGGTGATTCCCCGAGAGTTCATCCCGGCGATCCAGAAGGGCATCGAGGACCAGATGCAGAACGGCGTGCTCGCCGGCTACCCGCTGATTGGCCTGAAGGCGACGGTGTACGACGGCTCCTACCATGACGTCGACTCCAGCGAGATGGCGTTCAAGATCGCCGCCTCGATGGCCACCAAGCACCTCTCGCAGAAGGGCGGAGCGGTGCTCCTGGAGCCGGTGATGAAGGTCGAGGTGGTGACCCCGGAGGACTACATGGGCGACGTGATGGGCGACCTCAACCGCCGGCGTGGCCTGATCCAGGGCATGGAGGATACCCCGGCGGGCAAGGTGATCCGTGCCGAGGTCCCGCTGGGCGAAATGTTCGGCTATGCCACCGACGTGCGCTCGATGTCCCAGGGGCGCGCGAGCTACTCGATGGAGTTCGTCCGCTATGCCGAGGTACCGGCCAGCGTGGCCGAGGCGATCGTCGCCAGGCAGGGCCGCTGAGAGCCGCCGCGCGCCGCCGAGGCCAGCGGCGGCGCGCGCCTTTCCGGGAGCGGCAGCCGCATCTCCGGCGCCGATGCGCTTGCCAAGCGGGTTTTTTGACGCCCCCTGGATGCTTAACTATAAGACAGTGACCAAGGCCCGCACCTATACGGTCACAAGGATGGCGAATCGATGCTTGCTTCAGCGATTGCCAGCGGTACCGCAGTCTCCCAGGTCTCCAAGCATCTCCTAATGTTCCTGGCCGCCCTTTTCCTCGCCCTCGGTGCATGCGGCTGGGCGATCCTGCACATCGCCAGGCAGCAGGACGACATCGCCATCGAGCAGAGCCATTTCTACGTGGAAAAGGCGCTGCAGAATCGCCGGGAAAATTCCGAGCAGTTCTCCACCACCTATTCGTTCTGGACCGACGCCTACGTCTATCTGGGAAACCGGGTCGACGTGGACTGGGCCTTCACCAAGAACAACCTCGGCTCGGTGCTCTACACCACCAACGGCTACGACGGCGTCTTCGTCATCGACGACCGTGGCACTCGCTACGCCATGCTCGAGGGCGAGCTGTCCGAGCGCTCGCTGGCCGACTCGCTGGGCGCCGATGCCGGAGACATCCTCAGCGCCGCCCGCCGCGCCGCGGTGGACGAGGCGGCGATCAGCCGCTACGTCGACTTCGACGGCGCACCGGCGATCCTGGTCGCCTCGGCGATCAAGCCCACCAGCGATCATGCGCCCATCGACCTGGACAAGGCCTCGGTGATGGTCTTCGTCGACCGGCTGACCCCGGCGAAGCTGGCCAAGCTCGGCGGCGACTACGGCATCGCCAACCTGCACCTGCTGGCCGGCGGCGCGGCGGGCGACAAGGAAAGCCTGGCCCTGGAGGGCACTCCCCATCGCCTGGCCTGGGTGTCGTCGCGTCCGGGTAGCGCCATGCTGCGGGAGACCGCGTTGCCGCTGCTGGGAATCTTCGTGCTCGCCGCCGGGCTGCTGTTCTGGCTGAGCCGCAGCGCCGTGCTCAACGCTCGCGCGGTGGATCGCCAGCAGAAGGTCCTGAAACGCAGCAACCAGGCCCTGCTGGCCAGCGAGGAACGTTTCAAGTCGATAGCCGAGGCGGCCTCGGACTGGATCTGGGAAGTCGACGGGCATTTCGTCTTCACCTATCTCTCCGTGCGCTTCCGCGACGTCACCGGCTACCAGCCGGAGGCCTGGATCGGGCGGCGGCTGGACGAGTTGCTGGATAGCGATACGGTGAACATCGTCAAGTGGCTGGAAGGGCTGCCCGATGCCGGTGCGCCGTCCAGCCTGGTCTGCGCTTTCCGCGACAGCCAGGGCCAGGCGCGGGTCGGCAAGCTGAGTGCCAGCGCGATCCGCAACGGCGTCGCCAGCGGCTATCGCGGCACGGCGGCCGACATCACCGACGAAGTCGAAGCCCATGCGAAGATCCAGCATCTGTCCCTGCACGATGCCCTGACCGGCCTGCCGAACCGCAACAAGCTGTTCCAGTTCCTCGAACGCCTGCTGGCGGAAAAGGCTGGCAAGTCGCCGGTAGCGGTACTGATGCTCGACCTCGACCGCTTCAAGCCGATCAACGACCAGCATGGCCATCCCGCCGGCGATGCGGTGCTCTACGCCATCGCCGAACGGCTGCGCGCCTCGACCCGCGACCAGGACATGGTTGCCCGGCTCGGCGGCGACGAGTTCGTGGTGGTCAGTACCCACGTGTCGTCGAAGCTGGAAATCGAGAAGTTCTGTAGCCGGCTGATCGACGTGATCAACCGCGAGATCGCCTACGAAGGGCACAGCTTCCATGTCGGCGCCAGCATCGGCGTGGCCCTGGCGCCGGAGCACGGCGGCGATCCGCGCGGCCTGCTGCGTTGCGCCGACGTGGCGATGTACGAGGCCAAGGCCGCGGGGCGCAATACCTGGCGTTTCTACTTGGAAGCGATGGACTCCCATCTCGCCGAGAAGAAGCTGCGCGAGACCGAGTTGCGCGCCGCCTTGCAGAACGGCGAGTTCGAGTTGTACTACCAGCCGCGCTTCCTGGCGCAGGAACAGACGATCGCCTCGGCGGAGGCGTTGATCCGCTGGAACCATCCGCACCGCGGGCTGATCGGCCCGGACGAGTTCATCGGCCTGGCGGAAGAAAGCGACCTGATCGTGCAGATCGGCAACTGGGTGCTGCGCGAGGCTTGCGCCACCGCCGCCTCCTGGCCGGGCGAGGTGATGGTCTCGGTGAACGTGTCGCCGGCGCAGTTCATGACCGGCGATATCGTCTGGCAGGTGCGCGAGGCGCTGCGCCTGGCCCACCTGGATGCCCGCCGGCTAGAGCTGGAGGTGACCGAGAACGTCATGCTCAACGATGTCGACGGCGCGCTGCGGACCATGACGGCCCTCAAGGAACTGGGCGTCCGCCTCAACATGGACGACTTCGGTACCGGCTATTCCTCGCTCGGCTACCTGCGCACCTATCCCTTCGACAGCATCAAGATCGACAAGCGCTTCGTCGCCAGCATGGAGAAGACCGGGCGCGACCGTTCGATCGTGCAGGCCATCATCAATCTCGGCAACGCCCTGAACCTGCGGGTCACCGCCGAGGGGGTGGAGACCGAAGGGCAGATGCATATCCTGCGCGACGAGCAATGCCACGAACTGCAAGGATTCCTGCTCAGCCGGCCGCTGGATGCGCAGGGCCTGCGCGACCTGCTGGCGCGCGAGGCGGGGCAGACCCAGGCGCCACAGATTTCCGCCGAGGGCCATGCTGCGCGCCGCCCTTGAGCGGGGGCAGAAGAGACCACGCGGAGCCTCAGCGGCCCTCGGTTCAGCGAACGCCCTGCGTATGGTTCAGAGAATGCTCAACTGATTATTTGACCTGACTGATTCCCTTCCCGTCTTCGCTTGCCGACACTCCGTCCTTCCCATGGCCTTGTGCCAGGGCCAGCGCCGGTGGTCGCCACCCGCTTCGGGCGAATCGCGGTGATGGTCTGCTACGACCTGGAGTTTCCCGAATGGGTGCGCCTGCCGGCGCTGTCCGGCGCACAACTGCTCTGCGCACCGGTGAACTGGCCGGCGGCACCGCGTCCCGAGGGCGAGCGGCCGGGCGCGGCTGGGCGAATGAAAAAGGGCGCGGGCCAGTATCGGCGCCGCGCCCTTTTGCCGGAGGAGAACCTTATTCCAGTTCGGCTGCGCTCTCTTCCTGGCGTTTCAACCCGGTATGACTGATGGCGTGCAGAGCGGTATTGAACTGTACGGTCTCGTTGAAACCCTTGACGATCTGCGCCAGCTTCTCGCGGGCGCTTTCCAGCTTCTTGAAGCGCTCGCCGAGTTCCAGGCTGCGCTGCTGGACGCTGGCTTCGCGCTTTTCCAGTTCGGCCTGGCGCAGGTTCTGCTGGCTGCGCAACTCTTCGAGGCGTTCCTGCTCGATCTGCAGTACCTCGGCTCGCCGCGCGCTGCTGCGCTCGCGGGCTTCGACGCTTTCCGCGAGTTGTTGCAGGGCCGCGCTGCGCTCGGCCAGGAGACGGTTGCTTTGCTCGGTTTCCCGCTCCAGTGCCTGGCGGTCGTCCTGCAGGCGCTTGTGCCACTGGCGGAGCTGCTTTTCCTTTTCCTGCAATTGCCGCTCCTTCTCGTGCAATTGCGTCTGGAGCGACTCCAGCGACTCCTGCTGCTTGAGCGCTTCCTGCTTCTGCTGGCTCAGTTGCTGGGCCATGCCGGCGAGGTCGGCCAGGGTGCCCTGCACGTCCTGTAGCAGATGCTCGGTATCGTTGCCGATATCGAGCGCGGTATCCGTATCCACGTGGGCTTCATCCTCGGGTTGGCGAATGACGGCGGCGGCCTGGGTGGGCGCCTCTCTGGCGTCGGCCTCGCCCTCGGCGCCGGCCAGGCGTGCGGGCGGCACCCGGAGGCGCAGCGACAGGCTGGGGACCCTGGCCGATACCGGTTCCGGCGCGGGTGCGGCGAGGGGGGAGGGGCTCGGGGGCATGGAGGATTCCTCGGCGGCGTGCAGCGCGGGGTGGAGCAGCTGCGCCAGGTCGGCAAGCTCCTCGCGAAGATGACTGGCGTTGTCGACGAAGGCGCCGATGGCCTCGGCATCCGCTACCTTGGCGGACTGCTCCGCTTTCGTCGCGAACTCGGCTGGCGCCCGACCCTCGGGTGCTGCCGTTTCCGCCTCCGGCCGCGGCTCGGGCTCGGCGCAGCCGGCCTCGGTGACGGTTTCGTCTTCCGCCGCCTCGGGCTCGTCGATGGGCTCCGCCGGCCCGTCCGTGGCCTCGTCCGCATCGTCCGCGGCGAAGACATCGGGAGCGGCGTCTTCGAAAAGGGCCTCATGGACGAGCGGCGGGACGTCCGCGCAGGGTTCCTCGCCATCCAGGGCGGGGCCGTAGCCATGGGGGGACTCGAAGGTGACGAGCTTCATCACCCACTCGCGCTCGAGCACCAGGGAGCGGTGTTCTTCCCGCCGCGAGGGGGCGATGGCCGCGTCCTGCAGGTCGATGAGGTGGTAGGCCAGGTCGCTGGTCCGGCGGTTGCCGGTGGTGGCTTCGCGGACGAGCTGGCGGAACACCTGGATGGCCGCCTCGCAGGCCTCGTCGGTGTCGAGGCGGCCCAGGCGGAAGCCGTCGTCGGTCTTGAACAGGGAGGCGATGTAGACGCGCGAATCGGTTTCGTCGACCTGTTCGTTGAGGCTGTAGGCGATGAAGTTGCGGTCGCTGGCGGGAATGGCGAAACCACACAACAAGGCCGCATTCAGTTCCGTCTGCTCGGCAGTTTCCACACTGATGGTTCGAAGAAGCATAAGCCCTGGAGATCCCGTTGGTGCTTGGAAGGTGTAACGGGCGAGGGTACCGGGAGCTATGGGCGAGGTAACTTGGACGAGTCCTATTGCCTTGTAAGAAAAATCTTGAAGATTTTACTACGCACCGTGCCCAGGGCACCGCGCAGGCTCGTCCGCTCGTACGGGTCCGGCGCGCTTCAGCGATCCGCCATCAGGACGACGATGGCCTCGGCGACGAAGTCGGCATTGCGCTCCAGGGTCTGCAGGTGGTTCATGACGACATCGTAGGTTT
The DNA here is from genome assembly GCF_001813485.1 of Pseudomonas sp. HMSC067G02. Lineage (NCBI taxonomy): Bacteria > Pseudomonadati > Pseudomonadota > Gammaproteobacteria > Pseudomonadales > Pseudomonadaceae > Pseudomonas > Pseudomonas sp. HMSC067G02. The sequence continues at coordinate 48,048 of NZ_KV812663.1, forward strand.
CGCCGCCTTCATGGCGCTTCGCCCAGATCGCCAGCTCCTCCAGGGCCATGCCGAGGGCACTCTGGTTCTGGTTGAGACGGCAGAGCAGGGCGACAGTCAGGTCGTGATCCAGCATGGCGGTACTCCTGATCCTGAAAAACTCAGCGTAGACCCCCTGGCGCTCCGCCGACACGGAAGCGGTTCACGAAAAGACGAAGCGGTTCAGCCGCTGCCGACGAGGTGGCCTGCGTTCGTGGCCGGTGCCCACGGCGCGGCGCTTGCGACGGTCCCTGGCAGCTTCGGACCGACCTGGCAAGGGGACCTATCCGAACGGCGAGGGTGGCCCGCGGCCGTGCCGCGCCGCATGGCCAGTTCCCCATGCCGCCTGGCTATACTGGCGGCGCGGGAACAAGACGCCGCCCATGAAGAGCGTCCCGGCCCCGAACGTCGCGCTTCCTGTCATCTCCGCTACCTATCTTTCGTTCTTCTGCCGCGAAACGGCTTTCGGAAGCAGGCTGCCGGCGGTCGTTCGTCGCGCCGTCCCGGGGTTTCCCTGCCCGTGCCGATCCGACCCGTGTTGCCAGCGAGGGGTATGTACGCAATGTCCGTGACCGATGCCAGTTTCCCGATCATCAACTGGTCGAAGGCGATGCCTTCGTTGCGCCAGCTGATGTATTTCGCCTGTGTCGCCGAGTACGGCAGCATCGGCCAGGCCGCCGAGGTGCTGCACGTTTCGCAGCCGTCGCTGTCGCGGCAGATCCAGGCGCTCGAAGTGCACATCGGCGAGGCGCTGTTCGTCCGCGGTCCGGCCGGGGTGAGCCTGACCGAGGTGGGCAGGGTGGTGCATTGCCGCGCGGTGAAGATCATCGCCGAGGCCAAGGCGCTGACCCGCGACATCGGCGACGGCGACGACCGCCAGTTGCACATCGGTTTCAGTCGCTACCTCGATCCCGGCTGGTCCGGCGAGCTGGCCCGGCAACTGAAGGAAGCGCGGGTGTGCAGCGCCGTTTCGCCATCCTGGGCGCCATCGCTGGACCTGCTCAGCCTGGTCCGCGAGTCGTCCCTGGACGCGGCGATCATCGGCGCGCCGCCGAAGGTGGTGCGTGAATACGAGCTGATGGAGATCGGCAGCTACGAGCACGTCATCGCCCTGTCGGAAACCCTGCACCGGCGACTGGCGCCCGACTGGTCGCTGAACGACCTGATCGGCGAGCCGCTGCTGGTACCGAAGGACTCGCTGTTTCCCGCCTACAGCCAGTTCATGAACGATGCGATGGATGCCGCCGCCTTCGCGCCCCGGCGCAGCGTGCGGCCGAACGACCTGAGCATTCTCCTGGCCCAGGTCGCCAGCGGCGACGGCTTCGCCTTCCTGCCGTTGTCGCTGACCAAGTTCGCCTATCCGGGGGTGGCCTTCACCGCTCTGCCGGCGGCGGTCAACGAAGGCTTCCGCCTGCCGGTGGGGCTGGCGGTGTCGCCGACTTCGCGGCTTCGCGCCAGCGACACCCAGTTCGAATGCTTCGTCGAGACCGCGCGGCGGGTCGCCGCCGGTTGAGGGAGGCGGCCGGGAGCGCCGGCCGCGCAAGGGGCTTCAGAGGGTCTTCATGTACTCGACCAGGGCGCGGCGCTGCTGCTCGTTGAACTGCGCGTTGCCGTAGTCGTGGCCGCCATTGGCGTTGCCCGGCTTGCCGCTGTCGAAGAGGAAGCGGTTGGCGCCGCCGGCATCGGTGATGTAGCCGACGTTGACCGGGTCGAACTCGACGCTGCCGGTGTAGAAGGTCCGTGGCCGCAGGTCCGGCGGCAGCAGCAGGTCGTAGAGGGTCGCCACCGAGCCGTTGTGCAGGTAGGGCGGGCTGGCCCAGATACCGTTCAGCGGGCGCGCCTTGTAGGCCATCAGGTCGCTGGTCATCGCCAGGCACTGCTCCAGGCGCTGGGCCTTGTCGCTGCCGGCCGCGACGTTTTCGGCCAGGAGCAGGGCGCCTGGCGCGTCCGCGGCGGGCGCTTCGGCGCTGGCGGCATCGGGGCTGTCCGGAACCGGACTGATCAGCGGCGGTAACTGCCCGTCGAAGATGCCCAGGGCGGCGGTCTGGAAGGCACCCAGGGCGACGCTCAGGCCGCGCGCGGCCAGGGCCTGGACCACCACTTCCTGGAGCACGTCCACCGCATAGGCCTGCTTGCCGTAGAAACCGCGCTGGCCGGTGCCGACGAAGGACAGGTAGGGCTTGCCGCGCACGTAGCCGGTCTTCAGCTGGGCGATGCTGTTGCAGGCGGTCCACGGGTCGGTGCCGATCGGCGCGACCTCGCCGCGCGCCTGCAGGTGGGTGAGCACGGTCTTCACCGGGGTCCGCAGGTCGTTGCGGTCCAGCGGCGTGTGGCAACTGGAGCAATGTTGCCGGTACAGCTCGCGGCCCTCGGCGACCCTGGTCGGCTCCGGGGCGCCGAACAGCTGGTTCGGCCAGGCCGGCGGCTTCAGTTGGCCGAGCTGGTCTTCGATGCGGATCAGGTTGTCGACGTTGATGCTCGACGGGTAGCCGATGTGCAGCGCCGACTGGATCGGGCTGAGCACCTTGACGTCGGCGAATACCCCGACCGCCTCGCCGGCGTTGCGCGCCAGGGCGCCGACGTCGAACTTGCGGTTGTCGATGTCGACCACGTTGATGTGGTTCGGGTTGAAGCCGGTCCACTGCACGCGGTCCAACTGCGGTACGTTCCACAGGAACGGATAGCTCACGGGGGCGTCCTCGGCGCCGTAGATCTGCTCGTCGGCGTGCAGTTCGTAGCCCACCGAGTTGAAGATCGAACCGATGGCGTCCAGGCGGCCCGGGCCGAACTCGGGATCGTGCGGCAGGTTGAAGTGCGAGCCGTCGCGCAGGCGCACGATGGTGGCGTCCAGGGCTGCCTGCAGGCGCGCCTTGTTGGCGTCGTTGTAGCCGCTGACCAGGCCGTCGGCGCCGAGCACCTTGCGGGCGAAGCGCTCGAACTTGGCGGTGTCGGCGCGGGTGTTCTGCAGGGCGCCGAGGATCTCCAGCTGGAAGCCGGCGAGGTCGCCCATGGTCTGCCCGCCGTAGACGGTCAACTGGGTGCCCTGGTAGCTGATGTGCGAGGTGTGGCACATGCTGCAGGTCGGTCCGACCCAGGGTTCCCTGGAGCCCTGCAGGGCTTTCCAGCGCAGCTTGGTGAAGGTCAGGTCGCTGTCGTCGCTGCGGTCGACCGCGTAGCCCTGCACCACCTTCACGCTGGAACCGCCGAGGGTGTGCGGGACATAGCCGTACTGGCGGATCAGCGCGTCGGACATCAGCGGTTCTTCGCTGGCGCGCTGCTCCAGCGCCACCAGCCAGGCCAGCGGCAGCATCCGCGAGCCCTGGCCGGCTTCCAGCCAGGCGGTCTTCTGGGTCTGGTTCCAGCCCTGGTCGAGGTCGACGCCGCTGTCGTCGGCGAATGCCGGGGCACCGGCGAGGACGGAAAGGATGGCAAGGCTGAGTCGCGATAGGGTCATCGGGCGGTTCTCTCTATTGGGCATGTGGGCGGGGCCGGCTCACAGAGTCTTGAGGTATTCGAGCAGCGCCAGGCGCTGGCTTTCGTCGTACTCGCGGGCGAAGTCGTGGCCGGCGTTGGAGTTGCCTTCCAGGTGGGTGTCGAAGAGGAAGGCGTTTTCCGGGCCAGGCCCGGTGAGATAGCCGACCCGGCTCGGATCGAACTCGTGGCTGCCGGTGTAGAAGGTGGTCGGCCGTTGCTCCTGGGGCAGCAGCAGGTCGTACAGCGACGGCACCGAACCGTTGTGCAGGTAGGGCGCAGTGGCCCAGATGCCGTTCAGCGGGCGAGCGATGTAGCCGAGGAACGGATGCTCGGTGTTCAGGCAGTAGTCCTTGCGCGCACTCTTGTCGGCGGGGACTTCGCCGGCGGCGAGGCTCTGCGCCTGGCTGTCGGCAGGGTCGCCGCCGGCCAGCAGCAGTTGTCCGGCGGGCACCGCTTGCAGGCTGTCGGAGCCGGGCAGGGTCTGCTGCCCGGTGACGATGGCGTGGATGATCTCGGCGATGCCGTCGGCCAGCTGGCCTTTCTTGCCGAGCATGATCTGGAACACCTCGGGGACCTGCATGTCGGCGATCTTCGAAGTCCGCCCGACGATGCCGACGCCGCTGGGGGTGCCGAGGGACGGTCGGAACAGGCCGAAGTAGTTGCCGCTGGGGCTGCTGAAGGTGAAGGTGTTGCAGGCCATCCACGGGTCGGTGCCGATCGGCGCGTCGTCGCCATGGGCCTTCAGGCGCACCTGGCGGACCTTGATCGGGGTTTGCAGGTCGTCGCGGCCGATGCTCGCATGGCAGGCCGCGCAGTTCTCCTCGTAGAGGCGCTTGCCCTGGGCCAGCCTGGCGCTGTCCGGGGCGCCGAACAGCTGGCTCGGCCAGGCCGGCGCCTTGAGCTTGTGGATCAGGCCCTCGACACGGGTCAGGTTGTCCACGCGGATGCTCGATATATAGCCCTCCAGGCCGGACAGCGGATGGCTGACCACGTCGCCGTAGTCGCCCTGGACCACGCCGATGTCGCCGGCCAGGTAGCCGAGGTCGAAGACCTGGCCGTTGAGATCGAGGACCTTGACGTTGGGCACGAATCCGCTGGATTGCAGCTTGTCCATCTGCAACGTGTGCCACAGTGCCGGGAAGCTGGTCGGCGCGTCGGTCGGGTTCGCTTGCAGGTGACGGGCGCCGGAGTTGATCGCCGCGCGGTTGAGCGACTGGCCGGTGGCGTCGAGGCGCCCCGGGCCGGGTTGCAGGTCGGTGGCGGACATGCTCAGCAGGGTATCGATCAGCGCCGCGCGCTTGGCCAGGGCGGCCTTCAGCAGGTCGCGGTTGGCCGGGCTGTCCTCGCTGCCGAGGACGTTGCCGGCGAAGCGCGCGAACTTGTCGCCGTCGTCGCTGGTGCGGCGCAGCGCGGCGAGCACTTCGTCGAAGATCGCCTGGACGTTGGCCAGGGTGGCGCCGGCGTCGACGGTCAGTTCGCTGCCGCGGTAACTGATGTCGGTGGAGTGGCAGCCGGCGCAATTCAGCCCGACCCAGGGTTCGCTGGACGACTGGCAGGCTTTCCAGCGCAGGCGGGTGTCGGAGAACTGGCTGTCGTCCTGCTGGTCGAGGGCGAAGCCGCGCGGCAGGCGCAGTTCGCCGCCTTGCCAGTTGCGCAGGGGAAAGCCGAGGCGCCGGGCGTTGCCTTCGGAGAACAGGCGCTCCTCGCTGTCCGGACGCTCCAGCGCCTGGGCCCAGGCCAGCGGCAGCAGCCGCGAACCGAGCGAGGCGTCGTACCAGGAGGCGCGTTGCTCGGCGTTCCAGCCTTGCTCGAGCTGGATTTCGGTGGCGACGGCAGGGCTGCCGGCGCTGGCCAGCGCGGCGGCCAGCAGGACCCGCGAAAAGGTCGGATGCATCGTGTTCCCCTCATGGCTGACGACGTCTGCGTCCCCACAGGGCAGAGCGATGCAGTGCGCTCGATGGCTGGGCGTGCCGCCACTTCGTCCCTGACGGGAGCGCGCCGGCCGCGGCGCGCCGCGGGCCGGAACGTCCGGTTGGGCACTACGCTACGGAGTCGCGGCGGCCGGCGGGTAATGCTTTTTGTGCGACGGAAAAGGTATGGGAAACGGAACCGCCCGGTCCGGAAAGGGCGCGCCGGTCGGGCTTCGCCCTGCGCGCCAGGTTCGCAGGGCGGAGAGCGCCTAGGGCGTTGTCCGCTCTATCGGACAATCCCTGCCGGGCTTGCGGACGAAGACCAGGTAGAGTGCGCTGAGCAGCGCGAGGAACGGCACGCCGAAGACCAGGGTCATGCGGAACGCCTCGGTGAAGAAGGTGGTGACCAGGATCGCCGCCATCAGCGCCAGGCCGAGCAATGTCGACCAGGGCGCCAGGCGCATGCGGAAGGCCAGCGGCGCGCCGCCGTGGCGGGCGCGGTGGCGGCGGAAGCAGAGGTGGGTGAAGAAGATCATCAGCCAGGTGAAGAGGGCGCCGAACATCGACACCGCCATCATCAGGGTGAAGGACTGCTCGGGGTAGACCAGGTTGAGCAGGGTCGCCAGGGCGATACCGACGCTCGACAGCAGCAGCGCGTTCAGCGGCACGCCCTGGCGGCTCAGTTCGCCGAGGCCCTTCGGCGCGTGGCCCGCGCGCGATAGGCTGAACATCATCCGGGTGGTGATGTAGAGCTGGCTGTTCATCGCCGACAACGCGGCCACCAGCACCACGAAGTTCATCACGCCGGTCGCGCCGGGCAGGCCGATCGCCTGCATCACCGTGACGAACGGGCTCTGGCTCTGCCCGGCCTGGTCCCAGGGGACGATGGCGAGCATCAGCGCCAGGGTCAGCAGGTAGAACACCACCAGGCGCACGATGGTCGAGCGGAACGCCGACTTCACCGCCTGTTCCGGATGCTCGGCCTCGGCGGCGGCGACCGCGATCATCTCCACGCTGAGATAGCTGAAGATCGACACCACCACGGCGATCCACATGCCTTTCAGGCCGTGCGGGAAGAAGCCGCCGTGGGCGCTGTAGTTGTGCACGCCGTAGGCCGGGTTGGCGGAGCCGAACACCAGGTAGGCGCCGAGCAGGATGAAGGCGACGATGGCGGCGATCTTCAGTGTCGAGAAGCAGTATTCGAAGTTGCCGAAGGCTTTCACGCTGCTGGCGTTCAGGCCGATCAGCAGGGTCGAGAAGGAGATGATCCAGACCCATTCCGGGATACCGGCGAACCAGTACTTCATGTACATGGCCACCGCCGTGACCTCGGTGCCCACCGCCAGGACGATGGCCGCCCAATAGGCGTAGCGCACCAGGAACCCGGCCAGCGGGCCGACGTAGTGCTCGGCGAAGGCGCCGAACGAGCCGGGGGTGGCGTGGGCCACGGTCATTTCCGCCAGGCAGCCCATCAGCAGCAGGGTGATCAGCGCGCCGATGGCGTAGCTGAGCAGGACGCTGGGGCCGGCGAAGCCGATGGCGAAGGCGCTGCCCATGAACAGGCCGGTGCCGATGGCGCCGCCGATGGCGATCATGCTCATCTGCGCGGCCGAGAGCCGCCGTTGCAGGCCCTGTTCGCGGCGCGAGATGGCCTCGAAGCCCTGGGGGTCGTTCATCTGGATGTCCTCTGGAATCTTATTGGGGTTCTTATGAATTGCCGAGGGAACGTCGGTGGCGATGTGCGGGTGCCGGTCGCGGGCTCCTGTGCGCGAGAGCGGTGGGTGTTCGCGGGCCGCCCCGGGAATACCGGCGCGGCCCGCGCGAGCGGGGCTCAGGTCACCTTGTGCCGGACCTGGTAGCGCGGCTCTTTCCAGGCTTCGCTCTGGAGGATTTCCAGCAACGCCTGCACCGCATCCCAGACCTCGACGAAGCGGGTGTACAGCGGGGTGAAGCCGAAGCGCAGGATGCCCGGCTCGCGGTAGTCGCCGATTACCCCGCGTTCGATCAGGGCCTGGACGATGGCGTAGCCCTGGGCATGCTCGAAGCTGACATGGCTGCCGCGCCGGGCATGCTCGCGCGGGGTCACCAGGGTCAGGCCGAAGCGTTCGCAACGGCTTTCCACCAATTCGATGAACAGATCGGCGAGGGCCAGCGACTTGTCGCGCAGGCGCTGCATGTCGGTCCGGGCGAAGATATCCAGGCCGCATTCGACCAGGGCCAGCGAGGTGATCGGCTGGGTGCCGCAGAGGAACCGGGTGATGCCTTCGCCGGGCTGGTAGCGCGGCTCCATGGCGAACTGGCGGGAATGACCGAACCAGCCGGACAGCGGTTGCCAGACACGCTCGCGCAGGCGCGGCGCGACCCACACGTAGGCCGGCGAGCCGGGGCCGCCGTTGAGGTACTTGTAGGTGCAGCCGATGGCGTAGTCGGCCTCGGCCGCGTGCAGGTCCAGCGGCAGCGCGCCGGCCGAGTGGGCCAGGTCCCAGATCGCCAGGGCGCCGTTTTCGTGGACCAGGCGGGTGACCTCGCGCATGTCGTGCAGGTAGCCGGTCTTGTAGTTGACATGGCTGAGCATCACCACCGCGGTATCCGCGTCGATCGCCGCCGGCAGTTGCTCCGGGCCATCCACCAGGCGCAACCGGTAGCCGCGCTGGAGCATGTCGGTAAGGCCCTCGGCGATGTACAGGTCGGTGGGGAAGTTGCTCGATTCGGAAACGATCACCTTGCGCCCTGGCGCTTCTTCCTCCTGGATCCGCAGGGCGGCGCTGAGCACCTTGAACAGGTTGATCGAGGTGGTGTCGGTGATCACCACTTCGCCGGCGCGCGCGCCGATCAGGGGCGCCAGCTTGTCGCCGAGGCGTTCCGGCAGGCCGCGCCAGTCGGCGCTGTTCCAGCTGCGGATGAGCCCCTCGCCCCATTCCGCGGCGACCACTTCGGCGGCGCGCTCCACGGCGGCCCGGGGGCGGGCGCCGAGGGAGTTGCCGTCGAGGTAGATCACGCCGTCGGGCAGGGCGAACAGTTGGCGCAGGTCGGCCAGGGGATCGCCGGCGTCGAGCGCCAGGCAGTCGTCACGAGTGGTCATCGGTTACTCCGCGGTAGGCAGGGCGCGCAGCACGGCACGCACCGGGCTGGCATCGAGGTGGGTGAATTTCAGCGGCAGGGCGAGCAGTTCGTAGTCGCCGGCGGGCACGTCGTCGAGGACCACGCCTTCGAGGATCGCCATGCCGTGGCGGCCCACCGCGTGGTGGGCGTCGAGGGTCTTGGAGTGCTGGGGGTCGAGCGACGGGGTGTCGATGCCGACCAGCCTGACGCCGCGCTCGGCGAGGCACTCGATGGTGGCCGGAGCGATAGCGCAGAAGCCTTCCGGCCAGTTCGCCGGGACCCGTTCGAAGGTCCGCAGCAGCACCCGCGAGGGCAGGTCGTCGAGCTGGCCGGCGAGGTGTTCGGGGGTCACCAGCGGGTTAGCGCCGATACAGTGGATCACCCGGCACGGTCCCATGTAGACGTCCAGCGGCACCTGGCCGATGGGCAGGCCGTCGGCGCGGTAGTGCAGGGGGCCGTCGACGTGGGCGCCGGTATGCGGCGAAAGGGTGATCCGGCCGACGTTGACCGGGCACTGCTCGTCCAGCCGCGCCGCCCATTCCTGCTGGAACGGCGTGTCGCCGGGCCAGATCGGCGTGCTCGGATCGAGGGCGGGACTGATGTCCCAGTAGCGGAGCGAAGTCATTGTTTTTCTCCGGAAATCCAGCGAATGATAATGAACGAGATTTCGGAGAATTTTCGTGCGAAATGCAAGGTCGCATGGCAATCTATTCGCACAAAATTCGAAGATAGCTATTCATTCTGATAGGAACTGCACATGTCCCTGGACGCCATCGATCTGCGCATTCTCCGTCACCTGCAGCAGGACGGGCGGATGAGCAACCAGGACCTGGCGGAGAAGGTCTCCCTCTCGCCATCCGCCTGCCTGCGCCGGCTGCGCCTGCTGGAAAGCGAGGGGATCATCCGCGGCTACTCGGTGGAGCTGGATGCCGAGCGACTGGGCGTGGAACTGGAAGCCATCGTCCATGTGTCGCTGCGCCAGGACGTCGAGGGTTGGCACGAGGCGTTCATCGCCAGGGTCCGGGACTGGCCGGAGGTGGTCACCGCCTATGTGGTGACCGGCGCCACCAACTATGTGCTACGGGTCCGGGCGCGCAACCTCAAGCACTATTCGGACTTCATCGTGAACAAGCTGAACCGCGCCGCCGGCGTCACCGACATCCGCTCGGAAATCGTCCTGCAGGAGATCAAGGCCGGTGCCGACCTGCTCGACCTGGTGAACCTGAAGAGTTGAACGGGGCGACCCCTCATAAAAGCATGAGTGCAATGAGAGGGACGAATTTTCAGTCGCCGAGGGAAATAATTATTTTGTCTTTTTTCATGGGGTTACGAGTTATTAGCTAATGAATAAATAGTCTGCCGGAATTGATTTTCCCCGTGCTAGGTTTCCTCCGTCCCCGTTGCCGGGTTGTCAACGTTACACGGAGGTTAGGCGGTGAGTGAATATATCGAGACCGACGACGCAAGTTACTTCCGGGTCAGGCGCCAGGCCTATGTTTCCGCGGAACTGCACCGGCGCGAACTGCACGAGATATTCGACGACAGCTGGCTGTATGCCGCCCACCTCAGCGAGCTGCGCGAGCCCGGCGACTTCATCACCCGCGACGTCGGCGGGCGCAACCTGATCATCCAGCGTCGCGCCGATGGCGAGCCGGCGGTCTACCTGAACGCCTGCGCGCACCGTGGGGCCAAGGTCTGCGCCGAGCGCCAGGGCAACAGCCAGCGTTTCACCTGTCCCTACCATGGCTGGACCTACGACAGCCACGGCAGCCTGATCGGCCTGCCGGACAAGGCCGCCTACCAACACGCCGGGCAATGCCATCCGGAGCTGTCCCTGACACGGGTGAAACACGCGATCTACCGCAACTTCCTGTTCATCCACTACGGCGCCCGGCAAGCGTCCCTGGAAACCTACCTGGGCCAGGCGAAGGACTATATCGACCTGATCTGCGACCAGTCCGAGGCGGAACTGGAGATCATCCCCGGCGGCTTCGAGCATTCGATCAAGGCCAACTGGAAGCTGCTCGCGGAAAACGGCGTGGACGCCTACCACCTGCCGTTCGCCCACAAGCGCTACCTGGAATACCTGAATACCCTCGGCACCGATCCGGAGTCGCACAAGCGCCACGGTCGCGGCGAGGCGCTGGGCAACGGCCACGCGCTGATCATCAGCGGCCCGCCGTCCACCGGACGGCCGATCGCCTACTGGAGCCCGTTGTTCCCGGAAGCGCTCAAGCCGTCCATCGCCGCCAAGTTCGAACGCCTGGTGGAACGCTTCGGGCAGGCGCGGGCGGAGGACATCGCCCACACCAACAAAAGCCTGTTCATCTTTCCCAACCTGGTGATCAACGACATCCTCGGCCTGAACATCCGCTCGTTCTTCCCGACCGCCGCCGACGAGGTCAGCGTCACCGTATGGGGCGCCGGCTTCGCCGATGAGACCCGCGAGGAGCGGGCGGCGCGGATCAATGGGCTGATCTCGTTCATCGGCCCGGGCGGTTTCGGCACCCCCGACGACGTCGAGATCCTCGAATCCTGCCAGCGCGCCTACGCCCACGCCGCCCTCGGCTACAGCGATTTCTCCCGCGGCATGGGACCGGCAACCCGCCGCCACGTCGACGAGGAACAGAACCGCGGCTTCTGGCGCGAATGGAGCCGCCGGCTCGGGCAGCAGCCCGCCGCCCTGCGGCGTCTCGCCGTGGCCGTCTGAGCCGTCTTCAACCATCGCTCCCTGCAGATCCCTGCGCGCCGCCCTGGCTACGCGGGGAATAAAGGGTCACTGCAAGGAACGTCATCCATGTGTGGAATCACCGGCTGGACCGACTGGAGCCGCGACCTCGGCGAGCAGCGCAGCATCCTCGAACGCATGACCCGTACCCTGGCCCCGCGCGGGCCGGACGCCGAAGGCCTGTGGCTGTCGCGGCACGCGCTGCTCGGCCATCGGCGCCTGGCGATCATCGACCTGGAGAACGGCGCCCAGCCGATGCTTGCCGAGGCTGGCGGGCGGGTGGCGCTGACCTACAGCGGCGAGGTCTACAACTTCCGCGAGCTGCGCGCCGAGCTGAAGACGCTGGGCCAGGTCTTCCGTACCCGCTCGGACACCGAGGTGGTGCTGCGCGCCTATCTGCAATGGGGCGAGGCTTCCTTCGCCCGGCTCCGCGGCATCTACGGCTTCGCCCTGTGGGACGAGCGCGAGCAGAGCCTGTGGCTGGTGCGCGATCGCTTCGGGGTCAAGCCGCTGTACTACTACCCGACCGCCGGAGGCGTGCTGTTCGCCTCGGAACCCAAGGCGATCTTCGCCAACCCCGAGGCCAACCCGGTGCTCGACGCCAGCGGCATCGCCGAGCTGTTCGCCCTGACCACCGCGCCGACTCCCGGCCACGGCCTGTACAAGGGCCTGCGCCAGGTCCGGCCGGGCCAGGCGCTGCGCTTCGACCGCAATGGTGTGCGCGAGCTGGTCTACTGGGCGCTGCGCGCGGAACGTCACGAAGAGGGCGCCGAGGACAGCGCCGAACGCGCCGGCCAGTTGCTCCGCGAGGCAGTGGCCGAGCAACTGGTGGCTGACGTCCCGCTGGGCAGCCTGCTTTCCGGCGGGCTCGACTCCAGCGCCATCAGCGCCTTCGCGGTGGCCGCGCTGGATGGCGACGCGCGGCGCCTGCCGACCTTCTCCGTGGACTTCCCCGGCGAAGGCCGCGGCTTCGTCCCGACGCCCTGGCAAAGCAGCTGGGACGAACCCTATGCGCAGCTGGCGGCGAACTTCCTCGGTACGCCGCACCGTACCGTGCTGGTCGCCCCGGAAGAGGTGCTGGAACAGGACGAGGCGGTGCTCCAGGCCCGCGACCTGCCCGGCTGGGGCGAGCTGGACGCTTCGCTCTACCTGCTGTTCCGCCAGGTCCGCGAGCACACCACGGTGGCACTGTCGGGCGAGTCGGCCGACGAGGTGTTCGGCGGCTACCCGTTCTTCCACGACCCGAGCGCCCTCGCACACGACGGCTTCCCCTGGCTGGCCGGCAAGAGCGGGCCCTGGCAACTGCTGCGGCGGGAGGTCGCCGAACGGGTGGCGGCGCCGGAATACATCCGGGCGCGCTACCGCGAGGCGCTCGCCGAAGTGCCGCGACTGGATGGCGAGGATGCCGCCCAGCGGCGCCAGCGCGAGGTCGCCTACCTGGCGCTGAGCCGCTGGCTGCCGGCGATGCTCGAACGCAAGGACCGGATGAGCATGGCGGTCGGCCTGGAAGTGCGCGTGCCGTTCTGCGACCACCGCCTGGTGGAGTACGTATGGAACCTGCCCTGGGCGCTGAAGAGCGTCGCCGGGGAAAGCAAGAGCCTGCTGCGCCGGGCCCTGCGCGGGCACCTGCCGCAGGCGATCCTGGAGCGGCGCAAGAGCGGTTTCCCGGCCAACCCCGACCCACGTTACCTGGCGCTGCTGCGCGAGCGGGTCGGCCGCCTGCTCGACGACGGCCGCTCGCCGCTGTTCGAACTGGTGGACGCCGGGCGGGTCCGCCAGGCTCTCGAACAGGGCACGCCGCTGCCCAGCCCGCGTGCCTCGGCGAGTCCGACCGCCGGCCTGGCCTACCTGCTGAACCTGGACCGCTGGCTGACCCGCCATGGGGTCGACATCAGCCTCTGAGCGGCACTTTCTTCCCGGAGGATACTCATGAGCCTTGCCTTGTCCCGTCCCGACAGCGACCTGCTGGCGCGGGTCAGCGATTTCCTCGTCGCCGAAGCCGAGCTGCTCGACGACCGCCTGCTGGATACCTGGTTCGCGCTGTTCGAGCGCGCCGCACGCTACCGGGTGCTGCCCTTGCAGGAGCAACTGGCCGGCCAGGCGCCGGAGGACAGCCTGTACATCATCGACGACGATCACGTGCGCCTGCGCGAGCGGGTCGACAGCATCCTCGGCGGGCATACCTGGATGGAGCAGCCGCGCTCGCGCACCCGCCGCCTGGTGGGCAACGTGCGGCTGAAGCGGGTCGAGGGCGAACTGGTCAGCAGCCGCAGCAACTTCGTCGTCCATCAGTTCCGCAACCGCGAGGCCTGGAACTTCGTCGGCGAAGCCAGCCATGTCCTGCGCGACGGTCCCGAGGGCTTGCGCATCGTCTCGCGGGAGATCCGCCTGGACCACGAGACCATCAGCGCCCAGCGGCGCATCAGCATCATCCTGTGAGGCGCCGCCCATGAGCACCGATCCGTTGCTGCCCGGCTTCGACTACCTGACCCTGCACACCTCCGCCGCGCGCCTCCGCGTCGCCGTGAAGGGCAGCGGCCCGCCGCTGCTGCTGTTGCATGGCTATCCGCAGACCCACCTGGCCTGGCACCGCATCGCTCCGCGCCTGGCCGAGGACTACAGCGTGGTCCTCGCCGACCTGCGTGGCTACGGCGAATCGCGGGCGCTGGACGAGGAGGGCGCCGACTATTCCAAGGCCGCGCTGGCCCGCGACCAACTGGAAACGATGGGCCAGCTCGGCTTCGAACGCTTCACGGTGATCGGCCACGATCGCGGCGCGCGGGTCGGCTATCGCCTGGCGCTGGAGCATCCGCAGGCGGTCGCGGCCTTCGTCTCGCTGACCGTGGTGCCGATCCTCGACAACTGGGCGGCGGTGAACAAGGCCTTCGCCCTCAACGCCTACCACTGGTTCCTCCTCGCCCAGCCGTACGACCTGCCGGAGCGCCTGATCGGCGCCGATCCGGAGCACTTCCTCGACTACACCCTGCGACGCATGGCCCAGGGCCGCGACATCTACCACCCGCAGGCGCTGGCAAGCTACCGCCGGGCGTTCCGCGACCCCGCCGTGCGCCATGCGATGTGCGAGGACTACCGGGCCGCGGTGGGCGTCGATGCCGACGCCGACCAGGCCGATCGCGACGCCGGCCGGCGCCTGCAATGCCCGGTCCAGGTGCTCTGGCAGGAACGCCCCTACGCCGCCGGGCAGCATCCGCTGGAAATCTGGAAGACCTGGGCCGGGCAGGTCGAGGGCGCCGCCATCGGCGCCAGCCACATGCTCCCCGAGGACGCGCCGGACGCGGTGCTGGAGCACCTGCTGGGGTTTCTCGCCAGCCACCGGGAGGCGCTCCGATGAGCGCCGTCGAACGCGATCCGGCAGCGCAGGCGACGCTCTGGCGACAGCGGGTGTTCGAGGTGCACGCGGCGATGTCCGCCTACCTCGCCGAGCGCCATCGGCGCGAAGACCTGGGGGACTGGGTGGCGACCAGCGCACGGATATTCGCCGATCTGCCGGCGACCGACGACCTGCGCGCCGAAGCCTGGCAGGCGGTGTTCTTCCGCGCCCAGGCGCTGATCGAACAGTTCATCGTCGCGCGCCCGGCGGATTACCGGCTCGACGACTGGGCGCGCGCCACCGCGCGGATCTATCGCGCGCTGGAACCGGCGGGACGGGGCGATCCGGCCAGCGCCGCCGACCGCCTGGCACGCCAGGCCGCGCTCTACGGTTCGCGTTTCGAGGTGCAGGCCGAGGCTGACGGGCGCGCGGTATTCCACAACCGTCACTGCGCGATCTGGGACTACCGCGAGCGCGCCCGCGCCCGAGGCGTGCCGATCACCCTGGAGTCGGCCTGCACCTATTGCACCAAGCTGCTGTCGGCGTTCGTCGCCGCCAGCGATTGCCGCGCCGACTGGCGGCTCTACGAAGAGCCGCAAGGCCACGGCTGCGTATGGACCATCACGGCGGACAGCCTCAACCAAGGAGCAGGCGTACATGAACGCGATCATTGAACAGGCGCGCAGCCTGGACGGCTACCAGGATTCCAGCGAACTGCTGCAACGTCGCGACCAGGACTGGGTGCTCGACCGCGCCGGCATCGAGCCGCGCAGCCTGCTCGATCTCGGCTGCGGCATCGGCTCGCTGCTGCTCGGCGGCGCCCGGCGCTGGCCCGGCCTGCAACGGTTGTGGGGCATCGAGCGTTCGCCGCTGCGCCTGGAGCAGGCGCGCGCGCAGTTGCGCGGGGCTGGCGTCGAGGCGCGTCTGCTGGAGGGCGACCTGCTCGACCTGCCGCCGCTGGCGGAACGCTTCGAGCTGATCAGCATGACCGCCGTGCTGCACTGGCTGTATCCCGACGAAGAGCGGCTGTTCCGGTGGGTCGCGCGGCACCTCGAGGCGCAGGGGGTATTCCTGTTCACCTCGCACCATCCGTTCGCCGAGGATGGCCTCGGCGGCGAGGACGACCTGGTCGCCCAGGCCCTGGTCGAAATGGGCCTGGCCGCGCCGGAGCGGGTGGCGGCGCTCTACGCGGAAGCCGGGCTGCTGCCGATGGGCACCCGCACCCGTGGCCGGGAGGCGTTGCGCGAACGCGTCGAACGGCACTTCCGGGTCGACTCCATCGTCTCCCGCCCGGCGGCCCTGCGCGTCGCCGACTCCGCCGAGTACCAGCGTTTCCACGCCGCCACCTTCGGCACCTATTTCGCACCGCTGGTGCCGGCGACGCGCCTGGAGGAATTCTTCGTCCGCCTCGGGCGGATCGCCGAGCGGCGCATGCAGACCGACGGACAGGTCAGCGAAATCCCGGTCAGCGTCTGGCGCTGCCGGGCGCGGGAGGGCGAGGCATAACCTTATGCGCAATCGGTCTGCCGCGCGGCTGAAAATCGGTACGGGCAATTGCACTCGGTGGCATCCGCAACCGCTCAAGGATGAACCGACCATGCCCAACCCGCGTTCGCCACGTCTTCGACTCGTCCCCGTGCTCTGCGCGGTCGGCCTGGCCTGCCTCGGCCAGCCCGGCGAGTCGGCGGCAGAGGAGGTCCGCGCCACCAGCCGCGCCGAGATCCAGCGCTTCGACATCCCGGCCGGCGAACTGGCCCAGGTACTGCTGAGCATCGTCCGCCAGAGTCGCACCCCGATCGCCTTCGACCAGCACCTGGTGGAGGGCCTGCCGGCACCGGCGATCCAGGGCTCCTACAGCGTCGAGCAGGCGCTGCAGCGGGCCTTGCGGGGCAGCGGCCTGGAATACAGCCGCAGCGCCGCCGGCGTGCTCAGCCTGCAACGCGCCACGGCGCCGGATGCCGCGCTGCCGGCGACGAAGCCCGCCGGGACCCTGGCCACGGTGGTGGTCACCGGCACCCGCAAGGCCGATGTCAAGGCCGGCGAGAGCCTGGCACCGATCGATGTGGTCAGCGCCGAGCAATTGCGCGACAGTGGCAGCGGCGACCTGCGCGACGCCCTGGTGCGCCTGCTGCCCTCGCTGTCGCGCCAGGCCCAGGCCTACAACGCTTCGGCGCTGACCAACGCGCAGTCGCTGCGCGGCCTGAGTCCCAACCACGTGCTGGTGCTGGTGAACGGCAAGCGCCGCCACGAGACCGCCAACATCAATGTCAGCGGCGGGCTGCAGAGCGGCTCCACCGGGGTCGACCTGGACACCATCCCGCTCGCCGCCATCGAGCGCATCGAGGTGCTGCGCGACGGCGCCTCGGCGCAGTACGGCTCGGACGCCATCGCCGGGGTGATCAACGTCATCCTCAAGTCGGCCGACCACGGCGGCCGGCTCGCCTACGACAACGGTCGCTACGGCGATGGCGACGGCCTGACCCAGAACGGCGGGGTGAATGGCGGCCTGCGTTTCGGCGAGAGCGGTTTCCTCAACCTCAGCGCGCAGTTCCGCGAACAGGCGCGGACCATCCGCGCCGGCATCGACCAGCGTACCGGGCACTACGGCAACCCGTCCATCGGCGACCCTTCGCTGCACCGCCAGGCGCTGGCCTACAACGCCGGCGTGGCGCTGGACGACAACGTCGAGCTGTACAGCTTCGCCACCTATACCCATCGCTCGGTGTCCTCGGCGCAGATCTACCAGTTGCCGTCCCTGGCGCCGCGACTCTATCCGAACGGCTTCACCCCGCGCATCACCAGCGACGAGGACGACTATTCGCTGACCCTCGGCGCCCGTGGCGGCGAGCTGTTCGGCGCCTGGGACTGGGACCTCAGTTCCACCTACGGTGCCGACCGCCCGGAGATCGGCATGGACCATTCGATCAACCTCGCCCTCTACGGCGAGACCGGCGATTCGCCGCGGTCCTTCGACCTGGCGCGCTACAAGGCCACCCAGTGGACCAACAATCTCGACCTGCGCCGCGACTTCGACCTCGCCTGGCTGCCCGCGCCGCTGAATTTCTCCTGGGGCCTGGAGCAGCGCCGCGAGCTCTACGAGGTCGAGGCCGGCGATCCCTGGTCCTACTACAACGGCGGTTCCAAGGCGCTCCCCGGACAGGCGCCGGCCAGCGCCGGACAGTGGAGCCGCGACGTGCTCGGCGCCTATCTCGACCTGTCCACCGCCCTCGACGAGCGCTGGCAACTGGAGACGGCGGCGCGCTACGAGCACTACAGCGACTTCGGCAGCACCACCAACGGCAAGCTCGCCAGCCGCTACCGCTTCAGCCCCGAGGTGTCGGCGCGGGCCAGTCTCAGCAGCGGCTTCCGCGCGCCGTCGCTGGCCCAGGAGAACTACACCAGCCTGGGCGTCTCGCCGACCATCGCCAGCGGCCTGCTGGCGGTCAACTCGCCGGCGGCCAGGCTGCTCGGCGCCGAAGACCTGGAGCCGGAAAAGTCGATCAGCTACAACCTCGGCCTGGTGCTCGATCCCTTGCCGGACCTGAACCTGGCCATCGACGCCTATCGCATCGAGATCCGCGACCGCATCGTCGACGGTGCCACCTATTCCGGACAGCCGGCGATCGATGCGCTGCGCGCCGGCGGGATCAGCATCCCGGCCGGACTGACCCAGGTCAGCACCCACTACATGACCAACGGCGCCGACACCCGTACCCACGGCCTCGACCTCACCGCCAGCTACCTGACCCGGCTCGGCGAGTGGGGCCGGATCGACTGGCGCCTGGGCGCCAACGTCAATCGCACGAAGCTGGTCAGGAATCATCGCGGGCGCAACGGCCAGCCGCTGCTCAACGACCAGCAGCAGGCCTGGATCACCAGTTCCACGCCGCGCAGCCAGGTCAGCCTGCAGGCCGACTGGAGCTACCGGCGCTGGGGCCTGACCCTGCGCGAAACGCGCTACAGCAAGACGGTTTCCGAACTGGACTACTACACCGGCGAGCATGCCTATTCGACCACGGTCTTCAACCGCTTCGAGAACTCGCCCAAGTACATCACCGACGTCGCCCTGCGCTATGCGGCGAGCCGCAACCTGACCCTGAGCGCCGGGGCCAACAATCTGTTCGACGTGAAGCCCGACAAGCTGCCGGCCGAGAGCGCCTACCTCGGCTTCAACCAATACGACACCTATGCCTCGCAGATCAGCTTCAACGGCGCCTTCTACTACCTCGGCGCGGCCTACACCTTCTAAGGAGGACGAACCATGAGCATCGAACTGCGCGGCGGCGTGCGCGCCTCCGCGGTCATCGGCGACAGTGCCTTCGCCCGCCAGGCCGCGCGTTTCCTGCCGGACACCCGCAGTCGCGCGGTGAGTGCCTTCGACATCCAGCAGAAGGCCCGCCTGGAAGAGGCGGACGGCCTCGACGGCGCGCTGTTCACCGTTTCCGCTGCCTGGCCCGACCCCTGGCTGGTCGCCGGCTGGGCTTTGGCCGCGGCGCCGCGCCTGCGCGCCACCGTCGCGCACCGACCGGGGAGCGCCCAGCCGACCGTTGCCGCGCGCGCCCTGGCCACTCTCGACGGCCTGTCCAACGGGCGCGCCGGCGTACACCTGGTGATCGGCTCCAGCGACGCCGACGTGCGCCGCGACGGCGACTTCGCCGACAAGGACGAACGCTACCGGCGCGCCGTGGAGTACCTGGAGGTCTTCACCCGCGCCCTGGAAAGCCGCGACCCCTTCGACTACCACGGCGAGTTCTACCGGCTGGAGGACGCCGGCAGCGGCTTCCTGCCGATCCAGCGGCCGCGCCCGCCGCTATCCGTTGGCGGCTCCTCGGCGCAGGCACAACGCCTGGCGGTGCGCTTCGCCGACGTCTACGCCGGCCACTTCGCCAGCCCCACGCAGACCGCGGAGCTCAAGCGCAGGCTGAACGAGGAGGCGGCGGAGCAGGGCCGGCGGCTGAAGTTCTGGAAGCACTTCCAGGTGATCCTCGGCGACAGTCCGGCGGCGGCCCTGGACATCGCCGAGCACTACCGCCAGGCCGCTTTCGAACTGCTTCTGGCACGGCCCCTCGACGAACTGGCGGCATCGCCGCAGGTCGCCCGCGACGGCGAGCGCGACCGGCTCGCCCGGCTGGAGCCGGAGGCCTTGCGCGAATGGGTGGCGAATACCGTGCAGCGCAGCTTCGCCGGGGTGCTGGTGGGCAGCGTCGGCGAGGTGGCGGAACAGATCCTGGCCTTTCATCGCGCCGGCATCGAGATCGTCCAGCTCGAGGCCACCACCGAGAACGCCGAGGACATCCGCTTGCGCCGCCAACTGATCGAGCGCCTGAGGCGCGACGCATGAGCGGCGTCGCCCGCGAGGCCATGGAGGACGTCGCGCCGGCGGCGCCTGGCGTCGGCGAGTTCGGCGTGGCCAGTTGTGGGGTGCTGCTGGCCTCGGTAGTGGGGGTGATCTTCGGCCCCACCGGGCTGGTGATCAGCAGCTTTTCGCTGTTCATCGAGCCGATCGCCGCCGACCTGGACTGGGACCGTGGCCAGTCGGCACTGCCGGTGACCCTGCTGGGCCTGGCGGTAGCCCTGAGCAGCCCGCTGAAGGGCTGGCTGGTGGATCGCTGGGGCGCGCGCGCCCTGGTCCTGCCGCTGACCGCCGCGCTGGCCCTGTGCCTGGCCAGCCTGGCGCTGGCGCGCAGCGGCTGGCAGCTATACCTGCTGTTCGCGCTGCTCGGCCTGCTGACGCCGGGCAACATTCCCTATGCGCGGATTCTCGGCGGCTGGTTCGAGCGTCGTCGCGGCGCAGCCTACGGCATCCTCGGACTCGGCTTCGGCGTCGGCGGGCCACTGGCGCTGTACCTGGGCAGCGCCTGCATCGACGCCTTCGGCTGGCGTGCCACCTTCCTCGTCTATGGCCTGCTCGAAGGCCTGCTGGCGCTGCCGCTGCTCTACGCGTTGTTCCGCGAGCGGCCCGGCGACCTGCCGCAGGCGCGGCGCCCGCCAGCCGGCGCGCTGCCCGGAGCGACGCCAGGCCAGGCCTGGCGCTCGGCGGACTTCTGGCTGATCGTCGGCAACCTGATCCTCGGCGTGTTCGCCGTCACCGGCGTGATGGTGCATGGCGTGCCGCTGTTGCAGGAGCACGGCCTGTCGCGGGAGGTCGCCACCGACGTGCTGGCGGCGCTGTGGGTCGGCATGATCGTTTCGCAACCTGCGCTGGGCTACTTGCTGGACCGCTACGACACCCCGCGCATCGCCTTGCCGTTCGCCGTGCTGGCGGCGCTCGGGCTGCTGCTCCTGCTCCTCGGCGGACCGCCGGCGCTGCTCTGGGGCGCGGTGTTCCTGATCGGCCTGGGCGCCGGCGGCGAGACCGGCACCACCCAGTACTTCGTCAGCCGCTACTTCGGCCTGCGCCATTTCAGCGTGATCTATGGCTCGATCCAGCCCTTCACCTTCGCCATCGCCATCAGCCTGGGGTCCTGGCTGCTGGGTTACTTCTACGACCGCGCGGGCTCCTACGCGGGCTCGACGCTGGTCCTGCTCGGCGCGTTCGGCGTGGCGGCAGGGCTGCTGGTCATGCTCGGGCGCTATCGCTATGCCATCGACGGGGAGGCACGCAGCCATGGGCGAGACTGAACGGAGCAGGGCGGAGGTGGGCGTCTGGCTGCTGGCCGGGCTGGCCTTCGTGGTCGGCACGGTGGAACTGGTGGTGGCCGGGGTGCTCGACGAACTGGCCGCCAGTTTCGCCGTCAGCCAGGGCCGGGCCGGGTTGCTGATGAGCCTGTACGCGCTGGTCTATGCGCTGCTCGGCCCGCTGTTGGTCTACCTCAGCGCCGGTATCGAGCGCCGCCGCCTGCTGGCCGGCGCGCTGCTGGCGTTCGTCGGCGCCAACCTGGCCAGCGCCGCCGCGCCGAGCTTCGCCCTGTTGCTGGCGAGCCGGCTGCTGGTGGCGGCCAGCGCCTCGGTCATCGTGGTGGTGGCGATCACCCTGGCGGTGGCCATCGTCGCGCCGGAACGGCGCGGCCGGGCGATCGGCCTGGTGTTCGCCGGCATCGTCGCCTCGCTGGTGCTGGGCGTACCGCTGGGCACCCTGATCGGCGAGTTCTGGGGCTGGCGTAGCCTGTTCCTGCTGCTCGCCGGGGTCGCGTTGCTCGGCCTGCCGCTGCTCCTGCGCCTGCTGCCGGCCTTCCCCGGCGCGCCCGGCATCGCCCCGGCGGAGCAACTGCGGGCGCTGGCCCGGGGCCGGGTGCCGTTCGCCCACCTGGCATCGCTGTTGCAGATGACCGGCCAGTTCACCGTCTACACCTACATCGTGCCGTTCCTGGTCGGCAGCATGGCCCTCGACAAACCGACCATCAGCCTGGTCCTGCTGGTCTACGGGGGCGGCGGCATCCTCGGCGCGCTGCTCGGCGGACGTGCCGCCGACCGCTGGCCGGGGCCGGCCACCTTCGTCGCCTTCCTGCTCCTGCACGCACTGGCCCTGGTCCTGCTGCCGTTCGCCACCGGCGGCCTGCCGCTGCTGCTGGGCGCGGTGGTGTTCTGGTGCGTGTTCAACATGGCGCCGGGGCCGGCGATCCAGAAATACCTGGTGGAACTCAGCCCGGACACCGCGGCGATCCAGATCAGCCTCAACACCAGCGCGATCCAGCTCGGCGTGGCCCTGGGCGCCTTCATCGGCGCGATCCTGGTGGACCAGGTGGCGGTGCGCGCGCTCCCCTGGTGGGGCGCCGCGCTGATCCTCGGCGCCGCCGCCTGCGGCTGGCTGTCCGCGCAGCGGCCGGCGGCGGGCACGGCGGACTGCCGGGAGCGCCTCGATTGATTCCCTACCGCGCGCCACGGGAACAGCCCCGGGCGCCGTTCCTCAACCTCCAGGCTCACTACCGCTATCCGTGGCGTGGCCTGCCAGCAGCGAACGCTTACCATGGATAGCCAAGGCTCCATCAAGAACACCCTGATCGCCCAGTTGTTCCAGCAGAACTACGACTGGCTGTGCAAGAAGCTGTCCTACCAGACCGGCTGTAGCCACAGCGCCGAAGACCTCGCCGCCGAGGCCTTCCTGCAGGTCTGGATGCTCCCCGACCCGGCGTCGATCCGCTCGCCGCGGGCGTTCCTCGCGACCATCGCGCAACGCCTGATGTACGAGAGCTGGCGGCGCAAGGACCTGGAGCGCGCCTACCTGCAGATCCTCGCCGAGGCGCCGGAGGCGGTGCAGCCGTCGCCCCACGAGCAGTGGATGCTGATCGAGAGCCTGCAAGCCATCGACCGCCTGCTCGACGGCCTGTCCGGGCAGGCCAGGGCAGTGTTCCTGATGAGCCAGCTGGAAGGCCTGACCTACGTGCAGATCGGCGAGCGCCTCGGATTGTCCCTGGGGCGCATCCACCAGTTGATGAAGGATGCCTTGCACTGCTGCTACCGGGGATTCCAGGAATGAGCGAGAAGCCGGAACGGCAACGCATCGTCGAGGAGGCCATCGAATGGATGGTGCGCCTGCAATCCGGCGACTTCAGCGCCGCCGAGGGCGATGCCCTGGAACGCTGGAAGGCGCTGTCGAGCGAGCATGCCGAGGTGTTCCGGCAACTGCTTGGCAGCCTCGCGCCGCTACAGGAGTCGCCCTGGCGCGGCCAGCCGAGCGCTACCGTGCTGCGCGCCCTGGAGCAGCCGTCGAGCCGCCGGCGCTTCGTCGGCGGCGCCCTCGGGCTGTTCGTCCTGCTCGCCGGCGGCGCCGGCCTGGAGCGCTGGGTCCAGGCCGGCATGGGCCTGCCCGGCGAACTGGCGACCGGCACCGGCGAGCGCCGCGACTGGTTGCTGGCCGACGGCAGCCGCCTGCGCCTGAACGCGCGGAGCAAGGCGCGACCGCTGCTCGACGGCGCCCAGCGGCGCCTGGAGCTGCGGCGCGGCGCGATGCGCCTGGAAGTGAAGGAGGACCCGCGCGGCGCCTTCGCCCTCGACTGCGCCGCCGGACGGGTGGACTGCGCCAGCGGCAGCCTGCTGCTGGCCGAGGAGCGCGGGGCGATCCGCCTGGTGACCCTGCGCGGCAGCGCGCGGCTGACCACCGGTGAGGGACGCCAGCTGGCGGTGGCGGCACGACGTAGCCTGCTGTTCGATGCCGGCGGCCTGCTCGAACAGGGCCCGATGCAGGCCGGAGAGGATGCCTGGGCCAGCGGCTGGCTGGAGGTCCACGACCGCTCCCTGGCCTGGGTCGCGGAGGCCTTCCGGCCCTATCTGCCAGGCATCCTCCAGCTCGACGCGGAGATCGCCGGCAACCGCGTCAGCGGTCTGTTCCCGCTGGACGACATGCACACGTCCCTGGACATGCTCGGACGCAGCCTGCCGATCCGCGTGCTGCGCTACAGCGACTACTGGATCAGCCTGCGCCCCGCCTGACTCATTCGTCGAAGAACAGCAGGCAACGCAGTTCGATACTCTGCCGCGGCGGCGCATCGGCCGGGGTGCAGGGATCGTCGAAGGCGGTGTGCGCGCCGAGGCGGGTTTGCGCGTCCTCCCGCGAATCGTAGATCTTCAGCAGCAGCGCTTCCTCCGGCAGCAGGTGCGGGTAGTAGTACCAGCGGTGCTCCGGGTTGGGCTTGACCGAGTAGGTTTCGCCCACCTTGTCGCGGTACACCAGGTCACTGGCCACCAGGTCGTCGAACGCCAGGCTGCGGGCGTCCAGCAACGCCAGCGGCGCGCGCTGCGCCGGGTGGCCGAACGGACGCCACAGGTTGACGATCTGGAAGCGTCCGGCCAGGCGCCGTTCGGCGCGTTCCGCCGGCAGGTGGTCGCGGACCCGGCGCGGCGCCGAGCGCAGGGTCTGGTCGTTGTGCACGTAGCGCACCGGTTCGCGCAGGCCGCGTTCTTCGCGCCCGGCCTGGTCGACGCGCAGCGTGTGGTCGAAGATCACCGCCTCGGCGGCGCCGGTCAGGCGGCGGAGCAGGGCGATGCTTTCCGGGTAGTAGCGTTCACGAACCTGGGCTTCATCCTCGAAATCGCCCACCGCGCTCGCCTCGCGCACCAGTTGGAAACCCTCGCGCTCCAGGCTGGCCGGTTGCGCCAGCAGACGCGCATTGCGGATCGCCACCCGGGTCGGCTGCAACAGCGCGCTGCGCTGCGGCGTCCCGGCGGGGGCCGGATAGGTGTAGGCGACCGGCCGTTGGCCGTTGTCGCGGATATAGTTGACCTCGGCCTCGACCTGCTCCGGCGCGTGCCCCGGCCATGCGTGTTGCTGGCAACCCATGTGTCGTTCTCCCGTTGCCAGCGGAGATGCCTCCGCTGCCGCGCCGCCGGATGCCGCGCGTGAACGGCCAATCTAGCCGCTGGCAGGCGGCGGCGAAACGAACATCGAGCGCTGGCGTCCTGCCTTCGTGGAATAAGCCCGGAGCGGC
Organism: Pseudomonas sp. HMSC067G02; assembly: GCF_001813485.1. Lineage (NCBI taxonomy): Bacteria > Pseudomonadati > Pseudomonadota > Gammaproteobacteria > Pseudomonadales > Pseudomonadaceae > Pseudomonas > Pseudomonas sp. HMSC067G02. The sequence goes on from NZ_KV812663.1 coordinate 72,975, forward strand.
TCAGGGCATCGCGCCGAGTCGTCGCCGCTGGCGATACTGGCGCGGCGTCATGCCTTTCCAGCGCCTGAAGGCGTGGATGAAGTTGGACACCTCGCCGTAGCCAAGGCGCTCGGCGATCTCCTCCAGGCGAATCGCGCCGGTGGCCAGCAGCTCTTCGGCGAGGGCCTGGCGCACCTCGTCGAGCAACAGGCGGTAGCTGCTGCCCTCGTCGTCCAGGCGGCGACGCAGGGTACGCACGGTGAGGTGCAGTTCCATGGCCAGGGTCTGCATGTCCGGCAAGTGGCCGGGCGTCCTCAGCAAGCGGTCGCGGATGCGTCCGGCCAGACCGCCGCGCACCTGGCGGCGGGCGAGCAGGGCGCGGCACTGTTCCTCGCAGGCGCGCGCCACCTCTGGATTGGCGCCGGGCAGCGGGAGGTCGAGGAAGCGCCGTTCGAAGACCACCCGGTTGTCCGCCTGGCCGAACGCCGGGCACAGGCCCAGCTCGCGCACGTAGGGCGCGGGATCGGCGGGCGGTGGGCGGCGGAAGCCGGCGCGGAGGATCGGCAGGCGCTGCCCGGTGAGGTCGCGCTGGATGCGCAGCACGCCACCGGCGTCGCGTTCGAGGAGGAAAATCCGCAGGTCCTCGGGAATGCCGGCGTCGTCGAGCACCAGGTGCGCTTCGTCGTCGTGTACCTCCAGGCGGATGCCATGGAAGGCGAAGGTCAGGTCGAGGTAGCGCAGGCCCAGTTGCGCGGCGCTGAGGAAGGTCGGGCTGCTGAGCAGGGCGAAGCCCCAGATGCCGTAGGCGTTGAGGTGATAGCGCAGGCCTGCCGCCAGGCCCGGTGCGCAGGCGTCGCCCAGGTGCCGGACCAGGTTGCGCACTACGCTCAGTTCCTGGGCCGCGTCGATTTCCCCGGAGGGATCGCCGAGCAGGCGGATATCCAGGCCGCTACCTGCCAGGCACTGCTCCAGGCCGAGGCCGCGGTCGATGCCGAACTGGATCAGCAGGTGCGCGCTGATGGCGCTGCGGCGGGGAGACCAGGGCGGAGTGAGCATGGTGGCGTCCGAGGTTGACCGAAAATCACAACTTTATGTCCGGCCCGGCCATAACGCCAGTCGCCCCGGCGAACTAGGATGCTGTCATCCGCCGCTGGGCGGAATCGCGCCGGACGGCGTGGCAAGCAACAAACGGGAGCACAACAATGCACAACGAGTCCCGCCCTGAAGCCCCCTTGCGGGTGCTGGTGGTCGGCGCCGGCTTCGCCGGTCTCGGCCTGGCGATCCGCCTGCGACAGGCAGGCATCGACGATTATCTGGTGCTGGAAAAGGCCGCCGATGTCGGCGGTTGCTGGCGGGAAAACCGCTACCCGGGCGCCGCCTGCGACGTCCCCTCGCATCTCTATTCGTTTTCCTTCGAGCCGAAGGCCGACTGGTCGCGCAAGTTCGCCCCGCAGGCGGAAATCCTCGACTACCTGCGGCATTGCGCGGACAAGTACCGTCTGCGCGGGAAGATCCGTTTCCACTGCGAGGTGGAGGAGGCCCGCTTCGACGCCGGCAGCGGCGAATGGCAGGTGCGCTGCGCCGACGGCCAGACGCTGCGCGCACGGGCCCTGGTCTGCGCCACCGGCCAGTTGAGCCGGCCGCTGCTGCCGCGCCTGCCCGGCCTGGAGCGCTTCCAGGGTCCGGCGTTCCACTCGGCGAACTGGGACGCCGAGGTCGAGCTGGCCGGCAAGCGGGTCGCGGTGATCGGCACCGGAGCCAGCGCCATCCAGTTCGTCCCGCGGATCGCCCCGCAGGTGCAACGCCTGTCGCTGTTCCAGCGCAGCGCGCCCTACGTGATCGCCAAGCCGGACCGCACCTACGCCGACTGGGAACGCCGCCTGAAGGCGCGCTGGCCGTGGCTGCAACGTCTGGATCGGGGGCTCAAGTACCTGCACCACGAATCGCGGATGCTCGCCTTCGCGACCTTCCCGGCGCTGATGAAGGTGATGCGGCTGAGCTTCCATCGTCACCTGCACCGGCAGATCGCCGATCCGCAACTGCGCGCGCGGCTGGTTCCCGACTACCCTCTGGGTTGCAAGCGCATCCTGATCAGCAACGACTATTACCCGGCGCTGGCCAGGAGCAATGTCGAACTGGTCGACACGGGCATTCGCGAAGTCACCGAAGACGCCGTGGTTGGCCGTGACGGCCGCCGGCACGAGGTCGACGCGATCATCTTCGGTACCGGCTTCGCCGCCACCGAGTTCCTCGCCCCGATGCGCATCCTCGGCCTCGACGGACGCGACCTGCGGCAGGCCTGGGCGGATGGCGCGGAAGCCTACAAGGGCATCAGCGTCAGCGGCTTCCCCAACCTGTTCATCCTTTACGGGCCGAACACCAACCTCGGTCACAACTCCATCGTCTACATGCTGGAAAGCCAGTTCCCCTACGTGCTCGGCTGCCTGCGCCAGCTCCAGGCGCAGGGCTTGCGCTACCTCGACGTGAAGCCCGAGGTCCAGCGGCGCTTCAACCTGGAGGTGCAACAGGGGTTGCGCCATACCGTCTGGGAGCGTGGCTGCGACAGCTGGTACAAGACTGCCGCCGGCAAGAACACCAACAACTGGCCAGGCTACACCTTCGTCTATCGCTGGCGTACGCGCCGGCCGGAGCTTGCCGACTATGACCTGGCCCGCTGAAGCGCCCCTGATGTCGCCGCCGCAACGCCTGCGCGCCGGTCTCCTGCGCGGCTGCCTGCGCCTGTTGTTCCGCGGGCTGGTCCGTCCGCCCATGCCAGTGGCGCTGCAACGCGGCGTGCTGCGCGGGCTGAGCCTGGCGACGCTGGGCGCCGGCGGCGTCGTTCGCGAGCGCCGCAGCCTCGCCGGCGTGCCCTGCGAGTGGTTGCGGCCGCGCGGGGTGGAGGCGCGGCGCCGGGTGCTCTACCTGCACGGCGGCGCCTACCTGATCGGCTCGCCGGCGACCCACCGGGCGATCACCACGCACCTGGCCCGGCGCTGCGCCGCCGAGGTCTGCGCGGTGGACTACCGGCGTGCCCCGGAACATCCGTTCCCCGCCGCCCGCGACGACGCCCTGGCGGTCTACCTGGCATTGCTGGAGGCCGGCCATTCGCCGCGCCGACTGCTGCTCGCCGGTGACTCGGCGGGCGGCCACCTGGCGCTGTCCCTGGCCCTGGAGCTGAAGGCGCGCGGCTTGCCGTTGCCGGCCGGGTTGCTGCTGCTCTCGCCCTGGACCGACCTCAGCTGCCAGCGCCTGCACACGCCGGAGGCCGGCGACCCGCTGCTGTCGCGGGCCTGGCTGGAAAGCGCGGTGCGCCTGTTGCTGCCGGCCGACGCGGAGCCAGGCTCGGCCGCCCTGTCGCCACTGCATGCCGACCTGGCGGGGCTGCCGCCGCTGCTGGTACAGGTCGGCGAGGACGAATTGCTGCGCGACGACAGCCTGCGCCTGGCGCAACGGGCCGGCGAGCAGGGCGTCGCGGTGCGGTTGCAGCGCTACGCCGGTTGCTGGCACGTGTTCCAGGCCCACGCCGGCGTGTTGGCCAGCGCCGACCGGGCGCTGGACGAGGCGGCCGCGTTCGTCGTCGAATGCAGCGCGGAGGGCGACAGGTGCAGAACATCCTGATCAGCGGTGCCGCTTCCGGAATCGGCGCCGCCAGCGCGCGGCTGTTCCACCGCCGGGGCTGGCGGGTCGGTTTGCTGGACATCGATGCCGAGGCGTTGCGCGGCTTGGCCGCGCAACTGCCGGGCGCCTGGCAGCGTGCCGTGGACGTCAGCGAGCCCGACGCGGTCGGCGAGGCGCTTGCGCAGTTCTGTGCCGACGGCCGCCTGCGCCTGCTGTTCAACTGCGCCGGCATCCTGCGTTTCGGTCGCTTCGAAGAGGTCGCCCTGGAGGACCACGCGCGGTTGCTGGCGATCAACCTGCAAGGCGTCCTCAACTGCTGTCACGCGGCCTTTCCGTTCCTGCGCGCGACGCCGCAGGCGCAGGTACTCAACATGGGCTCGGCATCGGGGCTTTATGGCGTACCGGAGATGGCCGTCTACTCGGCTTCGAAGTTCGCCGTGCGCGGGCTCACCGAGGCGCTGGAGCTGGAATGGCGCCGCCACGGGATTCGCGTCGCCGACCTGATGCCGCCGTTCGTCCGCACGCCGATGGTCGCCGGGCAGACCTACCGACCGCCGGTGTTGCGTCGCCTGGGGCTGAGACTGGACGCCGAGGATATCGCCGAGGCGGCCTGGCGGCAGGCGCACAGCCGGCGGGTACACCGGCCGGTGGGCGGGTTGTTCACGGCGCTGTACTGGGCTGGGCAGTTGTCTCCGCCGTGGGTGAACCGGGCGGTGATGGCGTGGTTGTCGCGGGACGAATAGGCACTTGCGTTTATCCGCCGCTTATCCGGGGTATTGGCGGATACCGCCTGTGGCGGTATTCGCCCTACA
>NZ_KV812663.1:77483-194592 GCF_001813485.1 Pseudomonas sp. HMSC067G02
GATACCGCCTGTGGCGGTATTCGCCCTACAGGCCTCCGGAAACGCCGGCTGCCGCTCCAGCTCCGTAGGGCGAATAACCGCTCGCGGTTATCCGCCGCTTATCCGCGACATCGGCGGATAACGCCCGTGGCGTTATTCGCCCTACGGATCAGGACTTCGAAATGAACTCCTCTCTCAGGCTCATGGCGTCTCTCGTGGTCTTTCTCCGGCAACTCCGCACACCTGTCCGCTATGTCTCCGGTCCGTACAGACGCTTGCAAAAGGGGCTCGCCTGGGAAGGCGAAACGAGAAGCCGGGGCAGGCAAGGAAATCAGCTTGCCCAGCACATTCAGACTCAAGACCACGACGGCAGAAATGGCCAGCCTCAGGCCGGCAACAATGGCCGGCAGGCCTCGACGAAGCGCCGGCAGGCACCCGCACATTCGCGCTCCAGCGGCTCGTCGCCATCGCAACGCTCCGCGCATGCCAGGGCATAGCGCGCCGCCAGCTCGCAGGCGGCCGGCGCCCATGGGCTGCGGCGCTCCAGCAGCAGGGCAGCGAGGCGGCAGAGGTCGGCGCAGTCGCCGGCGTGCTGGCGTTGTTCCCTGCTGGACTCGATGCAGAGCGCCAGGTAGCGCTCGCACGCGCGGATGCAGGCCTGGGCTGCGAGCCGGCAGCGCTCTTCCGGCGCCTGGGCGGCGGCACCGCCGAGCAGGGCGTCGGCGTCGGTTTCCAGCAGGGAACCGGGGTCTTCGTTTCCGGGATCGTTGATGGCGCGGGTCATGGCGGCACCTCCTGGCGATTGCGCCCATGCGGGCCCTGTCCCTTGGGCCGGTCGCCCGCGCCGACAGTTCAGTCGATTTCGCCGTCGGCACCGCCGCTCGATTGCCTTGAACCCTCGCCTGCGGCGCCAGTCCTCACTGGTACGACCCCAGACACGACCAGGAGGCGAGAATGTCCAGCACGGTTGCCGATCAATTGCTCGAACGCTTGAGCCAGTGGGGGGTGAAGCGCGTCTTCGGCTACCCCGGCGATGGCATCAACGGGATCATGGGCGCCATGGGCCGGCGCGCCGAGGCATTCGACTATATCCGCGTGCGCCACGAGGAGATGGCGGCCTTCATGGCCGGCGCCCACGCCAAGTTCACCGGAGAGGTCGGGGTGTGCCTCGCCACCTCGGGGCCGGGCGCGATCCACCTGCTGAACGGGCTCTACGACGCGCGCATGGATCATCAGCCGGTGCTGGCCATCGTCGGCCAGCAGGCGGCTACCGCGCTGGGCAGCGACTACCAGCAGGAAGTCGATCTGCAGAGCTTGTTCAAGGACGTTTCCGCCTATGTCGAGACCGTGGTCAGCCCGGCACAACTGCTCCATGTGCTGGACCGAGCCCTGCGCGTGGCAGTCGGCGAGCGGCAGGTGGCGACGGTGATCGTGCCCAACGACGTGCAACAGATGGCGGTCCCGAAGCGCCAGCCCCACGAGCACGGCCACGTGATGTCGGCGGTGGGCTTCGTCCAGCCGCGACCCTACGCGCGCGACGCCGACCTGGAAGCCGCCGCGGCGATCCTCAATCGCGGCCGGCGCGTGGCGATCCTCGCCGGTGCCGGGGCCCTGGGCGCGCACCGGCAACTGGAAGCGGTCGCCGAGCGCCTGGCCGCCGGAGTGGCCAAGGCGCTCCTGGGCAAGGCGGCGGTTTCCGACGACCTGCCGTACGTGACCGGCTCCATCGGCCTGCTCGGCACCCGCGCCAGCAGCATGCTGATGGAGCATTGCGACACCCTGCTGATCGTCGGCAGCACTTTCCCCTACAGCGAGTTCCTACCCAAGGCCGGCCAGGCGCGGGCGGTGCAGATCGACCTGTATCCGCGCAACATCGGTATCCGCTATCCGATCGATCAGGCCTTGCTCGGCGATGCAGGGGAAACCCTGGAGCGCCTGCTGCCGCTGCTCGAGCAGAAAAAGCACGGCGCCTGGCGCCGCCGGGTCGAGCGGGCGGTGACGGCCAGTCGCGAGGAAGCCCGGCGCCAGGCCGAAGAGCCAGCCGACCCGATCAACCCGCAGCGGGTATTCCGTTCCTTGTCGGAGCAACTGCCGGACGATGCGATTCTCTGCGGCGACAGCGGCTCGCATACCAACTGGTACGCCCGCGACATCCGCATGCGCCCGGGCATGCTCGGCTCGCTGTCGGGCAAGCTGGCGACCATGGGCAGCGGCGTGCCCTACGCCATCGCCGCCAAGCTCGCCTATCCGCAGCGGCCGGTGGTGGCGATGGTCGGCGACGGCGCCATGCAGATGAACGGCAACGCCGAACTGGTCACCGTGCAGCAGTACTGGCAGCGCTGGGACTCGCCGACCTTCATCGTGCTGGTGCTGAACAACGGCGATCTCAACCAGGTGACCTGGGAGCAGCGTGCCCTGGCCGGCGACCCGGAGTTCAGCCCGGCGCAGGAAGTGATCGATTTCCCCTACGCGCGTTATGCGGACATGCTCGGCTTCAAGGGCATCCGCGTGGATCGCCCGGAGGACATCGACGCCGCCTGGGCCGAGGCCTTCGCCGCCGACCGCCCGGTGCTGCTGGAGGTGGTCACCGACCCGAACGTGCCGCCGCTGCCGCCGCACATCAGTTTCGAGCAGGCCAAGCACCTGCTTGGCGCCATGCTGCAGGACGATCCCAAGCGCTGGGGGGTGATTCGCCAGAGCGCCCGGCAGGTCCTCGCGCGGCACTGAGCAAGGCGGTCGCGGCGCTCAGTCGGCGCGGCCGCTACGCAACTGGTCGGCCAGTTCGCGGTGGTGGTAGAAGCGCGCCAGCCATTCGTCGGCGAAGCGGCGCAGGTCGGGATCGGCGGAGTTTCGGGCGATTCCCTCGAAGCGTGCGACCAGACGGTCCTGCTGGCGAATCTGCGCGTCGAGGAAACCGCGCTCGTCGAAGCCGCCGGGAGCGGCGGCCTGCCGTTCGGTCTGGCGCGGCGAGGGCAGCGCCAAGGCCTTTTCCCCGGCCAGGGCGCGCAACTGATGGTCGAACTCCTGCTGTTCGGTGAGTACGCGCTTGGCATAGAGCTGCACCGCCTTGTTTTCGGAACGGCGCATGGCTTGCTCGGCTGCCTCCACCTGGGCCTGGCTGTCGGCCAGGCTGTCGGCGAGCAGGGCGCGGGTATCAGCGGGTTCGGCCTGGACGGCCAGGGGCAACAGCAGGGCGGCGATCAGTGACAGGCGACTGGGCATGGCGAACCTCCGGACGGGACGAGTGTGCGGTGGACGCTCGCCATACGGCGCCGTTCAAAAAAACCGCCTACGCGTCCCAGGCCGCCAGCAGGCGTCGATGCTCGCGGTGCGCCGCCTCCTGCACCGTCGGCAGCAGCCGTACCCGCTGGCCTGGCAGGCATTGCGCCAGGCGCGCCAGCGCCAGCGGGGCGAGGGCGCCGAGACGGGGATAGCCGCCGATGGTCTGCCGGTCGTTGAGCAGGACGATCGGCTGACCGTCCGGCGGCACCTGCACCGCGCCGAGGGCGATGCCTTCGGAAATCATCGACTGCTGCCGGCATTCCAGGCGCGGGCCGAGCAGACGTACGCCCATGCGGTCGGCGCGGGTATCCACCTGCCAGTCGCCGTTGAACGCATCGAACAGGCTCATGGCCGGGAAGTCGCCGATCTGCGCGCCGAGGATCAGCTCCAGGCGCGCTTCGCCGGTGCAGTCCATGATCCGTTCGCTGGGCATCGGCAGCGTGCGTGGCCGTGCGCCATCGGCCAGCCAGCCGAGGCTGTCGCCTGCGGCCAGGGCCTTGCCGTCGGCGCGGGGGCCGCCCAGGCCTTCGCGGGCCACCGTGGCCAGGCTGCCCAACTGGCGCTCGCCGGCGAAGCCGCCGGGCGCCGCCAGGTAGGCGCGGGCGCCCTGGCGCGGGTGGGCGAAGGCCAGGCGCTGGCCGTCGCGCACGGCGAACGCGCCCCAGGCCGGCAGCGGCTGGCCATCGAGGGTCGCGCCGAGATCGCCGCCGGCCAGGGCCAACCAGCCGTCGGCACGGCATTCGGCGACGAAACCGCCGAGGGCGATCTCGATCACCGCGGCGTCCAGGGGATTGCCCAGCAGCCAGTTGGCCCAGCCCATGGACAGCCAGTCGAGGGCGCCGCCCTGGGTCACGCCGAGATGGCGGCAGCCGAAGCGGCCGCGATCCTGCAACTGGACCAGCGGGGTGCTCTGGCGCACCCGCAGGCCGCCGTGGATGGAGTCGTTCATGCCTGGACCTCCAGGGGCGTGTCGTCGCCGCCGAGGCGGACGAATTCGGCGTGTCCGATGGGTTCGAAACGCACCCGGTCGCCGGCGCGCAGCAGGCTGTAGCCGTCCAGGGTGAGGTCGAACAGGCGCACCGGGCAGCGCCCGAGCAGGTTCCAGCCGCCTGGCGAGGCCTGCGGATAGACCGCCGTCTGGCGCTCGGCGATGCCGACGCTGCCGGCGGCGATGCGTTGCCGGGGAGTCGCCAGGCGTGGCGCCGCCAGGGCTTCCTCGACCAGCCCCATGAAGGCGAAGCCGGGGCTGAAACCGAGGGCGAAGACCCGGTACTCGTGCTGGCTGTGGCGGCGGATCAGCTCGGCGACGCCGAGCTGCTTGCGCCGCGCCAGGGGTTCCAGGTCGGGGCCGACCCGCGGGTCGTACCAGGTCGGCAGGACGTGCAGGCGGCCGCCGTCCTGGCGTTTCGGGCGCAAGTCGGACAGCGCCGCGGCGATCCGCGCGCGGGCTTCGCCGGGGTCGAGCTGGAGCAGGTCGTATTGCAGGAGCAGGGTGGTGTAGGACGGCACCAGGTCGAGCAGGGCGGCGCCGAACGCCGCACGCAGGTTTTCCTCCGCCGCCAGCAGCCAGGGCATGTTGGCTTCGTCGATGCGCTCGAACAGGCGCAGGACGAAGCTGTCGATGGCGGCCACCTCGATGCGCGGTTGCGGTTGGCTCATGCCGCCTCCAGGGCGTCGCGGATGCGCCGCACCGCGGCCAGCGAGGCGGGGTTGTCACCGTGTACGCAGAGGGTCTGCGCCTCCAGCGCCAGGGCGCTGCCGTCGCTGGCTCGCAGCGGCGCGCCACGGGCCAGCAGGAGGGCCTGGGCGAGCACCGTCTCGGCGTCGTGGTGTACCGCGCCGGGCTGGCTGCGCGAGACCAGGTAGCCGGCGCCGTCGTAGGCGCGGTCGGCGAACGCCTCGAACCACAGCTCGATGCCGTGGGCCTCGCCCAGCGCGCGCGCCGCGGTGTTGTCGCGGGTGCTCATCAGCATCAGCGGCAGGGTGCGGTCGTAGGCCGCCAGTGCGCGCAGCACGGCGGCGAGGATCGCCGGGTCGCGCATCATGTCCTGGTACAGCGCGCCGTGCGGCTTGACGTAGCGTACCCGTTCGCCCTGGGCGCGGCAGAGTCCGTCGAGGGCACCGATCTGGTAGAGCAGCAGGTCTTCCACTTCCTGCGCCGAGCAGGCCAGCGAGCGCCGGCCGAAGCCGACCAGGTCGGGGTAGCCGGGGTGCGCGCCGATGCGCACGCCATGCTCCACCGCCAGGGCCACGGTGCGGCGCATGGTGCCGGGATCGCCGGCGTGGAAGCCGCAGGCGATGTTGGCGCAATCGATCAGCGGCATCACCTCGGCGTCCAGGCCCATGCTCCAGGCACCGAAGCTCTCGCCGATATCGCAGTTCAACAACAGGCTGTTCATGCTGGTTCCTTCAGGTCATTGCTCGCCGGACCTCACCACAGCGCCAGGCTGTAGCTGAGGATCAGGCGGTTTTCGTCGAGGTCGTTGGCGAAATTCGAACGCACCGTGGCGTTGCGCCATTTCACTCCGAGGTTCTTCAGCGGCCCGCTCTGCACCACGTAGCCGAGGTCGGTGTTGCGTTCCCATTCCTTGCCGTCGTTGGCCGCGCCGCGGGCGACGTTGTCGCCGGAGACGTAGCGGCTCATGAAGCTCAGGCCGGGCAGGCCGAGCGCGCCGAAATCGTAGTCGTAGCGCAGTTGCCAGGAGCGCTCGTCGACGTTGCCGAAGTCGCCGATCTGGATGAAGTTGACCAGGTACGGGTCGCTGCCGGCGATGTAGGGATAGGGATCGTCGCCGCTGATCCGCTGGTAGCCGGCGGCCACCGCGTGGGCGCCCAGGCGCAGGCTGAAGAGGGCGCCGAAGGCGCGGTTGTCCAGTTCGCGGAAGCCGCCGTCCTCGCTGGCCCGGGCGAAGCGCAGGTCGCTCTTGAGCGAGCGCTGTCCGCCGAGGTCGAGGGTGTGTACCAGGCCGGCGAAGGTCTGTCGGTAGATGTCCTTGAGCCGACCCTGGTGCAGGCTGGCGGTCAGCGCCGGGGTCAGGCGATAGTCGCCGCCGGCGAAGTCGAAGGCATCGCTGCGCCCGCCGATGCGGTTGGCGCTGAACACCTGGTAGTCGCTGGAGCTGTTCAGCTTGTTGCGGTCCAGGTGCGCGCCGCGCAGGGTCAGGCCGTCGATCTCCTGCACGTCGAGCAGCGCGCCGCGGAACAGTTCCGGCAGCAGGCGGGTGTCGTTGGCCGAGACCAGCGGGCTCTTGAAGTGCAGCGCGCCGACCTTGAGCAGGCTGTTGGAGACCCGCGCCTTGGCGGTCAGGCCGAGCTTGGCGTAGTCGTCCTGGGAACCCCCGGCGGAGCCGTCGGCCGGCAGCAGCCCGGTTCCGCCGCTGCCGCCGCCGGAGTCGAGCTTGAGGCCGAGCAGGCCGATGGCGTCGACGCCGAAGCCGACGGTGCCTTCGCTGAAGCCGGACTCCAGGCGCAGGAGGAAGCCCTGCGCCCATTCGTCGGCGTTGTCGCGCGCGCCGCTCTGGCGGAAGTCGCGGTTGAAGTAGAAGTTGCGCAGTTCGAGGCTGGCGTGGCTGTCCTCGACCAGGTCGGCCTGGGCGAGCAGCGGCCAGCCCAGCCCGCTGCCGACGAGCAGCGCGGCAGCCAGGCGGGGAGTGGGATGCATGCTGGGGTTTCCTCGGTCGACGGCTCAGAGTTCCAGTTGTTTGCCGCGGGTTTCCGGCAGGCTGAGGGCGGCGAGGATCACCACGCCGTAGGAGACCGCGGCGAAGGCGCCGATCCCCAGGCCCAGCGAGAGCTTCTGGCCGAGCATGCCGATCAGCATCGGGAACAGCGCGGCGATGGCGCGCCCGGCGTTGTAGCAGAAGCCCTGGCCGGAGCCGCGGATGCGGGTCGGGAACAGTTCGGTGAGGAACGAGCCCATGCCGCTGAAGATGCCCGAGGCGAAGAAGCCGAGCGGGAAGCCGAGCCAGAGCATGGCGCCGTTGCTTACCGGCAACTGGGTGTAGAGCAGGACCACGGTGAAGGAGCCGACGGCGAACAGGACGAAGTTCTTCTTGCGCCCGATCAGGTCGGTGAGGAAGGCACTGACCACGTAGCCGACGTAGGAGCCGAGGATCACCATCGCCAGGTAGCCGCTGGTGCCGAGCACGGTCAGCCCGCGCTCGGTCTTGAGGAAGGTCGGCAGCCAGGCGGTGATGGCGTAGTAGCCGCCGAGGGCGCCGGTGGTCAGCAGCGAGGCGCGCAGGGTGATGCTGAGCATGCCGGGGGCGAAGATCTCGTAGAAGCTGACCTTGTCGGCGCCCTGGTTGCGCTGCCTGGCCTCGCGGTAGATCGCCGGTTCCTTGACCAGCCGACGCACCACCAGGACGAACAGTGCCGGCAACAGGCCGAGCATGAACAGCGCGCGCCAGGCCTCCTCCGGCGGCAGCAGGCTGAACATCAGCGAGTAGAGGATGGCGGTGAGGCCCCAGCCGATGGCCCAGCCGGACTGCACCAGGCCGACCGCCTTGCCGCGGTCGCGGGCCTTGATCACTTCGCCGATGAGTACCGCGCCGGCGGTCCATTCGCCACCGAAGCCGAAGCCCATCAGGGTCCGCGCGACCAGCAACTGCTCGTAGTTCTGCGCGAGGCCGCAGAGGAAGGTGAAGAAGGCGAACCAGAGCACCGTCAGTTGCAGGGTCAGCACCCGGCCGATGCGGTCGGAGAGGATCCCGGCGATCCAGCCGCCGGCGGCGGAGGCGAGCAGGGTCATGGTGTGGATGAAGCCGGCTTCGCCGGTGCTGATCCCCCACAGGGCGATCAGGGTGGGGATCACGAAGCTCAGCATCTGGGTGTCCATGCCGTCCAGGCCGTAGCCGATCTTGCAGCTCCAGAAGGCCCGGCGTTCCTGCTTGTCGAGGGCGCGATACCAGCCGAAATGACCGTCCCGGGAAGCGTCCGGGCCGGCGTCGAGGGTCATGTGTTTTTCCATGGGGGCACCGATCGTCGTTATTGGTGTTATGAGGATTCGGTGGGCGCCGTCGCACCCGGTGGTCGCATTCTTCGAGGCTGGCCAGCGAGCGTCCAACTAATTTATGCGGCCGCCGGGGATAAGAAATTTCGATGGCGGAGCAGGCCGTCATGCGTCGATCATGTGCCGCCGGAAGGCGGGCGCTGGCATGGAAGCTGCTCGCTCCTGCCACCTTGTGTCCCTTGCCCGTCGGTGCCCGCCACATGAACCTGAAATTCCTCGAGACCTTCGTCTGGGTCGCGCGCCTGAAGAGCTTCCGCCTCACCGCGGAGAAGCTGTTCAGCACCCAGGCTTCCATTTCCAGCCGGATCGCCGTGCTGGAGGACGAACTCGGCGTGAAACTGTTCGTCCGCGACTCTCGCGGCGTGACCCTGACCCCGGAAGGCGACAAGGTACTGGCCTACGCCGAGCGCATGATGGACACCATGCACGCGCTGAAGCAGTCGCTCGACACCGGCGCCAGCACCCAGGGACGGATTCGCATCGGCGCCATGGACACGGTCATCCACACCTGGCTGAGCCCGTTGGTGGCCAGGGTCACGGAAACCTTCCCGGCGGTGGAGATCGAGCTGATGGCGGACACCGCGCGCAACCTCTCCGAGCAGTTGCAGAAGGGCTACCTGGACCTGATCTTCCAGACCGACTCGCTGCGCCACGAGTCGGTGCTCAACCTGGAACTGGGCAGCTACCCGCTGCGCTGGATCGTCTCCACCGGCTCGATCTACCACCGCGACTACGCCTCGCTGGCGGACCTGGCGCGGGAGCGGGTGGTGACCTTCTCCAAGCACTCGCGGCCGCACCAGGACGTGCTCGGCCTGCTGCACGCCAACGGCGTCGCGGCACCGCGCCTGAACTGCGTGAACTCGGTGGCGGCGATGACCCGCCTGCTGCGCGATGGCTTCGGCGTCGGCGCCTTGCCGCCGGCGCTGGTCAGCCAGGAACTGGAACGCGGCGAACTGACCCTGCTGCGCCTCGGCCCGCCGCCGCCGAACCTGCCGGTGGTGGTGTCCTGGCGCGGCGGCACCGGCCTGGAACTGGTGGACGAAGTGGTGGAGCTGAGCAAGACGGTGCTGGCCGACTACGCGGCCAACGTCGGCCCGGAGTGCATGCTCCTGGCGCCGCTGAAGAAAGGAGTGGGGCGGCTGCGTTCGCGCTGATTCGGATTTTCCGATCGCCCCCGGCGGAAAAATTTCGTTGGACGCTGACCGCCGTCCGCTTCTACAAACCCGCCAACAACGACGTCCGCCAGCGCACGGAGCCGCCATGCCCGAACCGACCTTCCACGAACTCGCGCAACTGCCGCCGCCGGTCCTGCGCCAACTGATCCGCCGCGGCGACTACACCGGCCATACCAGCGGCCTCGGCCAGCGCCACTTGCAGGCCAACCTGGTGATCCTGCAGAAATCCTGGGCCGACGAGTTCCTTCGCTTCTGTGCCCTGAACCCCCGGGCCTGCCCGCTGCTCGACGTCAGCGAACCCGGCTCGCCGCACTTCGCCCGGCTCGGCGCGGATATCGACGTGCGCAGCGACCTGCCGCGCTACAGGGTGCATCGACGTGGTCAGGAGCCCGTCGAGGTGAGCGACATCGGCACCTTCTGGGAAGCGGATTTCGTCGCCTTCGCCATCGGCTGCTCGTTCTCCTTCGAACAGGCGTTGCTCGACGCCGGCATCGGCCTGCGCCACCTCGAGCTGGGCCGCAACGTGGCGATGTACCGCACTGCCATCGCCACCCGGCCGAGCGGTCGCCTGGCCGGCCCCACGGTGGTATCGATGCGGCCGTTGAAGGCCGCCGAGGCGATCCGGGCGATCCAGGTCACCAGCCGTTTCCCGATGACCCATGGCGCACCGCTGCACCTGGGCGATCCGGCGCTGATCGGCATCCGCGATCTGGCGCGGCCCGACTACGGCGACCCGGTGCCGCTCGCGGCGGACGAGATCCCGCTGTTCTGGGCCTGCGGGGTCACGCCCCAGGCGGTACTCGCCGAAGCCCAGCCGGAGCTGTACATCAGCCACGCGCCGGGGCACATGCTGGTCAGCGACCGACTCTACGACGAACTCTGAGAGGCGTCGTCCTTCGCCGGACCGGGGATGATCGCCAGGTGGCGCAGGGCGTCCGGCTCCAGGCTGTAGCTCTTGCCGCTCGGCGCCTCGACGAGCCGGCCGAGGGCGTAGAGGGTGAAGTAGCGCACCGTTTCGGCGCAGCCGAGGATGTCTTCGAGGTAGCGCCGATGCGGATAGGCCTGCAAGGTTTCCGGGGCGACGTAGAGGAATACCGGCTTGCCGTCGATGCGGTCGCGGAACTTGAAGCGGAAGCCTTGCGGTCGGTTCGGCGAGCCGTAGCGCTTGGGCAGCAGGTCGGCGCCGCCGTAGAACACCTTGCCGGCGCTGCCCGGGGTAGCATAGCCGATGTGCTGGAAATAGGCGCGCAGCGCTATCCGGCCGAGGCCGCTGATGTGGATGTCCAACTGCTTGAATTCTTCCGCCGGCAGTTCGGCGCGGGCCTGGCGGAAGGTGTCGACGAGCTGTTCGAAATCGCGGGTGCGCCGCCGCCGTTGCGTTCTCTGCCGAGGCGCGGCGGGAGCGTCGGCGCGCACTGCGGCGGAGGCCGGCGGCTGTTCCTCGGCGTCCGGGTCCGCTGGTGGCGGCGCGGCTTCCTCGGCGATGGCCGGATCGAATTCCTCGACGTAGGCGTCCAGCTTGTCGCGGATGCGCCGCTGGCCGGCCTCCTCGGCGGATTCGCCCGGGCGCAGAGCGTCCTCGTCGTCCTCGACGAACCACTCGCAGTCCGGCAGGTGGGTGGAATGCGGGAACTTGCTGAAGTGCGCGGCCTTGCGGGTGTCCTGCGGCAGCTTGTCGTAGTTGCTCGCCGATACCTTGATCCCCTGTGCCCGGCACCCTTCGCTGGAGCAGAGGAAGTCGAAGCGTTTGCGCGGCTCGGCCTGGGAGAAGTATTCGCGGCGGGCACTGGCGATGGAGATCACCCGATCCAGTTGCACGCAGTAGGCCAGTGCTATCCGTTTGAACGCCATGTTCCCAGTCCTTCCGCCGGTTCGAGCGGGCCATTATGGCGCCTGGCGATGGGTAGGCAAGCCGGCGGCCTCCCGCGCCTGCCGAAGCCGGGCGCACGGCCTCGCTCGAATTCAAGCGCAAGAACCGGAGTTCTTGCGCTTGAACGGCGAATTAGTCTGCGGGCATCATCCGCTCCCACAGGGGAAACGCCATGAGCCAGCAGCCCGATCCTTGCAACGCCTACCACACCGACGAACAGCGCTGGGCCGCCGTACTGGCGCGCGACGCGGCGGCGGACGGGGCGTTCGTCTATGCGGTGAAGACCACCGGGGTCTATTGCCGTCCGAGTTCCTCGGCGCGTCGGCCCAGGCGCGAGAACGTCGAGTTCTTCGCCACTGCCGAGGCCGCCGAGGCCGCCGGCTATCGGCCCAGCCGGCGCGCCGCCGGCGACCGCAGCCTGGCGGCGGAGCAGCGCGCCGAGCGGGTGGCGCAGGCCTGCCGGATGATCGAGACGGCGGAGACGCCGCTGGCACTGGAGGCGCTGGCCGCCCGACTGGGCATGAGTCCGTTCCACTTCCATCGCCTGTTCAAGGCCGAAACCGGCCTGACGCCCAAGGCCTACGCCTCGGCCTATCGTGCCCGGCGCCTGCGCGAGCACCTGGGCCAGGCATCCGCTTCGGTGACCGAGGCGATCTACGAGTCCGGTTTCAACTCCAACAGCCGCTTCTACGAGTCCTCGTCGCAACGCCTCGGCATGCGCCCGCGCGATTACCGCGATGGCGGCGCCGGCGCGGCGATCCGTTTCGCCATCGGCCAGTGCTCGCTGGGCGCGATCCTGGTAGCGCAGAGCCAGCATGGCATCTGCGCGATTCTCCTCGGCGAGGAGCCGGAGCCGTTGCTGCGCGAGTTGCAGGACCAGTTCCCGCGCGCCCAGCTGCTCGGCGGCGACGCCGACTTCGAACGGCTGGTGGCGCAGGTGGTGGGCTTCGTCGAGTCGCCTCAACTGGGGCTGGACCTGCCGCTGGACGTGCGCGGTACGGCGTTCCAGGAACGGGTCTGGCAGGCGCTGCGGGAAATACCGCCGGGCAGCACGGCGAGCTATGCGCAGGTCGCCGAACGGATCGGCGCGCCGCGAGCGGTGCGCGCGGTGGCGCAGGCCTGCGCGGCGAACCGGATCGCAGTGGCGATTCCCTGCCACCGGGTGGTACGTCGCGACGGCGACATTTCCGGCTACCGCTGGGGCGTGGAGCGCAAGCGCGAACTGCTGCGCAGGGAAGAGCGGGATTGAGCCCAAGGCCAGGCGATACGCGGCCCGGAATGCAAAAAGCCCACTCGATGGTGGGCTCTATGCAATGGGGCGCTGGTCCTTCAGCTGGTTCCAGTATCCATGTCAGCGGTGAAAATTTCGTGAAATGAAACGACAACCCTGACCGTTCGTCCTTTCCTCCGTCGTTTCATTCGTCGCTGCACGCACGCGCCTGCTTCAGGTAGTGCAACACCTGGCGCTCGCCGTGGGAGTCCAGGTACACCAGGGTGGCGCGCACCACCTGGCAGGTATCGCTGGGCGCCTCGTCGACGCTCAGCACCCTGGCCACGTCCAGCGGCATGCCGTAGACGTAGTCGGCAGTCGCCGCACCGGTGATGGCCGGCACCAGCAATAGTGCGACGCAGCAGAGGTAGAGCTTGGCTCGGTTCATGGACGGTATCTCTCCATCCCCCCGCGAAGCGACGGCGCAAGGGCGCCGCCGACGCCATGGGTGGAACCCGCTTCGTCGGTCGCGACGGGTTCGCCACCTCCGTCCAGCAGTATAGAACGGCGGCCTCAGCCGCCGTCGAGGGAAAGGATGTAGCCCAGTTGCGGTGCCGAGCGCCCGGCCAGCAGGTCCTGGTAGACCTCCAGCACCTCGCTGCCGCCGACACCGTGGCGGACCTGGATCCAGCCGCCGACGAAGGCCGAGAACTCGCCCCAGACTTCCGCCAGGCGCGCCTGGAACGCCGCGCCGCCCCAGTCCTTGAGGCGTTTTTCCGCCTGCGCCGGGGCGAAGAACAGCTTCGGCGTCGGACCCGGCAGCGCCTTCGGCAGGCCACCGCGCTGGTCCCAGTGGGCGGCGCCGACCAGGCAACTGTAGCGCAGGCGGTCGTCCAGGCGCTGGTGCAACTGGCCGAGCAGGGCGCCGTTGCCGGCGAAATCCACGCTCAGCGCGTCTCCGCTGGCGTCCAGTGCGTCCAGGCGGTCGTAGGCCAGGACCTCGTCATAGCAGCCCAGGCCTTCGACGAAGGCGCGGTTGCCCGCGGAGGTCAGGCCGACGATGCGGTAGTCCTGGCCGCGTTGCGCACGATTGCGCTGGAGGAGGAAGGCCAGGCCGATGGCGGTCTTGCTCGAGGCACTGCTCAGCAGCAGGTCGGTGGCGCCGAAGAAGGCATGCTCGGCGAGGAAGTCGTCGAGCAGGAACGAGGTGGTGAACAGCGGCCGCAGGAGCATCTGCAGGGCCTCGTCGGAGGCCCGGTAGAGCGGGTCGCTGCTGCAGCGCAGGTACTGGTTGTAGACCGACGGGAGGTTCCGGCGGTGCTCGCTGGCGTCGACGAAGCCGCTGCCGCGGACCTGCGCCGGCGCGACCAGCAGGTGGCTGGCCATCGGATAGTAGCCATAGAAGCGCTCGCCCGGTTCGACCCCCGGGCAGCGCGAGGCAAGCACCTCGGCGAAGCCCCAGACCGGGACGATGCCCAGCCCCTCGCCGGCCGGGAAGAACTCCCAGTAGCGCAGGGCATCGCCGAGGGCGGCATAGGTGACGTTGTTGGCGGTCAGGGCGAACTCGCCGACCGCCAGCAGCGCCTGGCCTTCCGCCAGCGCCTCCGGGGCGGGCAGGTTGCGCGTACGCAGGGCGGCGGTGGCGAGCTGGCGACGCTCGACCACGACTTCGGTGATGCGGGTCATGGCAGGTTCCTCCGCCTCAGGCCTTGCTCGCGGCCAGATAGGGCGCCAGGCGCCGGCCCATTTCCTCGCCGAGGGCCTGGAGGCCGCTCATGGGGCGGACCATCACTTCGAAGTCGACGATCCGGCCGTCGTCGTCGAAGCGAATCATGTCGATGCCTTTCAGTTCGCGTTCGCCGACCCGCGCGCTGAACTCCAGCACCACGCTGCGGCCGTCGGCGCTGGCCAACTGGCGGTGATAGGCGAAATCCTCGAAGACCGTGAGCACGGTATTCAGGATCATCGAGACCACCGGCGCGCCGGCATACGGCTTGTGCGCCATCGGCGAGCGGAACACGGCGTCGGGATGCAGCAGGCGCGGCAACCCGGAGAGGTCGCGGCGGGCGATCAGCCCGTGCCATTCGGCGAGGGTGGCGGCGGCGTTGGCTTCGAGCGGCAGGCTGGTCATACGGTGGCTCCTCTGGCGGGTGCTGGACTGTATCCCCGGGGCGGCCGGGGACCGGCAGCGGGGCGCAGCCTCACCATAGGGCGCGGGAAAGGCCTCGCTCAATGATCGAAAGTGACGGAAGACTGATCCTGGCGCGCAACCTGCGACTCAGCCCTGTTCGATCTGCACGATCTGCTCGCGCAGCCATTGCAGGCCGGGCGTCGCTTCCTGCTGGCGATGCCAGATCAGGTTGACCTGCACCGGGGCCATCTCGAAGGGGACGTCCGCCAGTTGCAGACCATGGCTGCCGGCGAAACGCTCGGCCAGGCGGCGCGGCACGGTGCCGAGCAGCTCGGTGCTGGCGACGATGGCCGGGATGGTCAGGTAGTGCGGCACCAGCAATTGCACCCGGCGCTGTACCCTGGCCGAGCCGAGGACGATCTCCAGCGGACTGCCGCGCCCGACGCGCGGCAGGATCGAGACGTGCTGCGCGGCCTCGTAGGCGGCGCGGTCGAGGCCGCCGCGGAAGGCCGGATGGCCCTGGCGGCCGATCACCACCAGGCGTTCCTCGCCGACCGGCCGGTAGGCCAGCTCAGGCTCGTCGAAGTACAGGTAGTCGATCGCCAGGTCGAGTTCGCCGCTGGCCAGCTGCGCCGGGATCGAGGCGCCTTCGTCGGGCCGCACCTCCAGCGTCACCTGCGGGGCCAGGGTCTTCAAGCGGGTCACCAGGCCCGGCAGCAGGCGCAACTGGGCATAGTCGTTCATCGTCAGGCGAAAGGTCCGCGCAGTGTGCGGATCGAAGGTTTCCTGGGAGCCAAGGCCGGCCTGCAGCAGATGCAGGGCCTGGCGCACCGGCACGTACAGGGCGAGGGCGGCGGCGGTGGGTTCCAGGCCCTTGGCGGTGCGCCGGAACAGCGGCTGGTCGAGCTGTTCGCGCAGGCGGGCGAGGGCGTTGCTCACCGCCGGCTGGCTGCGATGCAGGCGGATCGCCGCGCGCGACAGGTTGCGTTCGCGCATCAGGGCATCGAAGACCAGCAGCAGGTTGAGGTCGAGCTGCTGCAAGTTCAGCTTCATGAATAATCCTCATTCTATTTATCCATTACCCTGATAAGACTGGCATCGCTACACTCGAATGCAAGCCCTTCCGCCCGGCGGATCGGCCCGGTTCGCGGCCCAGCCAATAACAATCACACGCGAGATGCCGACCATGTCCTTCGATCCCCAACCCTTTCGCCAGCAGTACCGCGCGGCCATCCGGCCCGGCTACAACCCCTGGCTGCACGCCGGCTTCGTCCTCGCCTACGGCGGCGCCTGGATCGTCTTCTTCCTCTCCCGGCTCGAGCAGCCGAGCCTGCTGGAATGGCTGACGGTGCCGGCCGCGTTGGTGTTCTTCAACTGGGGCGAGTACCGCATCCACAAGTCCCTCGGCCACCACAAGCACCCGCTGGGGCGGATGTTCTACAAGCGCCATACCGGCGACCACCACAGCTTCTTCGTCGCCGGCCAGATGCGCTACGAACAGGCACGCGACTGGCGGGTGATCCTGTTCCCGGCCTGGCTGGTGGTGGTCTTCAGCCTCGGCGCGCTGCTCGCCTGGAGCCTGCTCGGCCTGCTGAACGACAACCTCGCCGCGCTGTTCGCCGCGACCCTGCTGCTGGGCTACCTCAGCTACGAGATCTTCCACGCCTGCGAACACCTGCCGCCGGAGCATCCGCTCAGCCGTCTGCCGTGGATCCGCCACATGCGCCGCCTGCACGAACTGCATCACCGTCGCGAGCTGATGCAGACGCACAACTTCAACCTGGTCTTCCCGTTGATGGACTGGTGCTACGGTACCCTCCACTGGGAAGCGGAAACCGCCGAGGAGCACACCATGACCCGCATGCAGCACCGAATCGAGATCGCCCGCGGGCCCGAGGCGACCCTCGCCTACGCCGCCAGCCCGGCACTCTGGCCGGAATGGCATCCCTCGTCGTTGCGGGTCGACGGCGCCTCGGGCCCGCTGCCGGCCGGCGCGCGCTTCGAGGAGGACATCCACGCCGGCGGCCGCGCCGGGCACCTGTCCTGGACGGTGGTCGAGTACCAGCCGGGACACCTGTGGCGCGCCAACGCCCGTGGCGACCGGGGGCTGCACCTGCGCCTGAGCTACGAATGCCAGCCGAGCGCGGCCGGCACCCGCTTCGTGCGCACCCTGGAATACCGCTTCGATGGCTGGTCGATGCGCCTGGCCAACCTGTTCCTGCTGCGCCGGCGCATCGAACGCGAGTCGGAGGAGTCCATGCAGCGCCTGCGCCGGGTCGCCGAGGCGCGGATAGCAGCGGCGGAAAGCGTATGATCGGGGTCCGCGGGGGCGGATCGCAGAAGGACACCGATGAACAAGTTTGCCGAAATGACCACCTTCGTCAGCGTGGTCGACGCCCGTAGCTTCTCCGAAGCCGCCCGCCGCCTGGGCACCACCAAGTCGCAAGTCAGCCAGCGGATCCAGCAACTGGAGAGGCGCCTGGGCCGGGTGCTGCTGAACCGCACCCGGCCGCTGAGCCTCACCGACCCCGGTCGCACCTACTACGAACACGCCTGCCGCCTGCTACAGGAGCTGGAGCAGGCGGAAGCCTCGGTGCTCGACGCCGACGACGACCTGCGCGGCCAGTTGCGCCTCTCCGCGCCGCTGGCCTTCACCCCGCGCTACCTGGCGCCGCTGCTGGCGCGCTTCGCCGAGCGCCATCCGCAATTGCGGGTGGACGTGCAGGCCGACGATCGTTTCGTCAACCTCCAGGAACCGCGCTTCGACATGGCCCTGCGCATGGGCCGGCTGGACGACTCCTGCCTGGTGGCGCGGCCGATCACCGCCAACCGCCACCTGCTCTGCGCCAGTCCCGACTACCTGGCGCGGCATGGCGTGCCGCAGCATCCCGAGGAATTACAGGCGCACGACGGGCTGGTCTACTACAACCGCGAGCCCGGCGGCATGCTCTGTCTGCCGGTGGACGGCGAACCGGCCTCGTTCCGCATCCGGGTGAGGATGCGCACCGACTCCGGGCACCAGTTGCTCGAAGGTGCGCGCGCCGGGCTCGGCCTGGCGATCCTGCCGAGCTTCCTGGCCGCCGATGCCTTGCTGGCCGGCGAGCTGCTGCCGGTCCTGCCTGGCTACTCGCCGGACGGCGGGCAGGTTTCCGTGGTCTACCGCAAGACCCAACGGACGCCCCGGAAGATCCTCGTCCTCGGCCAGTTCCTCGAAGAGGAAATCGGCGATCCGGCGCCCTGGGACCGCGCGCTCATCGAGCGTGGCCTGTTGCCGCCGGGCTGAGTTCGGAAAAACCGAACCAGCGGTTCGCCTTCCGCTGTCTGTCGCCGAGGGCGCGCCGGGCATAGCGTTGCTCCCGTCAATCGATCTGGATACGGGAGAACCCCATGCACCAACCCGAAAACCCGGCGCGCCGCACCTTGCTGGCGCAGACCGTCGCCGGCTCCGCCGCGCTCGCCCTGGGCTCGCTGCTCGGCGGCGCGCCCGGCGTGGCCAGCGCCACGGCGGAAACGCCCCGCAAGGCCTTCGATGGCGGCAGGATCGATGTGCTGATCGTCGGCGGCGGCTCCGCCGGCGCGGTCCTCGCCCGGCGCCTGAGCGAGCGCGGCGACCGCCGGGTACTGTTGCTGGAAGCCGGCCAGGCCTATCCGGCCTGGGACTACCCCAGGATCATCGCCAGCAGCGACAGCGTCGGCGGCGACCCCGCCAGCGACTGGGGCTACCAGTCCCAACCGGGGGCGATCGGGCATCCGATCCATGCGATCCGCGGCAAGGTCCTCGGCGGCAGCTCGGCGATCAACGGCGCGGTGGCGATCCGCACGCGGCGCGAAGACTTCGCCCGCTGGAACCTGCCGGGCTGGTCCTACGACGACCTGCTGCCGGCGTTCCGCCGCCTGGAGACCCGCCAGGGCGGCGACCCGGCCCTGCACGGCGGGGACGGACCGCTGCCGGTGCGGCAACTGAGCCGCGCCGATCTCTCGCCGATGCAGAGGGCCTTCATCGACGCCACCCTGGCCAACGGTTTCAAGGCCATCGCCGATTTCGACGGCGCCGACGCCAACGGCGTCGGGCCGTACCCGATGAATGTCGTCAACGGTGTGCGCGTCAACACCGGCATGGCCTATCTCGACAACGCCGTGCGCGGCCGCGCCAACCTGTCGATCCGCGGCGACGCGCTGGTCGACCGGGTGCTCTTCGAAGGCAAGCGCGCGGTGGGCGTGCGCCTGGCCTCCGGCGAGGAAATCCACGCCGGCGAAGTGATCCTCAGCGCCGGCGCCTACGGCAGCCCGGCGATCCTGCTGCGCTCCGGTGTCGGCCCGGCCGACGAGCTGAAGGCGCTGTCGATCCCGTTGCTTGCCGACTTGCCGGTGGGCCGCCGGCTCAAGGACCATCCGTTCTACTACAACGCCTATGCCGCCCGGCCGGAGCGCATCGGCGCGCAGTCGCCGGTGATCGGCGCCAAGCTCTGGACCCATAGCTCGCGGGCGCAGAACGGCGAGCTGGACCTGCACATCACCGCCACCCACCTGTTCCCCGCCGAGATGAGCCCAACCGGGGTCGGCTTCGTCCTCGCCGTGGCCCTGACCCGGCCGCAATCGCTGGGCAGTGTGCGCCTGGCCAGCCGCGACCCGGCCGTCGCGCCGCTGATCGACCTGAACTTCCTCGCCGAGGCCGAAGACCGCGCGCGGTTGCTGGAAGGGGTCAAGCTGGCGCGCCGGATCGGCCGCAGCGAACCGCTCGCCGGGCTGATCCACGCCGAACTCGGACCAGGGCCCGAGGCACGCAGCGATGCGCAGATCGAAGCGGCGATCCGCGCCACCCTCGATACCTACCACCACCCGACCTCCAGCGCGCCGATGGGCCGCGCCGGCGAGCGCTGGGCGGTGGTCGACCTGGAGGGCAGGGTGCATGGCCTGCAAGGATTGCGGGTGATCGACGCCTCGATCTTCCCCGATGCCATTTCGGTGGCCACCAACATCACCACCATCGCCGTTGCCGAGCACCTCGCGCAGCACATCGCCTGACCGACCCAGGAGAACTTGCAGATGAACGGACACGCCAGACACTGGATCGACGGCGCATGGCTCGATTCCGCGCAGCGGGGACAATCCTTCGACCCGGCCAGCGGCCAGCCGATCGGCACCTACGCCGACGGCGGGCGGGCCGAGGCCGATGCGGCGATCGCCGCCGCTGTGCGCGCCTTCGAAGATGGTCCCTGGAAGGACGACCACGCGCTGCGCGCGACAGCCCTGGAGGAAATCGCCGCGGCCTTCGAGCGGCATGCCGATGCGCTCATCGACCTGCTTGCCCTGGAGAACGGCAAGATCAAGCCCGAGGCTGCCTTCGAGGTCGGCATGGTGCCGGGCAAGCTGCGCTACTACGCCGGCCTGGCGCGCAGCGAACGGGGCGCCAGCGGCACGCCGCGCCCCGACGTGGTGTCGCTGGTGCTGCGCGAGCCGATGGGCGTCGCCGGCATCATCGTGCCGTGGAATTCACCGGTGGTGCTGATGATCCGCTCCCTGGCGCCGGCGCTGGCCGCCGGTACCACCACGGTGGTGAAGATGCCGGGGCAGACCGCGCAGACCAACGCCCTGGTCGCGCGGATCATCGCCGAAGCGCCGTCGCTGCCTGCCGGGACGGTGAACATCTTCAGCGAATCGGGTTCCGAAGGCGCCCGGCGATTGATCGACGCGGCCGAGGTGCCGGTGATCAGCTTCACCGGCTCGAGCGCCACCGGACGAGCGATTTCCGCCGCCGGCGCGCGGCACCTGAAGCGCTTCGGCCTGGAACTGGGCGGCAAGACACCGCATCTGGTGTTCGACGACGCCGACCTGGACGCCGCCTTGCCCGTGCTGGAGAAGTCGCTGACGGTGTTCGCCGGGCAGTTCTGCATGACCGGTTCGCGCCTGCTGGTGCAGCGCGGCGTTGCCGAACGGCTACGCGAACGCCTGGCGCAGCGCCTGGAAAACCTGCGCGTGGGGCCGGCGGCGGACCCGCGCAGCGACATGGGGCCGCTGATCGACAAGGCCAACGTCGAGCGCGTCGAGCGAGCCGTACGCCAGGCCATCGCCGCCGGCGCGCGGGTGGTGGTCCGCGGCGGCCCGGTAACCGAGGGCGAGCTGGCGGCCGGCGCCTTCTACCGTCCGACCCTGCTGGAGGTCGATGATCCGGACCTGGACATCGTGCAACAGGAAACCTTCGGACCGGTGCTGACCCTGCAGGTATTCGACCGCGAGGAGGAGGGCGTCGCCCTGGCCAACCGCAGCGAGTACGGGCTGGCGGCCGGGGTCTGGACCCGCGAGGTCGCGCGTGCCTTCCGGGTGGCGCGGAAGATCCGCGCCGGCACCGTGTGGATCAACGACTGGGCCAAGGTCTACGACGAATTCGAGGAGGGCGGCTACCGCCAGTCCGGCCTCGGCCGGCTGAACGGGGTCGCCGCCCTGGACGACTTCGTCGAGTACAAGCACATCAGCCTGACCACCGGCGCGGCCTGAGCCTGGGCGAGCGGTGCGGCCGACGGCGCCGCCCGCTACTCCCAGGAGCGGGAATACACGTGTTCGCGGAACAGCTCGGGCAATCCGGAAACCTGCTTGAAACGCAGCACCTCGTCATTGTCCATGCCCAGTTCGCGGGCCACGTCGGTCTCGCTCCAGCCGGCCTTGAGCAGGGTCACCACGATCGCCGTCATCGGCAACACGCCGTGCACGCCGCGTGCGCGGTTGTGGCGGATGGTGGCGGCGATGCGCTCGCTGTCGCCTTCACGCCCGGCGCGTATCGCGGCGATCGGCAGGTAGCCGTGCAAACGCTGGCGCAGCGCGCCCTTGGCGCTGCCCACGCGCAGGCGGTGAAAGCCGTCGACCACCTCGTAGCGCCCGTCGGCCTGCGGATAGGCGACGATGGGCTGGGTGAATCCGTCGGACTCGATGGACAGCCTCAGCAGTCGCATCTCCGGCGGCGCGACGGTATTGGGGTTGTAGTCGTTGCCGGCGACGCGCTCGGCACGCACCCACTGCACGCAATCGACCGGCTCTTCGGCGAACGGACTGTGCGCGTGGAGCAGCCGGCGGATCCGGTTGATGGCTTCAATCCGCTCGGCAAGCGGCAACCCGTGCAGTTCGCCGAACAGCGCCTCGGCCCGCTCCGTCAGTGTCTTTGTCTGTGCCATGGGCTTTCCTCATGAGCGTCACCCAGCTACCCCGGGTGGAATGCACGGCGAAGCCGTGCGGTTCGAGAAGGCGCGCGCAGGCCTGGGGCGCGCGGGTGGTACAGGCCAGCCCGAGTTGGTCGACATGTCCGAGAACCCGCTCGCGCAGGGTGCGGAACAGCCCGCGACCGCGCGCT
Source organism: Pseudomonas sp. HMSC067G02 (assembly GCF_001813485.1). Classification (NCBI taxonomy): domain Bacteria; kingdom Pseudomonadati; phylum Pseudomonadota; class Gammaproteobacteria; order Pseudomonadales; family Pseudomonadaceae; genus Pseudomonas; species Pseudomonas sp. HMSC067G02. The sequence continues at coordinate 99,484 of NZ_KV812663.1, forward strand.
TCCGCACGCAGGTAGGCATCGCGCAGGCGAACCACGTCGGGATGTTGCTCCAGGCTGACGAACCCCAGTATCCGCGTGTCCCCCTGGCGGCGGAGCACGAACCAGCGGTGGTAGGGACCGTCGCTCAGCGGGTAGCCGCCGCATTCGCGGCGCACCCGGGCGCTGGCGAAGAAGCGGCCCATGCTGGCGAAGAAGGCGGCCTCGTCGTCGAACGAGCGCCACTGCAGGATCTCGCAGTCTTGCGGGCGGATCACGAGCGCTTCTCCCGACCGGGGACCAGTCTGTCGATATCGGCCTGGGAGAAGCCGAAGGACAGCGAGCGGGCCATGTCCTGCTTCAGCAGGGATAGCGCAATACGCCGCCAGGACGGCTGCTTGCGACGATTCTCCAGGGCCGGGATCCCCGCGTCCGGCCAGATGGCAAGGGGATAGTCGTGCTGCCTCCACCAGAGGATGAAACGCTCGATGCGCCGCTGGTAGATGCCGCGCAGAGGCGGCGGCATGCTGCGCAGGAGGAACTGGCTGTACTCGCGCCAGGTGCCGAAGGAGGGCGGCAGGCCAAGGCCGCCACGGTAGCCGAGGAAGCGCTGGCGACAATAGCGCGCCCCATAGTTGGCGCCGGCGACGCGCCGGACTACCTTGAACCAGGTGCGTGGCTCGATCCGGTGGAACAGGTCGAGGCCCTTGCGCTGGTCGTCGCCATAGGGCTGGCAGATGCGCATCTGCGAGAACGGCACGCCGGCGCGGTACATCTGGTCGTAGAGGCGGTTATAGGCGTAGCCGTGGTCGGCGACGCAACGCCAGAGATCCTCGAAACGCCAGTCGTAGATCGGGAAGAAGCTCACCGCCTGCGGGTTGGCCCGGTCGCGCGCGCTCCAGGCCAGCGGCGCGGAGCCGCCCGGCGGCGTCCAGGCGCATTGTTTCGCCCGGCTCCTGCGCTTGACCGCCAGGTAGCGATTGAGCGATTCGTCCGAACGGATGCCGACCAGGAACGCGGTAGGCTCTTCCCTGGACAGCCAGGCGTTGAAGCCGGCGACGAACTCCTCGAACTCCATGCGGTAGCGGTAGAAGGGGAAGAACCCCGGGTCGCTGATCACCCCCGGGTGCTTCGGCAGCGGGCGCACCCAGTCGGCCTCGGCGCCGGGTTCCCAGCAGCACCAGTAGGGTTCCTCCAGGCTGGAGGCGTTGCGCAGGTTGAGTGGCAGGCAGACCCACCAGGGGCGTACGTCGGGACGCCCGAGCATCTCGCTGACGTGATCGATGGTGGCCTGGTACTGCCCCTCCAGGTCGATGAACAGTACGTCCACCGGGCTGCGTCCCAACTCGCGTGCCACGTCCAGCGCCAATTGCAGGGTGACCGAGCTGTCCTTGCCACCGGAGAAGGCGACACAGACGCGCTCGAAGTTCCGGAATACCAGTCGGAGGCGGGATAGGGTTGCGGCATGCACATCGGCATCCTGGTAATGCTTGCCTGCCATGGGTGCGAACCTCTTCTTTTAATAACTATTGAGGGAGACCGTTGCGACGACGGTCCATGTGCAATGTTTGTTTCGGAGTTTCTCCAGGCTATTTTTTCGAGAGTCGCGGCAGCCGGCACGTTCGGCGACGTTGGACTCCGAATCAGTGGATAACGGAAATATGTCCAGGCACTTGGCAGAGCGACGACCAACAGGCCCGACAACTGTCGTGCAGGAACTTTTTCAATGCTAGGCGAAGCCGTGGTTCGAGTTGTTGACTTGTCGCAAGACGGATTCTCCGAACAGCATCGGCGCAGCGCCCACTTGCAACGAGAGTGCGCACGCCGCCGTTGGCACTCGTCTGCGCACCGGACTTCTGAGCGGCGGCGGAAAAAGCTTGCTGCGCAAGGAGAAGCGCCTGCGGGTGAACATGGAAATTGCCTGGGAAAAGTCGACGGTAATTATTCGTTGAATAACAGGGAAGTGCATACTTCCAACTTGGAAGTTAACTGCATGGCACCATCCATGCATTACACGGATGACGGTTTTTATTATAAGTCCAAACTGGCGAAGACAAGCAAGAGAAGCCGGGATGCCAGAGTTCCATAGTCGGAAATACAAGCGTTGCAATGTCGACGGATGGCGCGAAGAGGCGGCGGTACCCTGCGAAACGAGGCAATTCCCCGAATGGCGGGCACTCGAACGGATTTATAAGTCCGCCGTTCGGCGTTCACCTCGACGCCTGTGCACGGGATACTTATATCGGTGGTTCGCACCACTGATTATCGATTTGAACTCGTTCGAGTCTTTACCGCGTTCCCGGCCGAAATAAAAGGCGGGTGGACGATTATTGCCTCACACAAGGAACATAGGCATGACCAGAACTTCGAACCCATGCGCAGTGGTATTGGCCTTTGCGGCAATTGCCGCTTCGGGAACCGCGATGGCGGCAAACACTATCACATTCAGCGGCGAAGTGACCGACCAGACCTGCCAGGTCGCGGTCAACGGCTTCACCGACCCCACGGTGATCCTCGACAGCGTACCGGTGAGCGCCCTCGATGGCGCAGTGGGCCGCAGCGCCGGCGAAACCGCCTTCACCCTGCAACTCACCGATTGCGTCGCGCCGACGGCCGACGAGCATTTCACCACCCTGTTCCAGGCCACCAACCCCAGCGCCGCCGGGAATCTGGTGAACACCGCCGCCAGCGGCGCGACGGGCGTGGCGCTGCAATTGCTCGATAGCGTCGGCGGCAACCCGGTCGACCTGGCCGGCGGCGCGGCGGTGCCCGCCGGCGACATCGTGCTCGCCAACGGAGCCACCAGCACCAGCTACGACTACGCGGTGCAGTACGTCTCCGAAGCGGCGACCGTGACGCCCGGTCCGGTACTCGGCGCCGTGACCTACACGCTGCGTTACGAGTGAATGCCGGCGGCGCATGCGCCGCCCCTTCCTTTTCCCAGCACTAAAGCCGGGCCCGGTCGCTGGACCGTGCCCGGCCAGGTAAGCCGCATGCCCAGACATTCGTACCGATCCGGCAGGACATCGGCGCTTCTGCTCGTCCTGCTGGCGAGCATCGCCCAGGCGCGGGCAAGCGTGGTGGTGACCGGGACCCGGGTGATCTATCCCGGCGAGGCACGGGAGAAGACCGTGCAACTGAGCAATCGCGATGCGTTTCCCAACGTCGTCCAGGCCTGGGTCGACATCGACGCCCCGGACGCGCCGCCGGATCAGGCGGACGCGCCGTTCCTGGTCAACCCGGCGGTATTCCGCATGGCCCCGGACAGCGGCCAGACGCTGCGCATCGTCTACACCGGGCAGGGCCTGCCGGGCGATCGCGAATCGCTGTTCCATCTCAACGTCCTGCAGATCCCGCCACGCAACAGCAGCCATGCGGATCGGAACCAGATGCTGCTGATGCTGCGCAATCGCCTGAAGCTGTTCTACCGCCCGGCGGGCATCCATGGCCGTCCCGAGGACCTGCCCGGGCAACTGCGTTTCGCACTGGTCCGGCGCAGCGCCGGCTGGGCGGTGCGGGTGGACAACCCGAGCGGCTACTACGCCTCGTTCGCCAGCGCCACGCTCAGCGTCGGCCAGCGCCGCTGGCGCTTGCGCAGCGGCATGCTGGAGCCGCGCAGCCATGCCGAATGGCAGGCCGAAACCCGCGAAGCCCTGCCGCCGGGACGTGTGCGCCTGCACGCGCTGCTGATCAACGACTACGGCGCCCATATGGATATCCGTCATGACCTATCGCCATGAACGCCGCTGCCGCACCGGCACGGCCCTGATGGCGGGCGGCATGGCGCTGGCGGCGAGCGCCTTCGGTCATGCCCAGCCCGGCTACGAATTCGATGATCGCCTGTTGCTCGGCTCTTCCCTGGGCGGCGGCGACCTGTCGCGCTTCAACCAGGACGGTCGGATCGATCCGGGTCGCTATCACGTCGATGTCTACCTCAACGAGCGCTTCGCCAGCCGCAGCGAAGTGAGTTTCCGCGCCAACCCCGCCAGCGGCGCGGTGGAGCCCTGCCTCGAGGAAGACTTCCTGCGCCAGCGCCTCGGCGCCAAGCCTGGCGAAAAGCCGCGCAAGAGCGACGAAGGTGCCCACTGCGCCTTTCTCGACACGCGCCTGCCCGGCTCGCGGTTCAGCCTGGACGTCGCCCGCCTGCGCCTGGACCTCTCGGTGCCGCAGGCCTTGCTCGACCTCAAGCCGCGCGGCTACGTCAGCCCCGAGGAGTGGGACGCCGGCGACAGCATGGGCTTCGTCAACTACGACACCAACCTCTATCGCTCCGACTACCGCGGCGGCGAATCGGGACGATCGGACTACGCCTATGTCGGCCTGAACAGCGGCATCAACCTCGGCCTGTGGCGTTTGCGCCACCAGTCCAACTACACCTATTCCCGCTACAACGGGCAGGCCAGGCGCAAGTGGAACGGCATCCGCACCTATGCCCAGCGCGCCTTGCCGGCCTGGCGCAGCGAACTGACGGCGGGGGAGAGCTACACCGCCGGCAACCTGCTCGGCAGCATCGGCTACCGCGGCCTGAGCCTGGCCACCGACGACCGCATGCTGCCCGAGTCCCTGCGCCGCTATGCGCCGCAGGTGCGCGGCACAGCGGCCACCGCGGCGCGGGTGGTGATCAGCCAGAACGGCAGGAAGATCCGCGAGGTGAATGTCGCCCCCGGTCCGTTCGTCATCGACGATCTCTACGACAGCGCCTATGCCGGCGATCTGGATGTCCAGGTGTTCGAAGCCGATGGCAGCGTATCGAGCTTCAGCGTGCCGTTCGCCTCGGTCCCGGAGTCCATGCGTCCCGGCCTGTCGCGCTACAGCTTCACCCTGGGCCAGGCGCGCCAGTACGGTGACGGCGACGACCTGTTCGCCGACTTCACCTACCAGCGCGGCATGAGCAACGCCCTGACCGCCAACCTGGGACTGCGTGTCGCCGACGACTACCTGGCCATGCTGGGCGGCGGCGTCCTCGCCACCCGCTTCGGCGCCTTCGGCCTGAACAGCACCTATTCCAGCGCACGCGTCGAGGATGGCGCGCGCAAGCAGGGCTGGCGCATCGGGCTCGACTACAGCCGGACCTTCCAGCCCACCGGCACTACCCTGACCCTGGCCGGCTACCGCTATTCCACCGAAGGCTACCGCGAACTCGGCGACGTGCTCGGCTCGCGCGACGCACTGCGCCACGGGGACACCTGGGATTCCGGCAGCTACAAGCAGCGCAACCAGTTCAACCTACTGGTGAGCCAGGCCCTCGGCGGTTACGGCAACCTCTATCTTTCCGGCTCCTCCAGCGATTTCTACGACGGCAAGAGCCGCGACACCCAATTGCAGTTCGGCTACTCCAACACCTGGGGGCAGTTGAGCTACAACCTCGCCTGGTCGCGGCAGACCACCACCTACTACCAGGAGCAGGGCGACCAGGACCCTGGCGTCGAGCTGCTCCGGCGCGACCGGCGCAGCGGCCAGCGCAACGACACCCTGACCCTCAGCGTCTCCATGCCGCTGGGTTCTTCCAGTCGGGCGCCGACGCTCAGCGCCATGGCTACCCGGCGCTCCGGCGACAGCCGTGGCGGCAGCCTGCAAACCGGGCTGAACGGTACGCTGGGCGACGAGCGTACCTGGAGCTACGCGCTGTCCGCCAACCGCGACAGCGAAGTCGCCGACACCACCTGGAACGGCACCTTGCAGAAGCAGGCGGCGCTGGCCACCGTGAATGCCGGCTATGCCCAGGGCGATCGCTACCGGCAATACAGCGGCGGCATCCGTGGCGCGCTGGTCGCCCACCGCGACGGGCTGACCCTTGGCCCCAGCGTCGGCGATACCTTCGCCCTGGTCGAGGCCAAGGGCGCCAGCGGTGCCGCGATACGCGGCGGGCAGGGCGCGCGCATCGACGGCAACGGCTATGCGCTGGCCCCCTCGCTGTCGCCCTATCGCTACAACCCGATCTCCCTCGATCCCGTTGGCATCGATCCCGACGCCGAACTGCTGGAAACCGAGCGCAAGGTCGCGCCCTACGCCGGTGCCAGCGTGCGCGTGACGTTCAGGACGCTGACCGGCCATCCGCTGCTGATCCAAGCACGGCGCGAGGACGGCAGTGTGCTGCCGCTCGGCGCCGTGGTGGTCGACGACGGCGGGGCGGCCATCGGCATGGTCGGGCAGGGCGGCCAGGTCTATGCGCGCGCGGAAAACCAGCGGGGCAGGTTGCTGGTGCAATGGGGAACGGCACGGCAGGAGCGTTGCGAGCTGCCCTACGACCTGGCCGGTGTGCCTCGCGACCAGGCGCTGATCCGCCTGCGCGGTACCTGCCGGGCAGCCACCACCGACTCCAACCTGGAGAACGCCAGATGAACCGCACGCTTCCTCTGCTGCCCGCGCTGGCCCTCGGCGTGTCGCTGGGGCTTCCCGTCAGTGGCCAGGCGACGTGCTACCGGGTCACCTCGGTAGGCAGCGAGACGACCACCTCGAACACCCAGATCCGCCCAGGCGAAGGTACCGCCGGCAGCTGGACCGGCGCCTGCGACACCTGCAATGGCTCGCTCGGCCTGCCCAGCGTGGTCAACGTCAGCGACGAGAGTTTCCAGCCCTATCCGACGCTCATCGCCAGCGCGGTGGCGCCGCTGACCCAGTACGGCGCCACCGGCGGCTACGACCCCGAGCGGGTGTTCTTCCGCTGTAGCGCCGGGGACGCCGTCTACGAGATGTTTTCTACCAACGGCGACGATCTCTATAGCGGCTACTACACCGGCGCCGACACGGTGGGCAACGACATCGGCCTGCAGGATGCCTACCGGACCGCCTGGCCCAACGTGCTGCTGCGCCTGACCAACGTCGAGACGGGGGAAACCATCACGCCGATCTGGAAGGAGCGCCAGCTCTCCGGGCTGGACATCGACTCGCGCGGCTTCCAGCTGGTCAAGGCGAAGAACCTCGCAGCGGTACGCGCCGAGCTGTACAGCGCGCCGCTGGAGGCGATCCGCTACTACTCGCCGACGATCCTCTCGCAGCCCTATTCCTACACCCAGCCGGCGGCCTACATCGCCATCAAGGGGCCGGGCCTGACCGCGCCGACCGTCGGCCAGGCGCACGTGGGCGGCAACTGGGGCGGCTGGTACAGCAACTGGCCGGGTGCCATCGGCCTGTACCGCTACGTGACCCTGAAACGCTATCCCACCTGCGCGGTGATGACGGTCACCCCGCACGTGCAGTTCCCGCCCATCACCCTGGCCGAGATCGATAGCGGCGGCGTGCGCGAGGCGCCCTTCGAACTCACCTTCAAGTGCCAGAGCGGCATGACCAACGGCACCGGGGCCGGCGCCACGGCGCTGGGCATCCGCGTGTCCAGCGGGGCCCTGGCGGCCAGCCCGGCGCTGGGCCTGGTCAACGCCAGTGGCGGACTGTCCTACCTGCTCTCCGACCGTTACGGGGAGCCGGGCATTGCCCGTGGGGTCGGCATCCGCATCTACCGCGACGGCACGCCGATGACGCTCCTGGCCAACGAGAACTCCGCCGGCGGCAGCAACGCCGAGGCCACCGGCTGGTACCCCGCCATCGGTGGCGCGACCCAGGCCAACGGCGGTAGCGGCGGCATCGACCTGTACCGCGAAACCTTCCGCGCGCGCCTGGAGAAACTCGCGCTCGGCAGCCAGCCCGGCGTCACGGCGGGGCGAGTCGAGGCCACGGCGCAGGTGGTTATCCGTGTCCAGTAGGCGCGCGCTCGCGCTGCTGGCCATGCTTTGCCTCGCGCCGACGAGCGAGGCCGGAGTGACCGCGGAGCGCACCCGCCTGGTGTTCGTGGAGGGCCAGCGCGAGGCCTCGTTGCTGCTGGTCAACCAGAATCCCTACCCGGTGCTGGTGCAGGCGTGGGTCGATGACGGCGCCCTCGACGGCGAACCGGATACCGCGCTGGCTCCGTTCCTGCCGCTGCCGCCCGTATTCCGCCTGGAGCCGGGACGCCAGCGCAGCCTGCGCCTGCTGGCTACCGGCCAGGCCCAGGCACGGGATCGCGAATCGCTGTACTGGCTGAACATCTACGAGATCCCCCCGCAAGCCACCGCCGAGGCCGCTGGCCGGCCCCGGCTCACGGTCACCCTGCGAACCCAGATGAAGGTGCTGTACCGCCCGCACGGCCTGCATCCGCACGCCGAGGACGCTGCCGCCGAACTGGGCTTCGCGCTGCGCGACGAGACCCTGCGGGTGGACAACCCGACGCCGTACTTCGTGTCCCTGGCGGGGCTGGCGCTGGAGATAGGGGAGACGCGCCTGGATCTGCCCGGAACGCTGCTGGCTCCGCGCTCGCAACGACGCCTCGGCCTGCCGCGGCGGGTGGACAGCGGGACGCGCGGCGAGGTGGCGTTCGACTGGATCGACGACAACGGCGTCAGCCGCCAGGAAAGGAAAGCTCTACAGTGAACAGTTCCCCACAGGCTCGCCAGCACGAGCACCCGCCGGCCGTTGCCGCCTCCCTGGCCGGCGACCTGCGCCTGGCCCGGCGTTTCCAGGCCGCCCTGGCGCGCGGTCGGGTGCGCCTGGACTGGCAGGCCGTACGGCATGCCGGGCATCCGGAATGGGAGCCGCTCTACCGGGAAACCCTGCTCAGGGTCACGGCCGCCAGCGGCGAGCCGCCGTTGCCGACCCAGGAACTGATCCTGGCGCTGGAGCGGCTCGGCCTGATACGCCTGCTCGATCGCTGCGTGCTGGGTACGGTCCTCGACCGGCTGAACGCCGAGCCTACCTTGCGCCTGGCCTGCAACCTGTCGCGCCAGAGCGCGGCGATGGATGCCTGGTGGGAAGCCGTCTGCCGATGGCTGGCCGCCCGTCCGCAGGTGGCACGGCGGCTGACGCTGGAGCTGACCGAGACCGCCGTGGGCGAGAGAGTCGCGACCCGGGAGTTCATCCGACGCCTGCGCGAACATGGCGTGCGCATCGCTATAGACGACTTCGGCGCGGCGCACAACAACCTGGACTTCGTTCTCGATGCCCGTCCCGATGTGATCAAGATCGATTGCCGGTATACCCGCGAAGCACGTCGCTCGGCGAAGGGCGCCGAAGTGCTGCGCCATCTGCTGGCCCTGTGCCGCGAACTGGCGCCCTGCGTGGTCCTGGAAGGTCTCGAGGAGGACGATGCGTTCGCCCGGCTGCCGACCGGGGACGTCTATCTCCAGGGCAACGCGATCGCGCCGCCGATGCGGGTCGAACCGCCGCTGTCCGTACGCCGGCCGAAGAGCCGGGCGCGGATCGAGGCGCTGGCGAGCCGCCAGGGGTGACCGGGGAGGGCGCCCGGCCTGGCACGGTCGGCGAAAAATCTGAACGGTCGGCCGGCGGCGCCGTCACAGCAGCGACGATGCCGAGGTGCGTTGTGCCGAAGTCCCGGCATTTTTTCCCTGTCACGCCAACGGAGTCGACCATGAACAGAGCAATCAGCCTTCCCCTCAAGGGAGCCGCCTGGCTCCTGCTGGTCCTGGCCCTGCCTTTCGCCAACGCCCAGGACATGAACAAGACCGCGCCACAGACCTTCGTCAGCGAGGCCTCGGCGGCCGGCGTGGCGGAAATCGAAGCCGGCAAGATGGCGCTGGAAAAGAGCACCGCCGCCGATGTGAAGGTATTCGCCAAGCAGATGATCGACGACCACGGCAAGGTCAACGCCGAACTGCGCAGCCTGGCCGAGCGCAAGAAACTGGAGGTCGAAGACGACGCCAGCCTGACCGACAAGGCCAAGGCGACCCTGCTCGACCTGCGCGACGCCTCCTTCGACCCGGCCTACGCCAACAACCAGGTGGCGGCCCACGAGAAAGCCGTGGAACTCTTCACCCAGGCCGCAGACAACCTCACCGACCCGGAACTGCAGGCCTTCGCCAAGACCCACCTGCCGGCCCTGAAGCACCACCTGGAAATGGCCCGCGCGCTGGCCAAGGCGCACCCATCCAAGTAACGCCCCCGCGGGCGGAGCCTGGCCAGGCATGAGCTTCAGCCTGTGGTTGCTGGTACTGGGCTGCATCCTGCTGACGCTCGGCCTGGCCTCGGCCTACCTGCGCCTGCTGCCGGTCAGCACCTCGTTCCTCTACCTGCTGTTCGGCCTGGCCATCGGCCCGGCCGGGCTGCATGCCTGGCGCAGTGGCCTGGCGGACATCAGCGGCTGGTTCGAACACCTCGCCGAGGCGGCCCTGCTGATCTCGCTGTTCATCGGCGGCCTCAAGCTGCGCCTGCCGCTGCGCTCGCCGGCCTGGACCGCCGCCTGGCTGCTGGCCGGACCGGTCCTGCTCGGCTGTATCCTCGGCCTTACCCTGGGCGCGCATTTCCTGTTCGGCCTGGACTGGGGGCTGGCCTTGCTGGTCGCGGCGATCCTCGCGCCCACCGACCCGGTGCTGGCCAGCGACATCCAGGTCAACCACGCCGGCGACGACGATCGCCTGCGCTACGCCGTATCCGGCGAGGCGGGACTCAACGACGGCATCGCCTTTCCCTTCGTCATCGCCGCCCTGCTGCTGATCGGTCAGGGCGGCGGCCTGCCTGGCGAGTTCGACCGCAGCGGCCTGGACTGGCTGCTGCGCGACGTCCTCTGGGCCATCCCCGCCGGATTGCTGGTGGGCTATTGCCTGGGCCATGGCCTCGGCCGCCTGGCCATCCACCTGCGGGCGCGGCACACCGACACCTCGGTGTCGGCCAACGACTTCCTCGCCCTGGCGCTGATCGCGCTGTCCTATGTCGGCGCCGACGCGCTGGGCGGCTGGGGCTTCCTCGCCAGCTTCGCCGCCGGGATCGGCCTGCGCCACGCCGAGGTGGCGACGCTGGGACACGCCTCGGCACCGGCCGAGGCGCAGGCGGCCGCCGCCGACGTGCGCGAGGCCGGGCAGGCCAGCGGCGCCATCGAGTATGGCGCCGACCGCAGCGAACACCCGAAGGTGGCAGCCGGCGCGGTGATGCTCGACGTGCTCTCCTTCGGCAACCTGCTGGAGCGCTCGCTGGAAGTGCTGCTGGTGACCCTGCTCGGCGCCATGCTCTACCAGCACTGGGACTGGCGCGCGCTGCCGCTGGCGCTGCTGCTGTTCTGCGTGTGCCGGCCGGCGATGGTCTGGCTGCTGGTCGGCCGGCGGCTGATGCACCCGGCGCAGCGGCGCCTGCTCGGCTGGTTCGGCATCCGCGGCATCGGCAGCCTGTACTACCTCAGCTACGCGCTGAACCAGGGGCTGCCTACGGCGCTCGCGCATACCGCCAGCGACCTGGTGCTGAGCCTCGTCGCCCTGAGCATCTGCGTGCACGGCCTGAGCATCCAGCCGCTGCTGATGCGCCACGCGCGTAGCGTCAGTCGCCGCGATCGGGAATGATCGAGATCTTGCCGTTCTTCTCGAGGATGGCGAAGCGGATCTGCTCCATGCGTTCCAGGCCCTGGGTCTCGCGGGCGGCCAGGAGAATGTCTTCCTCGCGCAGGCGGGCCTCGGCCAGGCGTGCGTGCAATGGCCTGCCGTACTCGACGATGAGCGTCGGCGAGCCCTCGATCAGGGTGTCGAGCTTCGGATGGCGCAGCTTGAGCAGGGACAGACCGACGTCGATGACGATCAGGGTGATGATCACCAGTACCGCGTTGACCAGCGAGAAGTCGTCGCCCAGCAGCGCCTGCTGGGTGGCTTCGCCGATGATCATCAGCAGCAGCAGGTCGAAGGTGGTGATGTCGGTCAGTGAACGCCGCCCGGCGATGCGGAAGAGTACCAGCAGGACCAGGTAGAGCGCGGCGGCTCGCAGTACGGAATCCATCGTGCGCCTCCTCGGAAAGGATGACTCAGGGGTAGATGAACTGGTCGAAGGCCAGGCTCTCGCCGGCGAACTCCAGTCGACTGGCGACTTCGCCGAGCTGGTTCGGCAACAACATCAGGAACAGGCTCAGGCGACCGTCTTCGTCGAGCCTTCCCTCCAGTTCCAGGCCACCCCGCCAGCTGTGACTGCGCAGCGGTTGCGGTTGCAGGCTCTGGATGCTGTGCGCCTGTAGCAGTCCGCCGCCCAGGCGCACGCCAACCTCGGTGCCCGGCGCGCCGCGCAGATCGATGCGCAGGCGGCTGGCGGCGCCGCTGCGTTCGAAACGCTCGTAGGCCAGGGTCAGCCTGCCGCTGTCGCTGACCAGCGTCCGCGAACTCAGAGGCCCGCCGGCGAACACCCCGGTCAGCGCCAGGAGGATCACCCCGAGCAGGACCCACAGGCCCGCCCGTTCGAAACGCCAGGCGCGGCGCTGGCTTTCCAGGCGCTCCGGGATCGGATACTCGCGCTGGTCGAACGCATCGTCTGCGGCGTCTTCTGGGGCAGGGCGCATGGCTGGCTCCTTCGCTCGCGGTCTCTCAGGCTGGACCCCGGTCGACGTGGTTGGTGCCGGCGGGCTTACCAGCGGTCGGCGCGGGTCGGGCAATCTGCACGATGAACAGGCGCCTTCCGGGCACTCTGCTGATCGCACTTTGCGATCAGCCCGCGCCTAATCGCCGTGGTCACGCTGCTCCGGCGCAAGCGGGGCGGACGGCGCGAACCTTGCAGCGAAGCCTTCCTGACAATCCGACAGGGAGAACCATGGTGAACGGAGAAAACAAGATCGTCCTGGTCCTCGAAGAACACGCCGACCAGCTCTGGCGGATCGAGGAATTCCTCCTCGATCGAGGCTACGCGGTGCTCAGCGCGGCGAGTCGCGACGAAGCCCTCGACCACCTGGCCTCGGACGCGGTGATCGACCTGTTCCTGCTCAGCGAGCAGCTCGAAGGTCCTCTGAGCGGCAGCATGCTCATCGAAACCAGCCTGCCGGTGCGCCCGCGGATGCGGGTGATCCTGCTCAGCGACAGCGCTCGCGTCGGCATCGACCCGGCGGCACCCTATCCGGTGCTGCTCAAACCGGTGACCCTGGAGGAACTGGGGAAAGCCATCGACCTGGTCCTGCACAGCGCGCCGGTCTGCCCCGGCGTCTGACCACCGAGGAGCCCGCCATGCCCAGCAGCAAGCCGCTCGCCGAGTACGCCCGCAAGCGCGATTTCCGCCAGACCCCGGAGCCCAGCGGCCGCAAGCCTCGCAAGGACAGCACCGGGCTGCTCCGCTATTGCGTCCAGAAGCACGACGCCAGCCGCCTGCACTACGACTTCCGCCTGGAGCTGGATGGCACCCTGAAGAGCTGGGCGGTGCCCAAGGGGCCGTGCCTCGACCCGGCGGTGAAGCGGCTCGCGGTGCAGGTTGAGGACCATCCGCTGGACTATGCCGATTTCGAAGGCAGCATCCCCCAGGGGCACTACGGCGCCGGCGATGTCATCGTCTGGGACCGAGGCGCCTGGACGCCTCTGGACGATCCGCGCGAGGGCCTGGAAAAGGGCCATCTCAGCTTCGCTCTGGATGGCGAGAAACTCTCCGGGCGTTGGCACCTGATCCGCACCAACCTGCGCGGCAAGCAGCCCCAGTGGTTCCTGGTCAAGGCCAAGGACGGCGAGGCGCGCAGCCTGGATCGCTTCGACGTGCTGAAGGAGCGTCCCGACAGCGTGCTCAGCGAGCGTACGCTGCTGCCCCGCCATGGCGAAGCCGCCACGCCCGCGGCCAGGCCGGCGCGACGCGGCAAGAGCGGGGGGGAGACGCCGATGCCCGAATGGATCGCCCCCGAGCTGGCCAGCCTGGTCGAGCAGCCTCCGCGAGGGGAGTGGGCCTACGAACTCAAGCTGGACGGCTATCGGCTGATGAGCCGCATCGAAGACGGCCGCGTGCGCCTGCTGACCCGCAACGGCCATGACTGGACCGAACGCCTGCCGCACCTGGAGAAGGCCTTGGCCGGGCTCGGTCTGCAGCGCAGTTGGCTGGACGGCGAACTGGTGGTCCTCGACGAGGAGGGTCGACCGGACTTCCAGGCCTTGCAGAACGCCTTCGAGGAAGGTCGCGGCGAGAACATCCTGTACGTCCTCTTCGATCTGCCGTACCACGAAGGCGAGGATCTGCGCGATGTCGCCCTGGAGGAGCGCCGCGCGCGCCTGGAGGCGCTGCTGGAAGGGCGCGACGAAGACCCGCTGCGGTTCTCCGCGACGCTCGCGGAAGACCCCCGCGACCTGCTGGCCAGCGCCTGCAAGCTCGGTCTCGAAGGCGTGATCGGCAAGCGTCTGGGCAGCGCCTACCGTTCGCGCCGCAGCAACGACTGGATCAAGCTGAAGTGCCAGTTGCGCCAGGAGTTCGTGATCGTCGGCTATACCGAGCCGAAGGGCTCTCGCCGGCATATCGGCGCCTTGCTGCTCGGCCTCTACAGCCCTGACGAGGAGCGCCGGCTGCGCTATGCCGGCAAGGTCGGCAGCGGCTTCACCGCGGCCAGCCTGAAGAAGGTCCGTGAGCGCCTGGAACCCCTCGCGGTCCGCTCCAGCCCATTGGCGAAGGTGCCGCCGGCGCGCGAGACCGGGTCGGTGCAGTGGGTGCGCCCGCAACAGCTGTGCGAGGTTTCCTATGCGCAGATGACCCGTGGCGGGATCATCCGCCAGGCAGTGTTCCACGGCTTGCGCGAAGACAAGCCGGCGCGCGAGGTGACCGGCGAGCGTCCCGCCGGCCCGCCGTCGCTGCGCGGCGCGCGCAAGGCCGGCGCCGGTGCGTCGCGGGCGGCCACCGCCGGCGTGCGCATCAGCCATCCGCAGCGGCTGATCGACCCGTCGATCCAGGCCAGCAAGCTGGAACTCGCCGAGTTCCATGCGCGCTACGCCGACCTGCTCCTGCGCGACCTGCGCGAGCGCCCGGTGTCGCTGGTGCGCGGCCCCGACGGAATCGGCGGCGAACTGTTCTTCCAGAAGCACGCGGCGCGCCTGAAGATCCCCGGCATCGTCCAGCTCGACCCGGCGCTCGATCCCGGTCATCCGCCGCTGTTGCAGATCCGCAGCGCCGAGGCGCTGGTCGGCGCGGTGCAGATGGGCAGCATCGAATTCCATACCTGGAACGCCAGCCTGGCCAACCTGGAGCGGCCCGACCGTTTCGTCCTCGACCTCGACCCGGACCCGGCGCTGCCGTGGAAGCGCATGCTCGAAGCGACCCAGCTGAGCCTGACGTTGCTCGACGAGCTGGGCCTGCGCGCCTTCCTCAAGACCAGCGGCGGCAAGGGCATGCACCTGCTGGTGCCGCTGGAGCGCCGGCATGGCTGGGACGAGGTCAAGGATTTCGCCCAGGCCATCTCCCAGCACTTGGCGCGCCTGATGCCGGAGCGTTTCTCGGCGGTTTCCGGGCCGCGCAACCGGGTCGGCAAGATCTTCGTCGACTACCTGCGCAACAGCCGCGGCGCCAGCACCGTGGCCGCCTACTCGGTGCGTGCCCGCGAAGGGTTGCCGGTGTCGGTACCGGTGTTCCGCGAGGAACTCGACTCGCTGCAGGGCGCCAACCAATGGAACCTGCGCAGTCTGCCGCAGCGCCTCGACGAACTCGCCGGCGACGATCCCTGGGCCGACTACGCCGGCACCCGCCAGCGCATCAGCGCGGCCATGCGGCGCCAGCTCGGGCGCGGCTGACCGTCCGCGAAAAAGGCGGAACTCCCCCGGCGCACAGGGCCTCCACCATGCAACGAGATGCCGAGGAGGCCCCCGATGGATACCGCCTACCTGATCCTCGCGCTGCTGGTCCTGTTGCTCCTGGTGGATGCCTGGGCCATCAACAGCGTGCTCCGCAGCGACAGCTCCGCCAGTCGCAAGCTCGGCTGGTCGCTGCTGATCCTGCTCCTGCCCGTGCTCGGCCTGGTCCTCTGGGGCTGGACCGGCCCCCGTGGCTTGCGCCCGGTGACCTCACCGGAACACAGCAAGTGAACCCCACTGGAGACTGCCCATGAACAGCGAAACCTGTGCCTGTCCCAAATGCACCTGCCAGCCCGGCGCCGATGCCGTCGAACGCGACGGCCAGCACTATTGCTGCGCGGCCTGCGCCAGCGGCCACCCCCAGGGCGAGCCGTGTGGCGACGCCGATTGCCCCTGTGGCGGCACCACCCGGCCCCAGGTGGCGGAGGATCGCCAGCTGGACGATGCGTTGAAGGAGACCTTTCCCGCCAGCGACCCGATCTCGCCCTGAGGAGCGTGCCATGCCCGACCTGCAACTCGCGGACGAGGCCTCTCGCCTGGTGGCCTACCTGCGTAGCGCCGACCTCAGCCTGATCACCGCGGAATCCTGTACTGCCGGGCAGATCAGCGCCGAACTGTCGGCGGTGGCCGGCAGCGGCAAGGTGATGGAAGGCGGCTTCGTCGTCTATTCGCCGGCGGCCAAGCTTGCCCTGCTGGGGCTCGACCCGAACTGGCTGGAGCGTTTCAACCTGACCAGCGTGGAGGTCGCCGAGGCCATGGCCAGGGCGGCCCTGCAACGCAGTCCGGCGAGCGCCGCGCTGGCGGTCACGGGGTTGCTCGGCAGTGAAGCGAAGGACGGCATCCCGCCCGGTACCGTGTGCTTCGCCTGGGCCTTCCGGTTGCCCGCCGGCCTCGCCCTGTTCTCGCGCCGCGAGCGCTTCCACGGCGACCCCGCGCGGATGCGCCGGGAAGCCACCCGCTGGGCGCTGCGGCGCCTGCCTGAATTCCATCAACGCGCCTTGCGCGGCGAACGCGCCTGAGGCGTCCGACAGAGAGGAAACCACCATGAGCGAACAGCGACAGACCCTGCCGGCGCAGCACCAGGACCAACGTCCCGGCCACGAAAGCGAGATGCAGCCGAAGCCGGAGTTCGTTTCCGCCGATTACCGTCCGGCGGCCAAGCTGGAGGGTAAGGTGGCCCTGGTCACCGGCGGCGACAGTGGTATCGGCCGCGCGGTGGCGGTGGCTTTCGCCCGCGAGAAGGCGGATGTGCTGCTGGTCTACCTGGATGAGAACGAAGACGCGGCGAAGACCCGCGAGATCATCGAGTCGCTCGGCCGCCAGTGCCTGGCGTTCGCCGGCGACGTCGCCGACGCCGGATTCTGCCGCCAGGTGGTGGACACGCTAAGGCAGAAATGGGGGCGCCTCGACGTGTTGGTCAACAACGCCGGCGAGCAGCATCCGCAGGCGCGCCTGGAGGACATCAGCGAAGAGCAGTGGGAGAAGACCTTCCGCACCAACATCTTCGGCATGTTCCAGTTGACCAAGGCGGCCCTGCCGCTGATGGGCAAGGGCGGGGCGATCATCAACACCACCTCGATCACCGCCTACAAGGGCAACCCCCAGCTGATCGACTATTCCTCGACCAAGGGCGCGATCACCTCGTTCACCCGCTCGCTGTCGATGAACCTGGTCAACCGCGGCATCCGCGTCAACGCCGTGGCCCCGGGCCCGATCTGGACGCCGCTGATCCCGTCCACCTTCAGCGCCGAGAAGGTCGCCCACTTCGGCGCGGATACGCCGATGGGCCGGCCCGGCCAGCCGGAAGAGCTGGCCGCCAGCTACGTCTACCTGGCCTGTAACGACTCGTCCTACGTCAGCGGCCAGGTGCTGCACGTCAACGGCGGTACGGTGGTCAACGGCTGAGGCGCCCCGGCGGCCGCGTTCACTCGCGTGCCGCCGCCGGCAGCAGGGGGTAGACCCGCACCGCGCTCAGACGCTGCGGGAACAGCAGGGGATAGCAGAGTTGCAGGCGAACGTGCGCCTCGCTGGTGCTGAGGGTTGGCGCGAAAGTGGTGAGCACGGTCCGGCCGGGTTGTCCGGCGTCTGAGAAATGAACCATGAAAGCCTGCATCGGAGCGCTCCTGCCGGAATACGGGAAAGGTCACTGCTCAGTGAAGCTGCGCTCCAGCTCTCGCGCCAGTTCGCGCACCGACCGTTGGCAACGACATTCCTCCCGACTGACGCCGGCGCCCGGCGGTTCCGTCGTGCGGCCCAGGCGGGCCGCCGGCGAAAAAGAATGAACCATCGCGGCCGCCGCGACTCCGCTTCTAGGTAGCCGGAACGGCCGGCCGCGACGCAGACAAGGAGCACGGCGATGAAACGCGACTGGGGGTTGATCAGGGATCTGCTGGAGCATCTGGAAAGCCTTGGCTTCGGCCAGCACTGGGAAGCGCGCGAGCTGCCCGGTCATTGCCGCGAGGCGGTGGCCTACCACTTGCAGTTGCTCAACCAGGCGCAACTGCTCTGCGGCAGCGTCCAGCATTCCTGGACCGGCCAGGAGCACTGGGTGGTCCACCACCTGACCCTGGCCGGCCACGACCTGCTCGACCGCCTGCGCCAGGAAAGCGCGGCGGCCGCCGTGCCGGTACGCAAGAGCGCCTGAGAAAACCCCGCAAGCACCGGCCTGCAGCGGCGGGCCGGAAGGAAGCCCGGCGATGCCCGACAGCCAAGACCAGACCCCGAGCACGGTCCAGACCCTGAAAGCCAGCATCCTCGCCAAGCTGCGCTACAGCGTCGGCCGCGACCCATCCACCGCCTGCCCGCACGACTGGTTCGAAGCGGTGGCCCTGGCGGTGCGCGACCACATCATCGACCACTGGGAGGAGGCCACCCCGCAAGGCGAAGCGCCCGCGCGCAAGCGGGTCTACTACCTGTCCCTGGAGTTCCTCATCGGTCGCCTGTTGCTGGACAACCTCGGCAACCTCGGGCTGCTCAAGGAAACCCGCCAGGCCCTTGCCGAGCTGGGCGTCGACCTGCAGCGGATCGTTGCCCTGGAGCCGGACGCGGCGCTCGGCAACGGCGGCCTCGGACGCCTGGCGGCATGCTTCATGGAAAGCATGGCCAGCCTCGACATTCCCGCGCATGGCTATGGCATCCGCTACGAGCATGGCCTGTTCCGCCAGGTGCTGACCGACGGCTGGCAGCAGGAGCAGACCGAGACCTGGCTGGATTTCGGCAATCCCTGGGAGTTCGAACGACCCGAGGTCAGCTACTACATCGACTTCGGCGGCAGCGTGCAGGTCGACAGCGAGCACAGTGGCCGAGCCATCTGGCGGCCGGACGAGCGGATCCGGGCGATCGCCTACGACACGCCGATCGTCGGCTGGCGGCGTGCCAGCGTCAATACCCTGCGCCTGTGGCGCGCTCGCGCCGAGGAAGATCTGCAACTGGACCGTTTCAACGCCGGCGACCATATCGGCGCGGTGGTCGACGTGGTCAAGGCGGAGAGCATCTCGCGGGTGCTGTATCCGGCCGACAGCACCGAGGCCGGTCAGGAACTGCGCCTGCGCCAGGAGTACTTCTTCGTCTCAGCCTCGCTGCAGGACCTGCTCGACCGCCACCTGCGCCATCATCACGACCTGCGTAGCTTGCCGGAACAGGTGGCGATCCAGCTCAACGACACCCACCCGGCGATCGCCGTCGCCGAGCTGATGCGGCAACTGGTGGACGTGCACCAACTGGCCTGGCCGGACGCCTGGGCGCTGAGCGTGGCGACCTTGTCCTACACCAACCACACGCTGCTCCCGGAAGCCCTGGAATCCTGGCCGGTGGCGCTGATGGAGCGCCTGTTGCCGCGCCACATGCAGATCATCTACCTGATCAATGCCTTCCATATAGACGCGCTGCGTGCCCAGGACATCCACGACTTCGACCTGTTGCGTTCGGTCAGCCTGATCGAGGAGGGCCACGGCCGGCGGGTGCGCATGGGCAACCTGGCGTTCCTCGGTTCGCACCAGATCAACGGGGTATCGGCATTGCACACCGAGCTGATGCGCGAAACCGTGTTCCATGACCTGCATCGCCTCTATCCGCAGCGCATCAGCAACAAGACCAACGGCGTGTCGTTCCGCCGCTGGCTGTTCCAGGCCAACCCGGGGTTGACCGAGCTGCTGGTGGAGACCCTCGGCGCCGACCTGCTGGACACCCCGGAACGGCGCCTGCCGGACCTCGAGGAGCACGTCGAGGACGCCAGGCTGCGGGCGCGCTTCGCCGAGCAGCGCCGGCAGAACAAGACCGCCCTGGCGCGCCTGGTGCTGGACAGCCTCGGCGTGGCGATCGAGCCGGAAGCGCTGTTCGATGTGCATATCAAGCGTATCCACGAATACAAGCGGCAGTTGCTCAACCTGCTGCACACCGTGGCGCTGTACCAGGAGATCCGCAACGACCCGACCGCCGACCGTGTGCCGCGGGTGAAGATCTTCGCCGGCAAGGCTGCCGCCAGCTACCACCAGGCCAAGCTGATCATCAAGCTGGCCAACGACATCGCCCGCACCATCAACGACGACCCCACCGTGCGCGGCCTGCTCAAGCTGGTGTTCCTGCCCAACTACAACGTCAGCCTGGCCGAGGCGATCATTCCCGCGGCGGACCTCTCCGAGCAGATTTCCACCGCCGGGCTCGAGGCCTCCGGGACCAGCAACATGAAGTTCGCCCTCAACGGCGCGCTGACCATCGGCACCCTGGACGGCGCCAACGTCGAGATGAGCCAGCGGATCGGCCTGGAACACATGTTCATCTTCGGCCTCAGCGCCCAGCAGGTGGAGCAGCGCCGGCAAGCCGGGGAGCTGGAGATGGGCGGGGTGATCGCGGCCTCGCCGCGGCTGGAGGAAGCCCTGGAGGCGATCCGCAGCGGGCTGTTCTCGGCCGACGACCGCAGCCGCTACGAAGGGCTGGTGGACGGCCTGGTGCACGACGACCGCTTCATGCTCTGCGCCGACTTCGAGGCCTACTGGCATGCGCAGTGCCGGGTCGAGGAAGTCTGGCGCGAGCCCGATCGCTGGTGGCGCTCGGCGTTGCTCAACGTGGCGCGGATCGGCTGGTTCAGCGCCGACAGGACGATCAGCGAATACGCCCGGGATATCTGGAAGCTATGAAGGGCCTTACCAGAAGCCGGCCGGGTGACGGCGTTCGGGGCCCTCCAGGCGAAGGTCGAAGGCGCGGCGGAAGAATACCGCCAGCTCGCTGTCCAGCACCATCGGGTTGATCGACGCCAGCTCGGCCGGCAGGCTGTGCCATTCCTGGGCCCCGGCCAGGTACTGGCGATGGATGACCCGCTCGCCGGGAATCGCCAGCAGGCTGTAGTGGCTTTTCTCGCCTCCCGGCTCGCCGACTTCCAGGCGCAGGCGAGGATGGCCGTCCTCGTCGAGGTCGAGGTCCACGTTGCAGTCCAGGCCGTAGCTGCGCGCCTCTTCGCAGGAGTCGACGAAAAGCGGTTTCGCCACCTGTTCGACGAGAGAAATGAAATAGTGCTGGAATCGCACTTCGTCACTGTTTTCCATGGCGAGTTCCATTTGTTTTAAAGTTCGACGATTAATTATTGAATGGGTCTATCGGAATGTCAGGGGTTGCAATAGAAAAGAATAATTAAGTGCCTCCGCCTGGGGCTTCTTCGGTATTCGCTCCATGATATTCGGGGTAGGGTTCCTGATCGCTGTCTCCCGGTTCGAAATTCCATTCATGGCAATCGCGATCGGGTTCTTCGTTGCTTACCACGGGATCGCTGTAGGCCGGATGCTCGTAGGGTTTCATGGTGCTCCTCCGAGATGTGCGGGCTTTCATCTGACGCAATTCTGGGATTTCTGTCAATGCTGGCAATGGAATAAGGCAAGGATCTTTGAACCCTATGGATTGCGCTCGAAACATGCTGGCAAAACGCTTCGCTTTCATTCGCTGAAAATAATCTGAACCCCTGGCGAAACACCCTCTCAGAGTTAGGGCATGCGCAACGCATGCGTCCATGAAATCTGTTCTGAAGAGATTATTCGGAGGAAATAGAAATGGCACAGCATCAAGGTGGTAAAGGCAACTTCGCGGAAGACCCGAAACGTGCTTCGGAGGCCGGCAAGAAGGGCGGCCAGGCCAGCGGCGGCAACTTCAAGAACGATCCGCAGCGGGCCTCCGAGGCTGGCAAGAAAGGTGGCCAGCGCAGCCACGGCGGGAACTGATAACCGCGCAGTGAAGTGAATGGGGCGGAGCAGGGAGGCATCCGCCCCATTTTCATGCCCAGGATGAGGAGAGGAAACCGATGAGCGAGCAGAACAACGAGCAGCGCAGCCAGGCGGCCGGCACCGACACCGTCGACCGTGGCAACAGCAACGCCAAGCTGGAACAGCTGGAGGCCTATCGCGAGGACGCCACCGGAGAGGCCCTGAGCACCAATACCGGCACCCGCATCGCCGATAACCAGAACACCCTGAAGGCCGGCGAGCGCGGACCGTCGTTGCTCGAAGACTTCATCATGCGCGAGAAGATCACCCACTTCGACCACGAGCGCATTCCCGAGCGCGTGGTCCACGCTCGTGGCTCGGCGGCGCATGGCTACTTCGAGGCCTACGAGGACCTCAGCGACCTGACCAAGGCCGGCTTCCTCGCCGAGGCGGGCAAGCGTACCCCGGTCTTCGTGCGTTTCTCCACCGTGCAGGGGCCGCGCGGGTCCGCGGATACGGTGCGTGACGTACGCGGCTTCGCCGTGAAGTTCTATACCGACGAAGGCAACTTCGACCTGGTCGGCAACAACATGCCGGTGTTCTTCATCCAGGATGCGATCAAGTTCCCGGACTTCGTCCATGCGGTGAAACCCGAACCGCACAACGAGATTCCCACCGGAGCGTCTGCCCACGACACCTTCTGGGACTTCGTTTCGCTGACCCCGGAGTCGGCGCACATGGTCATGTGGCTGATGTCCGATCGCGCCATTCCGATCGCCTACCGCAACATGCAGGGCTTCGGCGTGCACACCTTCCGCCTGGTCAACGCGGCCGGCGAGAGCGTGCTGGTCAAGTTCCACTGGCGACCGAAGTCCGGGACCTGCTCGCTGGTCTGGGACGAGGCGCAGAAGCTCGCCGGCAAGGACCCCGACTTCAACCGGCGGACCCTCTGGGAGGACATCGAGAAGGGCGACTATCCCGAATGGGAACTGGGCCTGCAGGTGATCCCGGAGAACCAGCAGGACAGCTTCGACTTCGACCTGCTCGACCCCACCAAGCTGGTGCCCGAGGAGTTGGTGCCGGTAAGGGTGGTGGGACGGATGGTACTCAACCGCAACCCCGACAATTTCTTCGCCGAGACCGAACAGGTGGCGTTCCACGTCGGCCACCTGGTCCCCGGAATCGACTTCACCAACGACCCGCTGTTGCAGGGTCGGCTGTTCTCCTATACCGACACCCAACTGCTGCGCCTGAGCGGGCCGAACTTCAACGAAATCCCGATCAACCGCCCGCTGTGTCCGTTCCACAACAACCAGCGCGACGCGCCGCACCGGCAGACCATCAACCGCGGCCGGGCTTCCTATGAACCGAACTCGATCGACGGCGGCTGGCCGAAGGAAACCCCGCCGGCGGCGCGCAACGGCGGCTTCTCCAGCTACCACGAGCCGGTCAGCGGCAGCAAGCTGCGCAAGCGCGCCGACTCCTTCGCCGATCATTTCAGCCAGGCCGCTTTGTTCTGGCACAGCATGAGCGAGGCCGAGCAGGCGCATATCGTCGCCGCCTACAGCTTCGAACTGTCCAAGGTCGAGCGGCAATCGATCCGTGAGCGCGAAGTCAACCAGATACTCCTCAACATCGATCCGCAACTGGCCGCCAGGGTCGCGGCGAACGTCGGTGTGCAGCTCGCCGCGCCGGCCAACCCGGCACCGCAGCCGAAGCCGTCGCCGGCGCTGAGCCAGATGAACCTGCTGTCCGGCGACATCCGTTCGCGCAAGGTGGCGATCCTGATCGCCGACGGCGTCGCCGAGAGCGACGTCAGCGACCTACGCGACGCGCTCCGCCAGGAGGGCGCGGACGCCAAGCTGATCGCCCCCAGCGCTTCGCCGGTGCAGGCCGAAAACGGTGCCGAACTGATCCCGGAGGGAACCTGGGACGGCCTGCCGTCGGTAGCCTTCGACGCGGTCTTCGTGCCTGGTGGCGCGGCCAGCAGCCAGGCCATCGGCGCGGACGGACGCGGTCTGCACTACCTGCTGGAAGCCTACAAGCACCTGAAGCCAGTGGCCTTCGCTGGCGATGCCCAGGCGCTGGCCAGCCAGCTTTCGTTGCCTGGCGACCCCGGCGTGGTGCTCGGCGCCACGGCCACCGATGTCTTCCCCGGTCTGCGCCAGGCATTGATGCAGCACCGGATCTGGCAGCGCGAGGCGGCGACCAAGGCGATCCCCGCCTGAGGAGCGCCGCTGGCGAATCCGATCGCACCTTCCCGTCGTCTCGTCGGTCACAGCTGGAAAGGGCGGCTGGCCGAGCGATTCGGCGGGAGGACCCGGATGACCTTGCGTTGCCTGATCGGCGGTTGCGACTGGTGCCGGCAACCGGCGTTGCGACTGGGTGAGGAAACCTTCGACTGCGAGCGCTGCCTGCGTTGCGGTGCCCTGCGCTACAGCGGGATACAACGCCGATGAGCGCCTGGGAGACGCTGTGGAAGATCCTCGGCGAGGAGTTCGCCGATCTCGCCGACTTCGAGCAGACCGCCCGCGCCGCGTTGCGCCTGCTGCTGGCGGCGGCGCTCGGCGCGGTACTCGGCTACGAGCGCGAGCAGAGCGGCAAGGCCGCCGGCCTGCGCACGCACATGCTGGTAACCCTCGGCGCGGCGCTGTTCGTCATGCCGCTGCAATTGCAGGGTGGCGGGGCGGACGCGCTGAGCCGGGTGATCCAGGGCACCGTCGCCGGCATCGGCTTCCTCTGCGCCGGCACCATCCTCAAGGCAGGTCGGGAAAGCCGGGTCAGGGGCCTGACCACCGCGGCGGGACTCTGGGCCAGCACCGCCATAGGCGTCGCGGTCGGACTCGGTCACCAGGGTACCGCGGTACTCGGGACGGTCCTGGCGCTACTGGTGCTGCATGTCCTGGCCTGCCTGAACCGTTCGCCGCCATCTTCCGATAGCCATTGAGGAGAGTTCCGTCATGTTCAAGGACTTCGACGCCTGTACCGCCTGGACCGACGCGATGCAGGAGCGCTGCCAGCCGGTCGGCCTGATCCTCTATCAGCCCAAGCGGCGTGGCGCGGCGGTACGCATGCTGTGGGTAGTGACCCCGGGTTGCAGTTGCCTGAGCGACGCCGAGACCGCCGCCGACAACCTGCTCCAGCGCATCACCGACATCGCCGCCGACGGCCGCGTGCGCTACGCGGACGGCGGCACGCTGTAACCACCAAGAGGAGGAAACCGGCATGGCGCGTGCGATCTGGAAAGGCGCGATCAGCTTCGGCCTGGTGCATATACCGGTGAGCCTGTCGGCGGCGACCTCGTCGCAGGGCATCGATTTCGACTGGCTCGACCAGCGCAGCATGGAGCCGGTCGGCTACAAACGGGTGAACAAGGTCACCGGCAAGGAGATCGAGCGCGAGAACATCGTGAAGGGCGTGGAGTACGAAAAGGGTCGCTACGTGGTGCTGAGCGAGGAAGAAATCCGCGCGGCGCATCCCAAGTCGACCCAGACCATCGAGATCTTCGCTTTCGTCGATAGCCAGGAAATTCCCCTGCAGCACTTCGATACCCCGTACTACCTGGCCCCCGACCGGCGCGGAGGCAAGGTCTACGCGCTGCTCCGGGAGACCCTGGAGCGCACCGGCAAGGTCGCCCTGGCCAACGTCGTCCTGCACACCCGCCAGCACCTGGCGCTCCTGCGGCCTCTAGAGGACGCCCTGGTGCTGATCACTCTGCGCTGGCCGTCGCAGGTGCGCAGCCTGGATGGCCTGGAGCTGGACGAAAGCGTCACCGAGGCGAAACTCGACAAGCGCGAGCTGGAGATGGCCAAGCGCCTGGTGGAGGACATGGCCTCCCACTGGGCGCCGGACGAATACAAGGACAGCTTCAGCGACAAGATCATGAAGCTGGTCGAGGAAAAGGCCGCCAAGGGCCAACTGCACGCGGTGGAGGAAGAGGAGGAGGTGGCCGGCAAGGGCGCCGACATCATCGATCTCACCGACCTGCTCAAGCGCAGCCTGCGTTCCCGCGCCGGCGGCGGCAAGGACAAGGGTAGCGAAAAGGCCGGGGCCGACGCGAAGGGTCGCGCCAAGTCCGGTGCCTCGCGTTCGCGGCGCAAGGCCTGAGGCGAACCGCTGGGTAAATCAACCTGAACCAATCGGTCGCCGGCGGGCTCGGAATCAATGATCGTCCGCGCCGCCGGCCATTCGAGGCCGGCGGAAGCCTCGCGACCCATCGCCGAACCCACGTCCCGGAGGAGCGCGCCTCGATGAGTTCGATTGTCCGCAACAGCGACGATGATCCGCTGGTCATCGCCATCCAGCAGCCCCGTATCGCCATCGAGTCGGTCAGCCCGGTGGTGGAAGAGGGCGCCTATCCCGCGAAGACCGAGAGCGACCGCGACCTGCGCCTGGCCGCGCGAATCTTCACCGATGGCCATGAGGTACTCGGTGCCGAGGTGGTCTGGCGGCGTGTCGGGGAAACCGCGGAGCGGCGCCTGCCGCTACTGCCCGAAGGCAACGATTTCTGGAGCGCGCAGCTGCGCACGCCGCCCTGCGGCCGCCTGTACTTCCGCATCGAAGCCTGGATCGACCGTTTTGCCGGCTACCGCCGCGAACTGCGCGCCAAGCATGGCGCGCGCCTGCCGCTGGACCTGGAGCTGCGCGAGGGCGACGAACTGCTGCAGCGCTGCGCCGAGCGCGGCGGTCCGGAGATCGCCGCCGCCTGTGCGCCGCTGGCCGAACGCCTGCAGGCCTGCCAGAGCGTCGAGGAGCGGGTGGCGCTGTGGCTGGCGGCGCAGACCGGCGAACTGTTGCGTCTGGTCGGCCCGCGCGAGCACCTGGTGCGCAGCCGCGAATACCCGCTGGAGGTGGAGCGACCGCTGGCGCGCTTCGCCAGTTGGTACGAGCTGTTCCCTCGCTCGGAAAGCGGCGACCCGACACGCCACGGTACCTTCGACGACGTGATCCGGCGCCTGCCGCAGATCGCCGCGATGGGCTTCGACGTTCTCTATTTCCCGCCGATCCACCCCATCGGCCGCACCCATCGCAAGGGCCGCAACAATTCCTTGCGTGCCGAGGCCGGCGACCCCGGCAGCCCGTATGCGATCGGCAGCGAGGAGGGCGGCCACGAGGCGATCCATCCCGAACTGGGCGACCGCGAGGATTTCCGCCGGCTGCTCGTTGCGGTGCGCGAGCACGGCATGGAACTGGCGCTGGACTTCGCCATCCAGTGCTCCCCCGACCACCCCTGGCTGCGCGAGCATCCCGGCTGGTTCGCCTGGCGTCCGGACGGTAGCTTGCGCTACGCGGAGAACCCGCCGAAGAAGTACGAGGACATCGTCAACGTCGACTTCTACGCCGAACAGGCCCTGCCGAGCCTGTGGGAAGCCTTGCGCGACGTGGTGCTGGGCTGGGTCGAGCAGGGCGTGACGCTGTTTCGCGTCGACAACCCGCACACCAAGCCACTGCCGTTCTGGGAGTGGCTGATCGCCGAAGTGCGCGGCCGCCATCCGCAGGTGATCTTCCTTTCCGAGGCGTTCACCCGTCCGGCGATGATGGCGCGCCTGGGCAAGGTCGGCTTCAGCCAGAGCTACACCTATTTCACCTGGCGCAACGACAAGCAGGAACTGGCGGAGTACTTCGCCGAACTCAACCAGCCACCCTGGCGCGACTGCTACCGGCCGAACTTCTTCGTCAACACCCCGGACATCAATCCCTGGTTCCTGCAACGCTCCGGCCGCCCCGGCTTCCTCATCCGTGCCGCCCTGGCGACCATGGGTTCGGGGCTGTGGGGCATGTACTCCGGCTTCGAGCTGTGCGAGGCGGCGGCCTTGCCGGGCAAGGAGGAGTACCTCGACTCGGAGAAATACCAGTTGCGTCCGCGCGACTACCAGGCGCCGGGCAACATCGTCGCCGAGATCGCCCGGCTCAACCGCATCCGCCGGGAAAACCCGGCATTGCAGACGCACCTCGGGTTCCAGGCCTACAACGCCTGGAACGACCGCATCCTGTATTTCGGCAAGCGTACCGCGGACCTCGCCAACTTCGTCCTGGTGGCGGTCTGCCTGGACCCGCACGAAGCCCAGGAGGCGCATTTCGAACTGCCGCTGTGGGAGTTCGGCCTGCCCGACGACGCCAGCCTCCAGGGCGAGGACCTGATGAACGGGCATCGCTGGGTCTGGCACGGCAAGGTCCAGTGGATGCGCATCGAACCCTGGCACCTGCCGTTCGGCATCTGGCGCGTGCGGCGCGTCGACGCATAAGGAGAAACCCATGGCCAGACGCGAGAAACCGGTCTTTCTCAACGACCCGCAATGGTACAAGGACGCGGTGATCTACCAGGTCCACGTGAAATCCTTCTACGACGCCAACAACGATGGCATCGGCGACTTCGCCGGGCTGATCGAGAAGCTCGACTACATCGCCGACCTCGGCGTGAACACTCTCTGGCTGCTGCCGTTCTACCCGTCGCCACGCCGCGACGACGGCTACGACATCGCCCAGTACCGTGGCGTGCACAGTGACTACGGCAGCCTCGCCGACGCCCGCCGGTTCATCGCCGAGGCCCATCGACGCGGTCTGCGGGTGATTACCGAGCTGGTGATCAACCACACCTCCGACCAGCATCCCTGGTTCATCCGCGCCCGCCACGCGAAGAAGGGCTCGCGCGCCCGCGACTACTACGTCTGGTCGGACAGCGACGAGAAATACCAGGGTACGCGGATCATCTTCATCGACACCGAGCAGTCCAACTGGACCTGGGACCCGGTAGCCCAACAGTACTACTGGCACCGCTTCTATTCCCACCAGCCGGACCTGAACTTCGACAACCCGCAGGTCCTGCGCGAGGTGCTCGGGGTGATGCGCTACTGGCTGGACATGGGCGTCGACGGCCTGCGCCTGGACGCGATTCCCTACCTGATCGAACGCGACGGCACCAGCAGCGAGAACCTGCCGGAGACCCACCAGGTGCTCAAGCGCATCCGCGCCGAGCTGGACGCGCACTATCCCGACCGCATGCTGCTGGCCGAGGCCAACCAGTGGCCGGAAGACACCCGGCCGTACTTCGGCGGCGAGGATGGCGGCGAGGGCGACGAATGCCACATGGCCTTCCACTTCCCGCTGATGCCGCGCATGTACATGGCCATCGCCCAGGAGGATCGCTATCCGATCACCGACATCCTGCGCCAGACCCCGGACATCCCGGCCAATTGCCAATGGGCGATCTTCCTGCGCAACCACGACGAGCTGACCCTGGAGATGGTCACCGACGACGAGCGCGACTATCTCTGGAACCACTATGCCGCCGACCGCCGCGCGCGCCTCAACCTGGGCATCCGCCGGCGCCTGGCGCCGCTGGTGGAGCGTGACCGGCGGCGCATCGAGCTGCTGCACAGCCTGCTGTTGTCGATGCCGGGCACGCCGACCCTGTACTACGGCGACGAGATCGGCATGGGCGACAACATCTACCTCGGCGACCGCGACGGCGTGCGGACCCCGATGCAGTGGTCGGTGGACCGCAACGGCGGCTTCTCCCGCGCCGACCCGGCGAAGCTGGTGCTGCCGCCGATCCTCGACCCGCTGTACGGCTACCAGACGATCAACGTCGAGGCGCAGGCGCGCGACCCGCATTCGCTGCTCAACTGGATGCGCCGCCTGCTCGCCGTGCGCAGCCAGCAGAAGGCCTTCGGCCGCGGCAGCCTGAAGATGCTCGCGCCGAGCAACCGACGGATCCTCGCCTACCTGCGCGAATACGCCGAGGGCGAACGGCAGGACAGCATCCTCTGCGTGGCCAACCTGTCGCGCGCGGCCCAGGCGGTGGAACTGGACCTCGCCAGCCATGCCGGCAAGGTGCCGGTGGAGATGATCGGCGGCATGTCGTTCCCGCCGATCGGCGAGCTGACCTACCTGCTGACCCTGCCGCCCTACGGCTTCTACTGGTTCTACCTGGCCGACGCGACGCAGATGCCGAGCTGGCACGTGGCCGCCGACGAGCGCCTGCCGGAACTGCCGACCCTGGTGGTCAAGCAGCGCCTCGGCGAGCTGCTGCAGGGCGCATCGCGGAACATCCTGGAAGGCGAGACGCTGCCGGCCTACCTGCCGAAGCGCCGCTGGTTCGCCGGCGAGAAAGGCCAGCCACGGCTCTGCTACATCGTTCCACTGGACGAGGCGGAGCCGCGCTGTGCGTTGTGCGAAGTGGAGATCGACGGGCTGCGCTACCAGTTGCCGCTGGGCTTCCTCGACGCCGACCAGCGCGGCGACAGCCTGCCTCAGTTGCTGGCCCTGGCGCGCCTGCGGCGCGGGCGCAAGGTCGGCCTGCTGACCGACGCCGCCAGCCTGCCGCTGTTCGCCCGCAAGGTCCTCGCGCAACTCCGCGCCGAGGCGGTGATCGCCCACGGCGACGGCGAGATCCAGTTCGTCCCGGCGGCGGGCTTGGCGGAACTGGACGACATCGCCGACGAAGACGTCCTGCCGTTCTCGGTGGAACAGTCCAACAGCTCGATCCGCTTCGGCGAGCGCATGGTCCTCAAGGTGCTGCGCAAGATCCTTCCGGGGCTGCACCCGGAAATCGAGGTCGGCGGCTACCTGACCCGCCACGGCTACCCCGGCATCGCCCCGTTGCTCGGCGAGGTACGGCGGGTCGGCGCGGATGGCGAGCCGCACACGCTGATGATCCTGCAGGGCTACCTGAACAACCAGGGCGACGCCTGGAACTGGACCCTGGACAACCTGGAGCGAGCCGTGCGCGACGAGATATCCGCGGCCAGCGAGGCGCTCGAAGGGCAATACGACAGCCTCGCCGAACTGCGCGGCTTCGCCGCCAACCTCGGCGCCCGGCTCGGCGAGATGCACAGCGTACTGGCCGGCGAGTCGGACGATCCGGCCTTCGGCAGCCGCGAGAGCGACGAAGCCAGCGTCCAGGCCTGGGCGCTGCGCATCGCCGAACAGTTGCGCGAAGCCGGCAAACGCCTGAGCGAGCCGCCACGGCCGTTGCAGGGCGAGGCGGCGGAACAGGCGCGGCGCCTGCTGGAACGCCTGCCGGTGCTGCTCGAACGCCTGCCGCTGCTGGCCCGGCAGGCAGCCGGCGGGCTGCTGATCAGGGTTCACGGCGACCTGCACCTGGGCCAGGTGCTGATGGTCCAGGGCGACGCACGCTTCATCGACTTCGAGGGCGAGCCGGCGCGCAGCCTGGAAGAGCGCCGCCAGCGCCACAGTCCGATGAAGGACGTCGGCGGCATGCTGCGCTCGTTCGACTACGCGGCGGCGATGGTCCTGCGCAACGCGCAGAGCACCGATAGCTCGGAACAGGCCGACAGCGCCCGGCGCAAGGTCGCCATGCGCTATCGCAGCGAAGCCCGCGACGCCTTCCTGGTCGGCTACCGCGCCGCCGCAGCGGGCCTCGCGCACGCCTGGCACGGCCGCGAAGGCGAGGGCGCGGCGCTGGCCCTGGCCTGCCTGGAAAAGGCCGCCTACGAACTGCTCTACGAAGCCGACTACCGCCCCGACTGGCTGGAAGTGCCTCTCGCCGGTCTGGCCGAACTCACCGAACACCTCCTGAAGGGCAAGAACCGATGAGCGAACCGATGTCCGAACGCGAACGCTGGCAACTGGAGCTGGACAAGCTGCAGCGCGGCCTGCAGGGCGATCCATTCGCCTTCCTCGGCCCGCAGCGCGACCCCGGCGGCGAAGGCGGCGTGCTGCGCGCCTACCTGCCCGGCGCGCAGCGCGTCGAGCTGCTCGACGAAGACGGCGCGACGCTCGCCGAACTGGAGCAGAGCGACCCCGGCAGCGGCTTGTTCCAGCGCCGCCTGGAGCGCCTACCGCCGCGCTACCGCCTGCGCGTGCACTGGCCGGACGGCGTGCAGGAAAGCGAAGACCCCTATGCCTTCGGGCCGTTGCTCGGCGAACTCGACCTTTACCTGTTCGCCGAAGGCAACCACCGCCAACTGGCCTCCTGCCTGGGCGCGCAACTGACCCGTCACGAAGGCGTGGAGGGCGTGCGCTTCGCGGTCTGGGCGCCGAACGCCGTGCGCGTCTCGGTGGTCGGCGATTTCAACGGCTGGGACGGGCGCCGTCACCCGATGCGACGACGCTATCCATCCGGCGTCTGGGAACTGTTCGTCCCGCGCCTCGGCGAGGGCGAACTGTACAAGTACGAGTTGCAGGGCCACGACGGCCTCCTGCCGCTGAAGGCCGACCCCCTGGCGCTGGCCTGCGAGACGCCGCCCGGAACCGCTTCGAAGACCTGCGCGGCGTTGCGCCACGAGTGGCGCGACCAGGACTGGCTGGCCCGGCGCGCGGAGCGCCAGGGCTATGCGGCACCGCTGTCGATCTATGAAGTCCACGCCGGCTCCTGGCGCCACCGCGACGGCCGGCCGCCGCACTGGTCGGAACTGGCGGAGGAGCTGATTCCCTACGTGCGCCAGCTCGGCTTCACCCATATCGAGCTGATGCCGGTGATGGAACATCCCTTCGGCGGCTCCTGGGGCTACCAGCCGCTCGGGTTGTTCGCCCCCACCGCGCGCTACGGCACGCCGGAGGACTTCGCCGCGTTCGTCGACGCCTGCCACCAGGCCGGCATCGGCGTGATCCTCGACTGGGTGCCGGCGCATTTTCCCACCGACGCCCACGGCCTGGGCCGTTTCGACGGCACGGCGCTGTACGAGTACGAACATCCCTTCGAAGGCTTCCACCAGGACTGGGATACCTACATCTACAACCTTGGCCGCAGCGAGGTGCACGGCTTCATGCTGGCCTCGGCGCTGCACTGGCTGCGCACCTACCACGTCGACGGCCTGCGGGTGGATGCGGTGGCCTCGATGCTCTATCGCGACTATTCGCGCAAGGAAGGCGAATGGCTGCCGAACCGCCATGGCGGCCGGGAGAACCTGGAGGCCATCGACTTCCTCCATCACCTCAACCAGGTGGTCGCCAGCGAAACCCCCGGCGCGCTGGTGATCGCCGAGGAATCCACCGCCTGGCCCGGCGTCAGCCGTCCGGTGGCGGAGGGCGGCCTGGGCTTCAGCCATAAGTGGAACATGGGCTGGATGCACGACAGCCTGGCGTACATCAGCGAAGACCCGCTGCACCGGCGCTATCACCACCACCAGTTGACCTTCGGCCTGCTCTACGCCTTCTCCGAGCATTTCATCCTGCCGATCTCCCACGACGAGGTGGTACATGGCAAGCACTCGCTACTGGACAAGATGCCCGGCGACCGCTGGCAGAAGTTCGCCAACCTGCGCCTGTACCTGAGCTTCATGTGGTCGCACCCGGGCAAGAAGCTGCTGTTCATGGGCTGCGAGTTCGGCCAGTGGCGCGAGTGGAACCACGACGGCGAACTGGACTGGTACCTGCTGCGCTATCCGGAGCATCAGGGCGTACAGGACCTGGTGGCGGCCCTCAACCGGCTGTACCGCGAACTCCCCGCACTGCATGCGCGCGACGGCGAGGCGCTCGGCTTCGAATGGCTGATCGGCGACGACCAGGCGAACAGTGTCTACGCCTGGCTGCGCCACGCGGCCGGCGAGCCATCGCTGCTGGCGGTACACAATTTCACCCCGGTGCCGCGCCAGGGCTATCGGATCGGCGTACCGCAAGGCGGCGACTGGGACGTGCTGCTCAATAGCGACGCCCAGGCGTTCGCCGGTTCCGGCTCAGGCAGCCAGGGCCGCGTCTCCAGCGAGTCGTGCGGCGCCCATGGCCAGGCGCAGTCGCTGCTGCTCGACCTGCCGCCGCTGGGTACGCTGCTGCTGCGTCCGGCCGGCTGATTCAGGCCTGGCCCTGGCGCAGGCGGCGCTGTTTGCGGCGCAGGCGGATCGCCCGGCGCTCCAACAGCAGGTAGACCACGCAGGCCAGCGCCAGGGGTAGGAGGAAATACAGCACCCGGTAGCCGATCAACGCGGCCAGCAGCACGCCCTGGGACAGGCGCCCCTGGAGCAGGGCGATGAACACCGCTTCGAGCACCCCGAGCCCCGCCGGGATATGGGTGATGACCCCGGCGATGCTGCTGATCAGGAGGATCGCCAGGACGCTCGGGTAATCCACGCCGTGCGGCAGCAGGCTGTACAGCAGCAGCGCCATCAGCGACCAGTTGCTCGCTCCGAGCAGGCCTTGCAGGGCCGCCAGCCGCCAGGAGGGCAGGGTCAGCCGATGCTCGCGCCAGCCCCAGGCGCGGCGTCGGGCGAAACGGCAGGCCAGCAGGTAGCCGGCGGCCAGCGCCAGGAGCAGGGCGCCGATCAGGCGCAGGCCGTCGCTGCCGAGCTTCCAGCCCGGCGGCAAGGCCGGCAGGCCGCAGCTGAACAGGATGCCGGCGAGCAGCAGGTAGCCGAACCAATTGGTCACCAGGCTGAAGGTGAGGATCCGGGTGATGTCGGCGATGCCCAGGCCGAGCCGGCTGTACAGGCGATAGCGCAGCGCCACGGCGCCGACCCAGGAACTCAGGTTGAGGTTGAACGCATTGCACACGAAGGCCACGGTGAAGACCCGCCGCTTGGGCAGCGAGTGGCCGATGTAGTAGCGGCTGAGCAGGTCGAAACTGCTGAACACCGTATAGCCGGCGGCCGCCAGCAGCAGTCCGAGGAACAGGGTCGCGGGGCGATACTCGCCGAGGGCGTGGCGGACTTCCTGCCAGTCGAGATTCTTCACCAGGAGGAACAGCAGCACCGGGACCAGCACGAAGAACGCCAGGGTCAGTAGCCTGCGCAGCCAGCGCCAGTGAGCGCGGCGTGGCGCCGCCGAGGCAGTTGCGTGACCGCCGCCGTTCATGGGTTGCCCCGCTGGCCCTGGCGTTCCTGCCAGCGCCGCGACGGACGCGGCTCCAGCGATTTCAGGCGCGGCAGATGGGCGGGTACCCAACCGGCGATGGCCGGGAAATGCCGGGAAAAGTGGAAGCCGAGGAAGATCAGCGGCGCCCGCCACCAGTAACCGCGCCTGGCGTGGCGGCGGCTGATGCGCCGGCAGTGGCGGCGCGCCAGCTCGCGCAGGTGCTGGTAGAGCTGGCCGTTGAAGGCGACGTCGTGGATCACCAGGTTGGCCTCCAGGTTCAGCGACAGGCTGAGGGGATCGAGATTGCTCGAACCGATGGTCGACCAGTCGTCGTCGATCACCGCGACCTTGCCGTGCAGCGGACGCTGGCAGTATTCGTGGATACGCACGCCCTCGCGCAGCAGGTAGTCGTAGAGCAGCCGGCTGCACAGGCGCACCAGCGGCATGTCCGGCATGCCCTGTAGTACCAGGTCGACGCGCACGCCGCGGCGCGCCGCATCGCGCAGCTCGCGAAGCAGGCGGTAGCCGGGGAAGAAATAGGCGTTGGCGATCAGCAGGCGCCGCCGCGCCTGGCGGATCGCTTGCAGGTACTCGCGCTCGATGTCGTCGCTGGACTGGTCGTTGTCGCGGATCACCAGGCGCACCCGCGCCGGCTGCCCGGCGCCCGACGGCCGCAACGGCGGGTAGTCGGCGTCCGGTTCGAGCAGCGCCAGGCAGGCCTGGCGGATATCGCGCACCACCGGGCCCTCGACGCGCACCGCGTAGTCCTGCTTGGCCATGTTGCCGCGACGCACCAGGTGGTCCTCGCCGTAGTTGATGCCGCCGACGAAGGCCTGCTGGCGATCGATCACCACCAGCTTGCGGTGCAACCGGCGAAACAGGTTGGTACGCATGCCGAGCAGGCGCGGGCGCGGGTCGAACAGGTGCACGCGAACCCCGGCGGCGGTGAGCCTGGCCAGGTAGTCCGTGCTGAGCGAGGCGGTGCCGTAGCCGTCCACCGTGACCTGTACCTCGACACCGCGCTCGGCGGCGGCGCTGAGGGCTTCCTGCAACTGCCGGCCGACCTCGTCCTCGAAGATGATGAAGGTTTCCAGGAGGATCTCCCGGCGCGCCTCGGCGATGCACTGGAACAGGCGCGGAAAGTACTCTTCGCCGTTGATCAGCAGTTCTACGCGGTTGCCGTCGCGCCAGGGGAAGTTCATGGCTCCACCTCCACCGCCAGCGGCAGGTGGTCGGACAGGTGCGACCAGGGCCGCCGCGAGAGGATGCGCGGCTGGCGCCCGCGGGCATTGCGCAGGTAGATGCGGTCCAGCGGCAGCACCGGCCAGCGCGCCGGGAAGCTGCGCGCCGGCCGGCCCTGGGCGCCGACGAAGACTTCGCGCAGGCCGCAACCAGCGAGCAGGCGGTCGGCGCGCTGGCGCCAGTCGTTGAAGTCGCCGGCGACCACCACCGGCTCGCGCTCCGGCAGGCCCGCCACCAGCTCGCAGAGCAGTTGCAACTGGCGCTGGCGCTGCGCCTCGCGCAATCCCAGGTGCACGCAGACCGCGTGCAGCGGACGGCCGATGTCGATCACCGCATGCAACAGGCCGCGTTCCTCGTTGCCCGCCACCGAGACGTCGAGGTTGCGGTGGGCGAGGATCGGATGCTTGGAGAGCACGGCATTGCCATGGTGGCCTTCGGGATACACCGCGTTGCGCCCGTAGGCGAACTGCGGCCACATGCTGTCGGCCAGATACTCGTATTGCGGCGCCGGCGGCCAGGACGGCAGGCGCGCGGCGTGCAGGCTATGGGAGCCGAGGACCTCCTGGAGGAACACCAGGTCGGCACCGACGCTGCGCACCGCTTCGCGCAACTCCGGCAGGATGAAGCGCCGATTGAACGGGTTGAAACCCTTGTGGGTGTTCACCGTCAGCACCTGCAGGCGCGGCAGGATCATGCGGCACTCTCCCGCAGGTCATCGGGCAACTGTCCGGGCACCGTGCGCAGGCTGCCGTCGAGTTCCAGCAGCTGCAGGAGGCGCCGGGCGTCGTAAGGTGCGCGCACCTTGACGTCGTTGTCGAAGTAGCAGTACAGGTCGCGCGCCGTCGCCTTCGCCGATGCGTCCTGGCTGGCCCGGCGCAGGTCGTCGGCCTGGCCGCCGCTGGCCCAGGCGTGGATCCGTGCCTGCCACTGGCCCAGGGCCGCTTCCGAGTAGCCGCTGCGGTACAGCTCCTTGTCGCCATGCAGGCGCAGGTAGAGGAAGTCGGCGCAGACGTCGCCGAGCAGCGGCCACTTGCCGGCGGTATCGGCCACCACCAGGGCCACCCGGTATTCGCGCAGCAGCTCGATGAACGTCGGGTCGACGAAGCTCTCATGGCGGATTTCCACGGCATGCCGCAGGCGCTGCGCCGGATCGCCGTCGAGGTAGCCCTCGCGGTGCAGGCGCGCGGCGCTGTGCCGGGCGAGCTTCTGCGCGGCGGCGCCGTCGCGCGGCAGGCGGGCGAGGAAATCGGCGAACAGCTCGCGGTCGAAGCGCATGCTCGGCGGGAACTGCCAGAGGAACGGGCCGAGGCGCTGGCGCAGGGCGAGGGGGCCGGAGGCGAAGAAGTTCGCCAGCGGCTCGTCGATCTCGCGCAGGCGCCGCACGTGGGTGATGTAACGCGGGGCCTTGACGCTGAAAACGAAGTCCTCGGGGGTGTCCTCGGCCCAGCCGCGGAAGCGCTCGGGCGTCTGCAGGGCGTAGAAGGTGCCGTTGATCTCGATGCTGTTCACCGCCCGCGAGGCGAAGCGCAGTTCGTCCTTCTGGCGCAGCCCCTCGGGATAGAAGTCACCTCTCCAGGGGGCGTAGCGCCAGCCGGAAATGCCGATGCGCAGGCGTGCCGGTGCGCTCATGCATCACCCCCGGGCGCCGCTTTCCGGCGTCGGCCGGCGCGCCAGTTCGTCCACCGCGCGTTCGTCGAGGCGTTCCTCGCTGCCCTCGACCTGGCGCTTCTGCGGCACCAGTTCGACCTTGATCCAGCCGGTCTCGCGGCGGTCGAAGGCTTCGAAGGCCTCGATGGCGTCGCCGATCGGCTTCACCTGGGTGAGGATCTTCGCCGGGTCGATGCGTCCGCTGAGCACATGTTCGAGCAGCAGCGGAATGTACTTGCGGTGGTGGCAGTTGCCCATGCGGATGGTCAGGTTGCGGTTCATCGCCAGGCCGATGGGAAACTGCCGCGAGTCTTCGGCGTAGACGCCGATGATCGACAGGGTGCCGGCCTTGGCCAGGCCCTGCACCGCCCACTCCAGGGCCTGTGCGGGGGCGTTGCCGGGACTCCAGCTGGTGCCCTCCTGGCGCGGCGCCGGGGTGGCGGTGCCATGGCTGTGCTCGGCGTCCACGCCGACGGCGTCGATGGCGCGGTCCACGCCGATCCCGGCGGTCAGCCAGCGCAGGGCCTGGACCGGATCCTCGCGCTCGAAGTCGATCACTTCGGCGCCTTGCTGGCGGGCCATGTGCAGGCGGTCCGGGTGGCGGTCGATGGCGAACACCCGGGCGGCGCCGAGGAGCAACGCGCTGGCGATGGCGAACTGGCCGACCGGACCGCAGCCGAACACGGCGACGGTGTTGCCGGGGGCGATACCGGCCAGTTCGGCGCCGAAGTAACCGGTGGGGAAGATGTCCGACAGGAGTATCGCCTGGTCGTCGCTGATGCTGCTGGGCAGGCGGATCAGGCCGATGTTGGCATAGGGAATCCGCGCTTTCTCGGCTTGCAGCCCATGGAAGCCGCCGTTGGCCCGGGGACCGCCGAAGAACGCGGTGCCGGCCTGGCTGCCGCCGGGGTTGGCGACGTCGCACTGGGCGTAGTAGCCGGCTCGGCAATACACGCAATTGCCGCAGGCGATGGTCGAGGGAATCACCACCCGGTCGCCGACCTGCAGGTTGCGCACTTCGTCGCCGAGCGCCTCGACGATGCCCACGCCCTCATGGCCGAGGATGGTTCCCGGACGCATGCCGCCGACGCTGCCACGGACGAAGTGCAGGTCGGTGCCGCAGATCGCCGAGGCGGTCAGCCGCACGATGGCGTCGGTGGGTTCCTGCAGGCGCGGCTCCGCCACGTCTTCCAGGCGGATGTCGCCGATGTCATGGAATACCACGGCTTTCATGGCGTTCTCCCGGTTGGGGCCCGGCCTCGGCCGGAACGGCAAAGGCGGGCCGGGTGGAAGAAAGGCTCAGTAGTGGGCCTGGGCGACGCCCTGCAGGACGGTGGCGCTGGAGGCCTGGTCGCGGCAGCTGGCGATGTTGCCCAGGGATACCACGCCGACCAGCCGCTTCTCGCGGTTGAGCACCGGCAGGCGGCGCATCTGGATGTCGGCCATGTTGCGGGCCACGTGCTGGACGTCTTCGTCTTCGAAGCAATAGTGGATGTCGCCGCTCATGATGCGGCCCAGCGGGGTATCCCCGGACAGGCCGCCGGCCACCGCGCGGATGGCGATGTCGCGATCGGTGATCATCCCGACCAGGCGGTCGCCTTCGCCGACCAGCAGGGCGCCGCTGTCGATCCTCGCCATGGTGGCGGCCGCCTCGCGGATGCTCTGCTGCGGGTCGGCGACCTGGACGTTGCGGGTCATGATGTCGCTGATCTTCATGCTGTCCTCCTGTGTAGGGTGGATGTGCAGGCGCCGCGTGCGGCACCTACAGGTTCCGACTGGAGGTGCCGGGGGCGGTTCAGCTTTTTTCCCCGCCGTTCATCCTTCCGCTCCGGCGCCCGGCGGTTGTAGCTCGAACAGCAGGAAACTGCGGCCGCCGACCAGGAACTCGCTGGCGAACGGGTAGCGTTCGCCGAGCGGGTCCTCCGGCCGCTGGGTATCCAGCAGGCAGGACCAGCCGCTGCCTTCGGCCACCTCGGGAAGACGGAAGGACACCGCGTCGTGGTAGGCATTGAGGATCAGCAGCAGGGTGGCATCCTCACCGCTGCGCAGGATCCCGGTGGGTTGCGCGCGGCCATCGAGGAGCACGCCGAGACAGCGGGCGTGCTCGTCGTGCCAGTGTTCCTCGGTCATCTCCTCGCCGCCGGGCGCCAGCCAGGTGACGTCCTTGACCCCCAGCGCCTCGTTGTACTCGCCGACCAGGAAGCGCCCCCTGCGCAGGATCGGATAGCGTTGGCGCAGGGCCAGCAGGCGCTGGGTGAAGGCCAGCAGCGAACGGCCCTCGTCGTCCAGCCGCCAGTCGATCCAGCCCAGTTCGTTGTCCTGGCAATAGACATTGTTGTTGCCCTGCTGGGTGCGGCTGAACTCGTCGCCGGCGACCAGCATCGGGGTGCCCTGGGACAGCAGCAGGGTGGACAGCAGGTTGCGCATCTGGCGCAGGCGCAGGGCGCGGATCTCCGGGTCGTCGGTGGGGCCCTCGCAGCCGTGGTTCCAGGACAGGTTGTGGTCGCTGCCGTCGGCGTTGTTCTCGCCGTTGGCCTCGTTGTGCTTGTGATCGTAGGAAACCACGTCGCGCAGGGTGAAACCGTCGTGGGCGGTGACGAAGTTCACCGACGCGTAGGGCCGCCGTCCACGCTGGTCGTAGAGATCGCCGGAGGCGGTTAGGCGTCGCGCCAGTTCCGGCAGCATGCCGTCGTCGCCGCGCCAGTAGGCGCGCACGCAATCGCGGAAACGGTCGTTCCATTCCGCCCAGCCGGGCGGGAAGCCGCCTACCTGGTAGCCGCCGGGGCCGCAATCCCAGGGTTCGGCGATCAGCTTGCACTTGCTCAGCACCGGGTCCTGGCGGCAGGCGACGAGGAAGCCGTGGCGCTCGTCGAAACCGTCCGGATGGCGGCCGAGGATGGTCGCCAGGTCGAAGCGGAAGCCGTCCACGCGCATCTCCGTGGCCCAGTAGCGCAGCGAGTCGGTGACCATCTGCAACACGCAGGGGTGGCTGAGGTCGAGGGTGTTGCCGGTGCCGGAATCGTTGATGTAGTAGCGGCGCTGGTCGGGCATCAGGCGGTAGTACGAGGCGTTGTCGATGCCACGCATGCACAGGGTCGGACCCAGCTCGTTGCCTTCCGCGGTGTGGTTGTAGACCACGTCGAGGATCAGCTCCAGCCCGGCGTCGTGGAGGTGCGCGACCATCTCCTTGAACTCGTTGACCTGGCCGCTGGCGAGGTAGGCCGGGTGCGGGGCGAAGAAGGCGATGCTGTTGTAGCCCCAGTAGTTGCTCATGCCGTTTTCCAGCAGGTGCTTGTCGTCGACGAAACCGTGGATCGGCAGCAGCTCGACGCTGGTCACCCCGAGCCGGCGGATGTGCGCCAGCAGGTCGGCGTTCATCAGTCCGGCGAAGGTCCCGCGAACCGCCTCCGGGACCTGTGGATGGCGCATGCTGAGGCCGCGCAGGTGGGCTTCATAGATCACCGTGCGGTCCCAGGGGACGCGTACCGGCGGGCGCTCGGCCCAGGTGAAGGCCGGATCGATGACCTTCGACTTGGGCACGAAGGGCGCGCTGTCGCGCTCGTCGAAGCTGAGGTCGGCGTCGGCCGAGCCGATGGTGTAGCCGAACAGCGCCTCGGACCAGCGCAGGCGGCCGACCAACTGCTTGGCGTAGGGATCGAGGAGCAATTTGTTGGGATTGAAGCGGTGGCCGGCATCCGGCTCGTAGGGACCGTGCACCCGGTAGCCGTAGATCTGCCCCGGGTGGGCGTCGGGCAGGTAGCCGTGCCAGATCTCGTCGGTGTACTCGGGCAATTCGATGCGCTCGATCTCCTTTTCCCCGCGCGCGTCGAACAGGCACAGCTCGACCTTGGTCGCGTGGGCCGAGAACAGCGCGAAATTGACGCCGAGGCCGTCCCAGGTGGCGCCAAGGGGGAAGGGGTGCCCTTCGCTGATCCGCGAAGGGGCGGGGCTACGCTTTCTGCTCATGCACTGGACTCCTCATTCGCCCGCTTCGGGCTTGCGGCGGCTGCGCGGCTTGGCCGCCGCCGGTTTTTCGCTGGCGGGCCGCGCCGGGGACGTGGCCCTCGGCTTGCGCGGCTTGGCGGCCGGCGCTTGCAGCAGGGCCGGGGTTTCCTTGGCGGCCTTGGCCCGACCGCGGGTCTTCTTCGGTGCCGCCGCGGCGGCTTCCGCTTCGGCCAGTTGCCGGGCCATGGCCCAGTGGCGTTCGGCCTGGCCGTCGGGGCAGCCCTCGGATTCCCAGATCTGGTAGGCGAACTCTCGTATGCGTTTTTCGTCGGCGCTCATGGGGTGTCCTCCTGGGCGAGGCGGTAAAGCAGGTTGACGGGAAAGTCGGCGAGCACTTCGGACAGGCTCAGGTGCCCGTCGCTGGGCAGCGGCATGGTGGAAAACAGGCCGCTGTAGGTGCATTCGGAGAGACTCGGCGGCAGCAGCAGGCAGGTGTCGCCCCAGGCCTCGGCCGGCACCTGCGGCTGCGTGGCGTGGCCGAGCAGGGCGCAGGCCAGGCGCGGGACCACCACCAGCAGGCAACCGTGACGACTGCGCCGGGCGAAGGCCAGGACCCGCTCGGCATGCTCGCCGCTGACCTCCAGGGGCAGGTAGTCGCCGTCGCGGAACAGGCCCGGCTGCATCCGCCGCAGCCCCAGCACGCGGGCGATCAGGGTCTGCTTGATGCGACCGTCGCGCCAGTGCTCCAGCAGTTCCGGGAAGGGCGTCGGCGCGGCCAGGGCGGCGGCGTGCCGGGCGAAGTCCACCGGCCTCCGGTTGTCCGGGTCGACCAGGCTGAAGTCCCAGTCCTCGCGCCCCTGGTAGAGATCGGGGATACCCGGGCAGGTCAGGCGCAGCAGGCATTGGGCGAGGCCATTCAGGGCCCCGGCCGGCATCAGTCGCGCCGCCGCGTTGCCCAGCGACTGGCGCAGGGCCTGGGCCAGCGGCGCGCGCAGGAGCTGTTCCAGATAGTCGGCGCAGGCGCGCTCGTAGTCTTCGTCGGGCGCGGTCCAGCGCGTGCGCAGCTTGGCTTCGCGCAAGGCCTTGCATTGCCATTCGCGCATCCGCGCGAGGAACGCTTGGTCCAGGGCGGCGCCGTCGCAAGGCGCGTCGAGCGGCCAACTGCCGAGCAGGGCCTGGAACAGGATCAGCTCGTCGCCGGGACTCGGCGCCGGCCCCTCGGCGAGGTCGCGGCGCAATGGCGTGGCCAGGCTTTGCCAGTGCTCGACGTTACGCGCGAACCAGGGCGCCAGTTCACTGAGCGCCGCAAGACGGGCGCGGGCGTCCTCGCCGCGCTTGTGGTCATGGCTGGCGGTGGCCAGCAGGGCGCGCGGGCTGGCCAGGCGCCTGGCTTCGCAGGCGGCATGGAATTCCTCGGCGGAAGCGGCGAAGCGCTGCGGGTCGAAGCCGACGTCGTTGCGCGAGAGCAGGGCCGCCGAGCGATAGCAGGCGGTATCCTCCACGGCCTTGGCTGCGGTCGGCGAACTCAACTGCTGGAAGCGCGCCAGCAACTCGCCGCGCAGGCGCCGCAGCGGACCGGGCGGCAGCTCGCGCAGCGGCTGCCCGCCGAGCCAGCGTTCGAGATGGTCGAGGACCGCCCGGTCGGCTTCGTCGAGATCCTCGCGGGCCGCCTCTGCGGCATAGCGGAACACCTCGCGATCCTGCACCGAGCGACCGCAGGCCCCGGCGTAGGTACGGTAGACCGGAAAGCGCGCGAGCAACTGGAACAGCGCGCGGCGGATACCGCCCAGGGTCAGGTCGCGGCTGGCCAGGTCGGCCCGCGCCACCCGCAAAAGACCCTGGGCGAGGTTCTCCAGGTCACCGGCGAGGCTTCCCGCCAGGACCAGTTGGCGAGCCTGGTAGACCTCGTCGAGAAACGCCTCCGGGCGTCCGCTGACCCGCTGCCAGAGTTCGCGCAACGGTCGTTCGCCGCGCGGATCGTGCTGCAACAGGCTGACCTGGTTCATGAAGTCGTAGCCGGTGGTGCCGTCGCACAGCCAATCCTCGGGCAGGCGCTCCTCGCCACCGAGGATCTTCTCAACGTACAGCAGCATCGGCGCGCCGCCGCGACGGGCGCGGATCCGCTCGCTGCGGCGGCG
Source organism: Pseudomonas sp. HMSC067G02 (assembly GCF_001813485.1). Classification (NCBI taxonomy): domain Bacteria; kingdom Pseudomonadati; phylum Pseudomonadota; class Gammaproteobacteria; order Pseudomonadales; family Pseudomonadaceae; genus Pseudomonas; species Pseudomonas sp. HMSC067G02. The sequence continues at coordinate 142,900 of NZ_KV812663.1, forward strand.
CAGGCGTCGGCAATAGCCGCGCGGATCGGCCAGGCCGTCGACGTGATCGATGCGCAGGCCATCGAGCAGACCGTCCTCGAGCAACTGGAAGACCTTGCCGTGCACGGCCTCGAACACCTCGCCGCGCTCGACCCGCAGGCCGACCAGTTCGCTGATGTCGAAGAAACGGCGCCAGTTGATGTCGTCCGCCGCGGTGCGCCAACTGGCCAGGCGGTAGTGCTGCGCCTCGAGCAGGCGGTGCAGGCGTTGGCGAGCCTCCTCGTGGCGTTCCTGGAGTTCGCCCAGCGTGCGCTGGAGGGCTGCGCGCGGAGCGCTCTCGGCGAGCGCAGCCGCCAGTCGACGCTGCATCTCGCGCAAGGCCTCGCGGTCCTGCCGGCACTCGCGGAAACCGCCGGCCAGGGCTGACAGGCGCGGCTCGCCGCTGTCTTCCAGCAGCTCCGGGTAGCTGCCCGGCCAGAGGGGGAAGCGCTGCTCGCCGTGGCTCGCCAGCAGGCGGCCGGCCTCGCGGTCCAGGCTCAGGCCGATCTCCCCGGCAGCCAGGACCTCGCCGTAGTCGCTGCGCAGGAACGGCAGCAGCACCTGGCCGCGCAACGCGGCGTCGTGGGATTCCCACTGAATGTCGAAGAAACTCGCGTAGGGACTCTCGCGCCCCCATTCGAGCACGTCCTGCCACCAGGGATTGGCGCCGCCGCCGATGCCCATGTGGTTCGGCACTATGTCCATGAGCAGGCCCATGCCGCGTTGCCGCAGCCCCTGGATCAGGCGCAGCAGCGCCGGCTCGCCGCCCAGTTCCGGATTGATCCGGGTCGGGTCGACCACGTCGTAGCCGTGGCTGGAGCCGGGCCGCGCGCGGAACAGCGGCGAGGCGTAGAGATGGCTGATGCCCAGGTCGGCGAAATAGTCCAGCCAGGGCAGGGCATCGTCGAGGGTGAAGCCGGCGTGGAATTGCAGGCGCAGGGTAGCGCGGGGCTCAATCATGGGCGGCCTCCTCGGCATCCCGGCGGCTGCGTTCGAGCAGGCGCAGGCGCCGGTCGACCTGCGGCGTTCCGAGCATCTGCGCGGCGTTTTCCGGCCAGCGCCGCCGCCAGTTCGGGTGGGCGTCGCCGGGGCCGGGCAGGTTCGGCTGCTCCAGGCTGCCCAGGGCGTCCTCCAGGGGCAGTAGCACCAACGGCGCGGGGGTTGCCCCGACATAGCCGATGCAGGCGTCCAGCGGTACTTCGGCGGCGGGGTCGGGATCGACCGGCGGTTCGAGGCTGGCGGCCAGGGCCCGGCGCTCCTCGGCGCGCAGTTCCAGGTCGGCCGCGCATTCCTCGGCGCTGCGGTGTCCGGCGCGGCCGCGCCAGTGGATGTCCTGGCCCCGCCACCAGCCGGACAGGCTCGGCAGGTCGTGGGTGCTGGTGGTGGCCATGGCGTCCGCCGGCCATTGCGCCGGGGGCACGAAGCGTTCGCCGCGCCGCTCGAAGAGCAGCACGCGGGTACCCAGCACCTGGCGGCGTGCCAGTTCCTCGCGCAGGCCTTCGGGCACGGTGCCGAGGTCCTCGCCGATGACCAGCGCCGAGGCGCGACTGGCCTCCAGCGCCAGCAGGCGCAGCAGCTCGCGTTGCGGGTAGCGCAGGTAGGCGCCGGCGTGGGGCGGCTGGCCGCGCGGGATCAGCCAGAGACGTTGCAGGCCCATCGCATGATCGATGCGTAGCCCTCCGGGCCAGGCCAGGTTGGCCCGCAGCATCTCGCGGAATGCCCGGTAGCCGTGGCGGCGCAGGCCTTCGGGATTGAACGCGGAAACGCCCCAGTCCTGTCCGGACTGGTTGAGGATGTCCGGCGGCGCGCCGACATTCACTTCGGCGAGCAGCTCTTCCTGCCGCGACCAGGCCTGGCTGCCGCCGCCGTCGGCGCCCACCGCCAGGTCGGCGACCAGACCGATGGCCATCCCGGCCTCGCGCGCCTGGCGCTGGGCATGTTGCAGGCAGCGTTGGGTCAGCCACTGGCCGAAGGCGCGGAAGTCCACTTCCTCGGCGTGATCGGCGCAGAACGCGGCCACCGCCGGCTCGCCGGGGCGGCGCAGCGGCTCCGGCCAGCGTCGCCAGTCGGGGCCGGCGCCCAGGTGCGCCTGCAGGGTCTCGAAGCGGCAGTGGTGCAGCAGCGCCTCGCCGGCTTCGCGGCGGAATTCGGCGAGGTCGTGGCGCAAGGGACTGGCGCGCTCGATGAAGTCGCGGTGGAGTTGGCGCAGCAGGCGCATGCGCAGGTCCGCCGCCGCTGTCCAGTCGATCAGCTCCAGGCTCTCCAGGCGGGCCATCTCCGCGGCCAGGCCGGCGCGACGGATCGCCTGTTCCACCGCCGCCGCGCCGAGAATGGTCGCCGGCGCGGCGTGCAGGACATTGAAGAACAGCCGGCTGGACGGCGAGTAGGGGCTGTAGGCATGTCCGTTGGCCTCGGCGAGGGCGTGCAGCGGGCTGATCGCCAGCGCGTCGGCGCCATGCCGCGCGGCGCTGCGCAGCAGGTCCTCGAGGGCGGCGCTGTCGCCCAGGCCGCCGTCGCCGGGGCGGCGCAGGGCATAGACCTGGGCGGCCAGACCCCAGCGACGCGAGCGACCCGGGGCGAGGCTGGCCAGGGACGGACAGCTCGGCGGCGCCATCGCCACCGCCCATTCCCGCTGCTCCAGCGACAGCTGCGCATAGCCGCTGCGGGCCTGCGCCGGCAGGCGGCCTTCGGCGTCCAGGCGCAGGGCGATCCGCGTGCCGTCCTCGTAGACCAGTTCGCCCGGGGTGCCGGCGGGGCCGAGCGCTTGCTCCAGCGGCTGGCCGCATTCGCCGACCAGCAGTCCGAGGTTGGCGCTGTCCTCGCGCAGCCGGGCCAGCGCGGCCAGGCTCTGTTCGATCTGTTGCGGACTCTGCGCCGGATAGCCGAGTGCTTCCAGCAGGCCGCGCTGGACCTCCGGGTCGACCCGCTGCGGCCGTCCGTTGGCGTCCTGCCAGTCGAGTTGCAGGCCCACGGCGGCGGCCAGTTCGGCCAGGCGTGCGTCACTCATGGGCGGGCTCCAGGCTGACCGCGATGCTGCGGGGACTTAGGCGGCCGCGGCGATACTCGGCACAGGCGAGGTTGTCGAGGAACAGCACCTGGGTGGCGGCCGCCGGCGGCTCGACTTCCGCTTCGAGCGGAGAAGGGTTGAAGTCGATTCGCCAGTCACTGCCGTCACCGAGTCGCCAGCGCGCCGACAGCGCGGCGCCGGCGATGGTGGTCACGCCCAGCGAACGGGCGCCGCGCAGGCGCGGGATCAGGTATTCGTGACGGATTTCCAGCAGTTGCCGGTAGAAGCCGCGCCAGGCCGGGTCGCAATCGGCCAGGCCGGGACGCGAGCGCTCGAAGGTCTCCACCGCGTTGGGATCGGGGAGCGAGGCGAGGGCGGCGCCGTCGCCGAAGCGGCCGAACTCGCCGAACTCCTTGCGTCGTCCCTCGCGGACCGCGTCCGCCAGTTCGCCCTGGTGATCGGTGAAATACAGGAACGGTTCGCGCGCGGCGCATTCCTCGCCCATGAACAGCAGCGGGATCATCGGCGCGAGCAGTTGCAGCGCTATCGCCAGGCGCAACGCCTGGGGTTCGGCGAGAACGCTGAGACGCTCGCCGAAGGCGCGGTTGCCGACCTGGTCGTGGTTTTGCAGGAACAGCACGAAGGCGTCCGGCGCCAGGTCGGCACTCGGTTCGCCGCGCGGCCGGCCGTGGCGGTTGGCTTCGCCCTGGTAGACGAAGCCTTCGGCCAGGCAGCGCGCCAGGCACCGCAGCGGCTCGGGGTAGTCCTGGTAGTAGCCGTCGTTCTCGCCGGTGAGCAGGACGTGCAGCGCATGGTGGCCATCGTCGTTCCACTGTGCGTCGTAGCCCTGGCGCAGCAGGCTGGCGCGGTTGTCGTCGTTCTCCAGGACCAGGTGCAGATGGCGCTCGGGGCCGGCGGCGCCGCGCAGGCGGCGGGCCATCTCGACGAGGAACGCGCTATCGGGAATCGCGTGCACGGCATCGAAGCGCAGGCCGTCGATGCGATAGTCGAGCAGCCACATCAGGGCGTTTTCATAGAAGAACTCGCGGACTTCGCCGCGACGGAAATCGATGGCCTGGCCCCAGGGCGTCTGCCGGTCGTCGCGAAAGAACGCGGCGGCGTACTGGGCGAGGTAGTTGCCGTCCGGGCCGAAGTGGTTGTAGATCACGTCGACGAAGACCATCAGGCCCATGCCGTGTGCGCTGTCGATCAGATGCTTGAGCTGCTCGGGCGTGCCGTAGGCCGACGCCGGGGCGAACGGCAGCACGCCGTCGTAACCCCAGTTGCGGCGACCGGGAAACTCGCCCAGCGGCATCAGCTCCACGGCGGTCACGCCCAGTTCCACCAAGCGCGGAAGGAAGCGCTCGACCTCGGCGTAGGAGCCGAACAGGCCGACGTGCAGCTCGTAGATCACCGCTTCGTGCCAGGGCCGCCCGCGCCACTCGTCGACGCGCCAGGCGTAGGCGTCATGGTCCAGCACCTGGCTGTCGCCATGCACGCCGTCGGGCTGGAACTGCGAGGCCGGGTCCGGCACCCCGGGGCGGCCATCGATGCGGTAGCGGTAGCGGGTGCCGGGCGGACAGGGCAGGGTCGCCTCGAACCAGCCGCTGTCGCTGCCTTCCAGCGGCCAGTCGCGGCCGTCGGCGGTCTCGACCCGGACCTCGCGGGCGTCCGGAGCCCAGAGGCCGAAGCAGGTTCGGCCGTTGCCTTGGAACTGGGCGCCGAAGCGGCGCCGGATCGCCATCATTGGCGTACCCCGCGCAGGGCCGGAGCGGTATTCCTCAACAGGCGCCGGTACAGGCGGTTGTAAGGCTCCACCGAGTCGCTCCAGAACATCGGCGCGGCCATCGCCTTGCAGCGCATGGCGTTGAGCAGCGAGGGACAGTGGTAGACGTTGATCGCGCGCATCACCGCGTCGAGGTAGCTCTGCGCGGTTTCCTCACGGAACAGGAAGCCGGTGACCCCGTCGACGATGGTATCGGCGAGGCCGCCGGTGCAGCGCGCGATCGGCAGCGAGCCGAAACATTGCGCATAGAGCTGACTGAGCCCGCAGGGCTCGTAGCGCGAGGGCATGAGCAGGAAGTCGCTGCCGGCGTAGATACGGCGGGCCTCGGTCTCGTCGAAACCGATATGCACGCCGACCTGGCCGGGATGACGCCGGGCGAGCTCGAGCATGGCCTTCTCCAGGTTCGGCTCGCCACGGCCGATGCTGACCAGGCGGCCGCCGGCCTGGAGCAGGGCATCGCTGATCTCCAGGGTCAGGTCGATGCCTTTCTGCTGCACCAGGCGCGAGACCACCGCGAACAGCGGCCCCTTGCCCGGCTCCAGGCCGAAACGCTCCTCCACGTAGCGCGTGTTGGCGCGCTTGCCGGCCCATTGGCGGGCGCTGAAGCCGGCCACCAGGTGTGGATCGCAGTGCGGCTGCCAGCTATCGTCGATACCGTTGACGATGCCGCTGAGCTGACGCTTCTCGACCTTGCACTTGAGGATGCCGTGCAGGCCGCAGCCGTATTCCGGGGTAGTGATTTCCTGGGCGTAGGTCTCGCTCACCGTGGTGATGTGGTGGGCATGGGCGATGCCGGCCTTGAGGAACGACAGGCGCCCGTGGAATTCCATGCTTTCGTGGCTCAGCGCTTCGTCGGGAAGACCCAGCTCGGCGCTGCATTGCAGGTCGCAGAGGCCCTGGTAGGCGAGGTTGTGGATGGTGAACAGGCTCGGCGTGCGCACGCCGTTCCAGGCCATGTAGGCCGGGGTCAGCGCCGACGGCCAGTCATTGGCGTGCACCAGGCCCGGCTGCCAGCCCTGGGCGCCGCGGCCGCCGGCGATCTCGGCGGCGGCCAGGCACAGGCGGGCGAAGCGCAGGTGGTTGTCCGGCCAGTCATTGCCCTGGTCGTCCATGTATGGCGTGCCCTCGCGCTCGTAGAGCAGCGGGCAGAGCACCAGCATGACTTCCAGGCCGTCGTCGAGGGTCACCAGGCCGATCTCGCAGGGCGGGATCGCCGCCCGGCCGGGCAGGCTGCCGATGATCCGCAGGTCGCGGCAGCGCTCCAGCACCTGGCGGTAGCCGGGCAGCAGGACCCGCACCGAATGCTCGCGCTTGAGGACCCGCGGCAGCGCGGCGGAAAAGTCGCCGAGTCCGCCGACCTTGACGAAGTCGCTTAGCTCGGCGGTGACGAAGAGTATCCGATCCCTCTGTTGCGGCGGGTCCTGCGGGTGCAGCAGCGACGGAAAAGCGGTCAGTACCGCGGGTTCTTCCAGGCAAGCGCCTGCAACAGAATGTCCCATGTCATCCTCCGGTCGTACGTTGTCCTTGGCGTTGGTCGGTCGGACTCCGTCGCGCCGTGGCATGGGCGAAGTCCTTGCTAGGGGTGACCGGAGGGGAGCGGCGGAAGTTTAGTTTTTTTTACTGGCGGCTCGGCTTGCGAGAGGCCTCGCCAGGGGGTTGCAGGCGAGACGACGGGCGCGGCGGGTTGCCGAATGCAAGGCTTGCCGGGGGTTTTCTTGCAAAGTGCAAATATCAATTCGCCGGCTTGTTTTTCAACTTATTGATTTATAAGAATTTTATTTTCCAGAGAAATTGGTACGCCTTCTGCTCGACAGAGATACGCCTGATTACCGGCGTCAAAGAATCTGATGAGACAGGAGGCCAGCAATGCTAGAGACCGATGAAAACCTGGTTGAGTACCTGGAAGAGCATTTCAAGGATGTGCGCGTCAGTTGCCAACCTCGGCCTGACGGCGCGTTGCTGGTGACCTTGCGTAACGACCAGGGCAAGCGCCTGGTGAGCCGGGCGATCTCCGGCCAGGAGCAGAGCAACCCGCTGTTGCTGAACCAGGTGCTGGAGCGCATCCGCCGGGACCTGATCATCGACCAGGGGCCGCTGCAGATCCGCGACAGCGACTATTTCCGCAAGCGTATCGACCTGCTCACGTTCCGCGATAGCGACAACCAGCATCTCACCCACCGCAAGGTCCTGGTCGCCGGCGGCAAGCTGCGCACCATGAGCCTGGCTCGCTGAGCCGGCTGTTTCAGCGCCGGGGCGGCCAGGCGCCGACCCGGCCTTCCGACGCATGGTCCGAACCAAATCCGCTCTCGTACCCTCCATCTAGAACTCATACCAACGATGGAGGCGGACATGCGTTTTTCCATTTCTGCATCATCGGGTGCGCCAGCGACGAGTCCACGCAACCCATCCGGGGACCCGGACGAATACCCGGTTCCTGACCACGAAAGCCACGTCCCCCAGGAGTTCCCGGAAGAAGTTCCGATGGAACGGCCCGACGAAGAGTCCCTCTCGCCCATACCGGAGCCCTGAACGCCGGGTCTCCATCCAGGAGGAGCGGAACATGAGCGCAGACCCTCGGCAGAGACTGGTGGTGGCCCATAGCGTCGATCCCGCGGCCGCCGAACATGAAGTGCAGGGCAACCTGGCCCTGGCGCGCTGGCTGGCGGAAGTCCAGAAGCTGGAGTTCGGCGGCCGCTACGAACCCGAATTGCACCAGCGAGGCCCCCTCTACCTGGTCCCGACCCGCACCCTGGTCGGCAGGGAGACCGCCGTGCGCCTGGGCGTGAACAGTGACGAAGATCTGCTCGGCGGTTTCGTCGAGCACGCGTTCATCGCCGGCAAGGCCATCGTCCATCCGCTGCCGCGCGGCGGCGTGGCGCCGGAAGGCTGGAACCCGCTGTTCGCGGAGAAGGTCCGCGACGTCGTGCTCAACGGCGTCAGCGTCTTCAGCCTGGCCGACGCACACCGCGCCGGCGGCCGCCTGCTCGCCGAAGGACCGGTGCGGGCCAAGCTGGCGGAGGCCTGTGGCGGCCTCGGCCAGTACGTGGCGCACGACCTCGACGAACTGGACGGCTGGCTCGGCGGGCTGGAGGAGCGCCAGTTGGCGCAGGGCCTGGTACTGGAAGCCAACCTGGACGGGGTCGTTACCCATAGCGTCGGCCAGCTCCGGGTCAACGGCTTCCTGCTGAGCTACCACGGTCAGCAGCACCAGACCCGCAACGCGCGCGGCGAACTGGTCTACGCCGGCTCCGACTTGCTGGTGGCGCGCGGCGGCTATGCCGAGCTGCTGACCCTGGACCTGGCCCGCGAGGTGCGCCAGGCCATCGAGTACGCGCGGATCTTCGATACCGCCGCGGCGATCTTCTTCCCCGGCTGCTTCGCCTCGCGGCGCAACTACGACATTGCCCAGGGCCGGGACGGCAACGGTCGGGAGCGCTTCGGCGTGCTCGAGCAGTCCTGGCGGGTCGGCGGCGCGAGCAGCGCCGAGATCGCCGCGCTGGAGGCCTTCCGCGCCGACCCGGGACTGCCCGCGGTGCGCGCCGCGTCGTTCGAGATCCACGAAGACAAGCGCCTGCCGGACAACAGCCGGGTGATCTATCGCGGCCCCGACGAACACGGCGACTTCCTGCTCAAATATGCGATGACGGGGGAGGCATGACGGCGAACAGCGAACGCATCCGCATCGGGGTCGGCGACGACCGGATCGAAGGCACCTTCCTCAGCCCCCGGGCGAAGGTCCCCGGCGTGCTCTTCGTGCACGGCTGGGGCGGCAGCCAGCAGCGCGACCTGAAGCGCGCCCAGGGCATCGCCGGGCTCGGCTGCGTGTGCCTGACCTTCGACCTGCGCGGCCACGGCGCGGAAAGCGGGCGCCAGGCACTGGTGACGCGCGAGGACAACCTGCAGGACCTGCTCGCCGCCTACGACCGGCTGGTGGCCCACCCGGCCATCGACAGCGAGGCGATCGCGGTGGTCGGCACCAGCTATGGCGGCTACCTGGCGGCGATCCTCAGCCAGTTGCGCGCGGTGCGCTGGCTGGCCTTGCGGGTACCGGCGATCTACCGCGACGAGGACTGGCTGACGCCCAAGCTGCTGCTCGACCGCGAGGACCTCATCGAGTACCGCGGCAGCCTGATCCCGGCCGCCAGCAACCGAGCCCTGCAGGCCTGCGCGGGATTCCGCGGCGATGTGCTGCTGGTGGAGTCGGAGTTCGACAGCTATGTGCCGCACTCGACCATCATGAGTTTCCGCGCCGCCTTCCAGCAGACCCATTCGCTGACCCACCGGATCATCGACCACGCCGACCATGCGCTCAGCAGCGAGGCGGCGCAGGACGCCTATACCTCGATCCTGGTGGACTGGATCACCGAGATGGTGGTCGGCGAACGTCTCAGCATCACCCCGGCCTACGCCACCATCCATCCGGCTTTCTGAACGCTCCGCGACGGCGAGCCTCCCACCTTCCGTGGGCGCTGGTTGCTGCCCACGTCCCGTGCCGGCAGGCGCCGGCGCCGACAGACGCGAGAACTCCCGGACAGCTCCGGGCCAAGGAGAGCGAAATGAACCAGACCAACCTCGACGACACCCTCGACGTACTCAACGACCTGCTGCAAACCAGCAAGGATGGCGAGGCCGGCTTCCAGGCCTGCGCCGAAGACCTGCGCGATCCGCAGTTGAAGGCGGCGATGCTGGAGCAGAGCCGCGACTGCGCCGCGGCTGCCGACGAGCTGGAGCGGATCGTCCTGGAACTGGGTGGCAAACCCAAGGACAGCACCAGTTTCGCCGGTGACCTGCATCGGCGCTGGGTCGACCTGAAGTCACTGGTCACCGGCAAGGACGAAGAGGCGGTGCTCAACGAATGCGAGCGCGGCGAGGATGTCGCCAAGCAGCGTTACCAGGCGGCGCTGGAAAAACCGCTGCCGGCGGAGATCCACCAGGTGATCGAGCGCCAGTACCAGGGCGTGCTCCGTCACCACGACCGGGTCCGCGCCCTGCGCGACGCCCGCGCCTGAGGCCCGGTGCCGCGAGGGGAATGCCATGAGGCGGTCCCGGGCCTTGCTGCGCGACGGCCAGGAACCGCGCTCATCGCGGATCTCCGCGTTTCCGCTGATCGAGGCGACCGCCCGTCCTCGTGACTGAACTCGGCGGAGGAGCGCGCGCTCAGCCAGAGAGAGTGCCGGAGCACTCGGATAACAAACCGATGAGGAGCGACCATGAACGCCATCGAATTGCTGGTCCATGACCACGAGACCGTGAAGAAACTGCTCAACGAACTCAGCGAGACCACCGAACGGGCGCTGAAGAAGCGCAGCGAGCTGCTGGGCAGGCTGGAGCTGGAACTGGTGCTGCACACCGCCATCGAGGAAGACATCCTCTATCCGGCGATCAGGGACAGCGGCGGCAAGGAAGAGCTGAAGATGTACTACGAGGCCAAGGAGGAACACCGCACGGTGGACTCCCTGGTCCTTCCCGACCTCAAGCGCACCCGCCCGGACACCGTGCAGTTCGCCGGCCGGGTCAAGGTGCTCAAGGAACTCCTGGAGCACCACATCGAGGAGGAGGAGGGCGAGCTGTTCCCGCGCGCCCGGCAATTGCTCGACGCCGCCGCCCTCAAGCAACTCGGCCAGGCCATGCAGCAGCACAAGAAAGAGCTGAAGGCGCGCCTGGAAAAACGGGCGGCCTGAGGCATGCGCGAAGAAGACCGCGCCTTGCTCGAGGAACTCCTGCTGGCACGTGGCCCCGGTGGCCAGGAAGACGAGGTCAGGGCCATCTGCCAGCGGGAACTCGAGGGCTGTTGCGACGAGGTCGGCAGCGATGCCGCCGGCAACCTGGTCGCGCGAATCAGCCCGCCGCACCTCCCGCGCGAGCAGGCGCGGCGGGCCGCGGTGCGGCTGCTCGCGCACCTCGACGAGATCGCCATGATCGTCAAGCGCGTCGAGGCCGACGGTACCCTGCGCGTAGTGGCGCTCGGCGGCGCCCAGCCGGTGAGCTTCGGCGTCTGTCCGGTACAGATCCTGGCCGGCGAGGCGGTACTCGACGGCGTGCTGTCCTACGGCAGCATGCATGCTACCGGCGAGTCGCCGCAGGGCTCCGACGTGCTCTCGGGCGCGGTGCACTGGCGCGACGTACACGTGGTCACCCGGCGCAGCGCCGAGGAACTGGCGAATCTGGGCGTGCGACCGGGTACCCGCGTGGTGCTCAACCGTCTGTGGCGGCGCCCGTTGTACTTCCAGGATTGCGTCGCCGCGCACTTCCTCGACGACCGCGCACCGCTGCTCGCCGTGCTCGGCGTGGCTCGCGAGATCGCCCGGCGCCGCGACGAGTTGCACGGCGACCTCTACCTGGTGCTCACCACCATGGAGGAGGAGAGTAACGCCGGCGCGCTGTTCGCCGCGCGCCGACTGCCGGGCGACATCAGCATCGCGGTAGAAGTCGGCCCAACGGTAGCCGAATACGGCACCCGGCTGTGCCGCGACCCGATCGTCAACAGCGGCGACTCCAAGGGTTATTACAGCCGCCATGTCACCGACCGCCTGTTGCGGGCCGCCGAACGCTGCCAGTACCAGCCGCAGGCGGCGCTGCTGGTGGACTTCGCCTCGGACGCCAGCGCGCTGCTGAGCCACGGCGAGGCCGCGCAGGTCGGCTGCATCGGCATTCCGACCGAGAACACCCACGGTTTCGAGATCGTCCTGGAAGAGGGCATCGAGGCTTGCCGGCGGACGCTGGTCGAGTTCCTCGTGCAACCGCCGGACGACGAAGCCTGACCGATAACCGAAGCAAGGAGAATTCCATGAACGAATACCTGCCGACTTCGACGGCCAATGGCCTGCCGCACAACCTGCAGCGCGGCGAGCGACTCGCTTCCATCGGCGCCGGACTGGTCCTGGCCGGCTTCGGCCTGGCCCGCGGTGGCTTGCCCGGCGCCTGCAAGGCGGTCGCCGGCGGCCTGCTGGTCAGCCGCGGGTTGAGTGGGCATTGCCATGTCAAGGGCCTGCTCAATGAACCGCGGGAAGAGTTGCAGTTGCTGCGCGAAGAGGTGCAGCACCTGACCCGCCGCCTGCAGCGCCTGCAGGAGCGCCAGCGCGACGACTCGCGGCAGGACGCTGCGCTGGACGCCGAGCTGCCGCCGAACCTGCCGTGATAGCCATGGGCCCTGCGCCTGGCGCAGGGCCCACCGAAGAGAGGAGGGCGAGACGATGGCCAGCCAGCTGTTCCTGATCAGCTACATCCTCGACGACCAGCCGATGACCTGCGAATTGCACAGCGAGGCGGAAACCCTCAGCCGCGAGGAGGCCCGCCGCCACTTGGAGGCACTGCATCGACCGCACGACGCCGAGGCGATCAGCGATATCCAGGTCAGCAAGGTGGAACGTACCCATGAACCGGGCACCACGCCGGGACACTACCAGCAGCCCTGACGGCGGGAGGGAAAAAGAAGGGGGGAGGGGCTCAGCCGGTGCCGGTCTGGAGTTCCGCCTCGAACTCGCCGAAGCGCGTGATTTCCTCGCGCAGGTTGAGGATGAAGGCGCTGAGGTCGCTGAAGCTGCTGCTCTTCAGGAAGTCACTGTTGGGCACGATGTAGAGCGCGCCGTGGGGACCACCCACGCGGCAACTGATGGTCACCGTGAAGTCGGGGTTCAGTTGGCACTGGCAGTCGTGGTCGCGCAGTTCCTCCTCGAGGATCTTCTTCAGGTACAGGTAGGAAAGGTTCATCTGGCCAGCTCTCCCCGGTTTGCGCAACGCAAGAAAAAAATCCACTCCGTCCCTGGAGCGGGATTAGCCTGAATCAGAGAGAAACCGTCGATACATGCCAACGGTACGGATAACTATAGGTGCCGCGAGGCCGAAATGCCGGCAACATCCAGAATCTGCGGGATAAGCTGCATCCCGCATGGCGCGCGGGATGCAGAATGCAAGAGATCGTGCAGAACGCTGATGCCGGAATGCAATCATCGCGGGTGAAAAGCCCGTTCGGCACTCCTTATAAGCATCTGGAAAATTCGCAACGCCATCGGGTTATATGTGTTTTCTCGATATCTCCGCTACGAACCTCGCCGATTCACCGGCGAAGAAGCCGATCTTTTTTGCCGGGTTTCCCGCATCGCCCGCCGCAATCCCCTTGCCACCCCGTAACCGAGCAGGCAGCCGAGCAGGGTAGCGCCGACCTGCAAGACCAACCCCAGGGCATTGGCCAGGCTCGGCGAGCGTGCGAGTACGCCGGCTTCGGGCCAGAACGCCAGCCATACCGCGACGAAGGCGAGCACCAGGTCGTACCAGGCGCCGCTGACCCCGCCCGGGCGGTAGCCGCGAACGAAAACGATGAAGGCGCTGAAGGCCAGGGCCAGCAGCAAGGTGCCGAAGGCCTGGCTGAGGGTATCGGGGCCGGACATGGCGGGTTCTCCTCAGGGCGCCAGGCGCAGGCACTGGCGCTTGTGCAGGCCGAGACGGACTTCGTCGAGCAGCGCTTCGGCGCAGGCGAATACCCTGGCGGCCTCCACTTCCGCGACGTCGCCGGCGCGGCTGAAATCGTCGATGCGCAGGCCGGCGGGCAGGCTCGGGACCTCCACCAGCGTCCAGTCCAGGCCGCTGACCGTGAGGCTGCGCTCGAGCCCGGCACCCAGTTGCTCCTCGCCGGCGTCGCGCGGCGCCACCAGCCATTGCCAATGGCCAAGCAGGAACAGGCGCGGTACCTCGGCGCGCAGGGCGCCATCGATCAGCGCGGCGCAGATCGGCGGCAAGGCTTCGGCGGCGTAGTCGGACAACGGCGCGAACAGCAGGTCGAGACCGGCAGCCGCCTGGCTGACCTCGATCGACGACGCCAGGCTGGCTGGCTTGCAGCGCAGCCCGGGGCGCGCCTGCAGGCTGTTGAGATCGGCTTGCAAGGCGCTGACTTCGATCTGTCGCTGCAAGGCGGCGGCGATCAGCGCCTGGCTCAGGCTGTCGTGGGGATGGAATATCCCCAGCTTCAGGGTTGCGGTTTCCAGATTGCGCATGGGAACTCCGGGGTCGGTGCGGTGGAAAGGAGATGTCCCTACCTGCATATCGAAAGCCATACTCCGCACAAGGTTCCGGCGAATGGAATTCGCCGGCCGCGCCGGGGTCTTCCGAAAGGTCGGCCAAGTTCCTGGGGCGAGCCAGCGAGCGGCCGGAAGACGTTCTTCGTACTACCTTGCTGGGTGTGCCTTGCAGCCCGGGTCGAGCAGCCGACGAGTGAACACGTCCATGAAAACCACAAGAAAACCGAAAGTCCCCTTGAACCAGGCCACGCGCAACCGCCTGCTCGACGAAGCGGTCGACGACTACGCGATCCACACGCTGGACAGCGCTGGCCGTATCGCCAGCTGGAGCGCCGGCGCGGCGCGCCTGTTCGGCCACGACGCGAGCGAGATCCTCGGCCGCGACTACGCCTGCTTTCATACCCGCAAGGACCGCGACGCCGGCGTTCCGCAACAGGCGCTGCGCCAGGCGGATGCCGAGGGCCGCTTCGAGACCGAGGGCTGGCGGGTGCGCAGCAACGGCAAGCGCTTCTGGGCGCAGGTGGTGATCGACGCCATCCGCGACAGCCAGGGCCAGTTGCTCGGCTTCGCCCAGCTGATCCACGACCTCAGCGAAGGGCGCGCGGCCAAGGAGGCGCTGCGGCGCAGCCAGGAGCAGTTCCGCCTGCTGGTGCAGAGCGTTACCGACTACGCCATCTACATGCTCGACCACCGCGGGCGGATCACCAACTGGAACCTCGGCGCCCAGCGGATCAAGGGCTACCTGCCGGAAGAGGTGATCGGCCGGCACTTCTCCTGCTTCTACACCCCCGAAGACCGCGAGGCCGGCGAACCGGCCCGCGGCCTGGCCGCCGCCGAACGCGAAGGGCGTTTCGAGAAGGAAGGCTGGCGGGTGCGCAAGGACGGCAGTCGCTTCTGGGCCAACGTGGTGATCGATCCGATCCGCGACAGCGATGGCCGGCTGATCGGCTTCGCCAAGGTAACCCGTGACATCACCCACCGGATCGAAGCCGAACGCGAACTGGAACGGGCCCGCCAGGAGCTGTTCCAGGCCCAGAAGATGGAGTCCCTGGGGCACCTCACCGGCGGCGTGGCCCACGACTTCAACAACCTGCTGACGGTGATCATCGGCAGCCTCGGGCTGCTGAAGAAACGCCTGCCCGGCGACCAGCGCACCGCCGACCTCTTGCAGAACGCCCTGGAGGCCGCCCAGCGCGGCGCCAACCTGACCCAGCGGATGCTTTCCTTCGCCCGCAAGCAGCGTCTCGATCCGCAGCCCTGCGCGATCCCCGACCTGCTGCGCGGGATGACCGACCTGCTGATCCATTCCCTGGGACCGAGCGTATCGATCGAGACGCGCTTTCCCCTGGATCTCGACCTCGGCCTGACCGACGCCAACCAGCTCGAACTGTCCATCATCAACCTTGCCACCAACGCCCGCGACGCCATGCCCAACGGCGGGCGCATCGTCTTTTCCGCGAGCAACCAGCGGGTGCCGGCGGACAATCCCCATCGCCTCGCACCGGGCAACTATATCTGCCTGAGCATCAGCGACACCGGCAGCGGCATGGACGAGGAAACCCTGCGCCGTGCGGTGGAACCCTTCTACACCACCAAGGGGGTGGGGCGTGGCACCGGGCTGGGCCTGTCGATCGTCGACGGCCTCGCCGAGCAGCTCGGCGGCCGGCTCACCCTGGAGAGCCAGCCGGGCGTCGGCACCACCGCGAACATCTGGATACCCGCCGTTCCGCGAACCCCGGAAAGCGCCCGTACGGGCAATGGCGCGACGCCGCAGGCGCCCAGCGAAAGCGAGCGGGTGCGCTTGTCCTGTCGAGTACTGGTGGTGGACGACGATCCGCTGGTGTTGAACAACACCGCGGCGATGCTGGAGGACCTCGGTTGCTCGGTACTCAAGGCCGACTCCGGCAGCCTGGCCCTGGAGATTCTCACGGCGACGCCGGAGCTGGACATCCTCCTGACCGACCAGGCGATGCCACGGATGAACGGCAGCCAGTTGGTGGAGCGGGTCATGGCCCAGGGCCGGCCGCTGAAGATGGCCCTGGCCACCGGCTTCGCGGAAAAGATCGAAGGCGCGGCGGCACAGTTGCCCAAGCTGGCCAAGCCGTTCGGCCAGGAAGAGTTGTACCTGTTCCTGACCGGCACGCTGAAGGCCGGCTGAGCCTCAGCGCAGGTACTCGCCGCTGCCGGCCAGGCTTTGCCCCCAGAACTCGATGAAGATGAAGGCGGTGGTCAGCAGGGTCAGGAAGCCGACGCCGAGGATGCAGAAGGCGTAGAACAATGTCTGCCGCTCCTGCATGCGCATGAACAGCGGCAGGCCGGTGAACAGCAGGCGTACCGAGTAGGCGCAGGCAGCCGCCGCGGCCAGCAGCAGGAGGATCCGCCAGGGCACCAGGGCGACGATCCCGGCGAGCATCAAGGGCACGGCGATCGCCGTGGTGAAGGTCAGGCTGCCCGGTACGCTGGGGCGCGACGGCGTGCGGAACAGCACCCAGCGTACGAAGAAGCCCATGATCACCACGCCGGCGACGAAGCCCAGGTAACACATCGTCGCCAGCAGCAGGGCGCTGCCGCTGGAGAGGTGTTGCACGCTGTCGTTGCCCGGCAGCGACCAGCCGACCTGGGTAGTGCCGATGAACAGGCAGGCCGCCGGCAGCAGCGGCAATAGCAACAGCGGAACGAGGAAGGCGAAAGGGTGATGGTCGTAGTCCTGGCGCAGACGAGGCCAGGCATTGGAGGGACTGATCAGTAGCCGAGCCATTTCGCGGGTCATGACGGGCACCTCTTTTCTGTGGCGTTCAGGAGTCTGGACCGGCCCGGCGCGAGGGGGTTCAGGTGGCGTGCCGGGCGGTCCGCGACCGCCCATCCAGGGCCTTGAACCGGAAGACGCGGGGAGCGCCGAAAGACAAACGTCCCTGTCTTCCGGAGGAGCCCATGACCACCTACGAAATCCAGCACATGCGCGGCTGGCGGCGTTTCGCCCGCACCGTGCGCGCCGCCAGCCGGGCCGAGGCGGAACGCCTGTGCCTGCCCTGGGAGTGGGTGGATGGCGAGGTCCTCGCGGTGATTCCGGCCGAGGCCGAGGTGGCCGAGCGCTGGCAGCGCCTGAACGAGGATCTGGTGGAAGGCCTGGAGCGCCTCAGGCGGGACGAGTGACCCGCAGGCCGACCACGGCGATCCGCTCGGCTTCGCGGTAGGCGGGGCTGTCCAACTCTTCGGCGAACACGTCCGGGTCCAGTTCCTGGTAGTCCCAGTCCCACTCCCGAGACGCCAGGCGTTCGCGGATGCGGGCGAGGAACGGATCGCCGCCTTCGACCATCGCCACCCCGGTATACAACAGCAGGCTGCCGCCGGCTTCCAGGCGCTCGAGGGCGGCATCGACGATTGCCAGCGAGAGCCCGGCGCCGAGCATCCCGCCACCATGCCGGTAGGCGCGCTCCGAGGCATCCAGGAGATAGGGCGGGTTGGCCACGATCAGGTCGAAGCGACCGGGCGCCTGGCTCAGCAGGTCGCTACGCGCCAGGGTCAGGTTACCGACCCCCGCCAGCGCCGCGTTGACCCGCGCCAGGTCGAGCGCCGCCGGATTGATATCCAGCCCGTGTACTTCGGCGTCCGGGCAGGCCATGGCGATGCGGATCGCGCCGGGGCCGGCGCCGCAGCCGATATCCGCCGCACGGCGGATGCGTGCCGGATCGGACGATGCCAGGTGGCTGCGGATCAGCCGGTCGAAGCGGTAGGTGTCGGGGCCGAAGAACACCGCGTCGGCGGCCAGGGTAGGGAAGGCCGAATGGACGAACAGTTGCTCGCCGAGGCTGGAGACGCGCACCTGGCTGCGCCAGCCGTCCGCCTCGCGGCGGATCAGGTCGGCGCCGGCAAGAAGGGTCAGCCAGTCGGCCGGCAGGCTTTCCCCGGCGAATGCCCGGCTCCAGCCGAAGATGCCGGCCAGGTCCCGGGCCATGCGGTTTTCCGGGCGGGCGTTGACGCGCTCATGGGTAGCCGGGGTGACGGTGACGAAACGGTAGTCCTGGCCTCGCAACCAGTTGCCGAGGCTGACCAGGACGTCCAGGCGCGGATCATGCAGGCTGGGCATGGGCGGCCCTCCAGCGCTGGCTGAACATCCGCGTGGCAAGGAGACCGGCGGGCCCGTGGTGGAGGTGCGGGGCCATCAGTTCGAGAAGGCGTGCCACGCCCTGCTCGGAGGATAGCCGCAGCAGCTCGCGCCGCAGCGCGACCTGCTCGGCGTCCACGTCTCCGCCCGCCGTCGCCGGCTCCGCCAGCGGTGCAAGCGGGTCCCTGTCCGCCGGAGCGGGTGCTTGCCAGTCGCCAGCGATCCAGTCGTACAGCAACTGCCGCTCGTAGGGAGTGAAGACTCCGAACATTGCCGCCCGGTCGCCCTCGATCAGGTTCCAGAAGCGGCTGCCGCGCGGATCGGCATGGCGCCGGATCCAGCCCTCTTCCTCCAGGCAGGCGAGAAACGCCGGGAACCGCCCAGGCACCGCCAGCCACTGGTTCACCGTGCGCCCGCCGATCCGGCAACGATCCGAATGCATCCCGGCGGCGTAGGGGCGCTTGCGCTCGAACATGGCCAGCAATTCTTCCTCGAGATCGAAGCCGTCGATCACCTGCTCGGTGCTCAGGCCGACCTCGTTCAGGCGGTAGCCGTTCCTCACCCGTTCGAGGAAGGCCGCGCGCCCGCCAAGCTGCGGCAGGTTGTCGTAGAGCGCGCGCAGGGCCTTGCGCGCATGCCCGCTGGCGGCGTTGTCGATGGTCACGTGCAACTGGAAGTAGTAGGGGTCGAAGCCCAGCTCGCGCAGCTCCTGAGTGGTGATCAACAGGTGCAGCGGCGGTTGCTCGTAGCCGAGGTTGTAGCCGATCACTTCGGGCAGGTAGTCCGCGGCGAGGTGGCCGAGGGCGAGTTGCTGGGTGCCCTGCAGGTAGTGGAGGTCGCTGAGGCCTTCGACTTCCTCGCTGCCGATGCTGGCCAGCAGGCGCCGGTAGAGCAGGACGTGGTTGCGTGCCGGGACGCCGTCGCCGAGTTCTTCGAGGAAGGTCTCCAGCAGCGGCCGCAGGCGTTCCTCGCCATGATGCGGCAACAGCCCATAGAGCCAGGCGCCGTCGACCAGCTTGGTCGGGGCCACGCTGCGAATGAAGTGCATCGCCTGGGAGGGAACCTGGAAGTAGCGTCGCCCTTCGCCGCGCCGACGTGCCCGGAGGTATTCGGCATGCGCCTCGGCGGTGCGCCGGGCCCCGGCGTCGAGCCAGGCCGGCCAATCGGCGGGGTCCTCCGGCAGGTCGTCGTCATGGGTGGCGGCCAGGCTCAATTGCTGGTCGAGGAACTCGCCGGCGGCTTCGAGGTGCTCGCGGGGCTCGTCGAGCAGGGCGTGGTACAGGTCGCGGACCCTGGGCGAAGGGCTTGCACTGGAGGCAGGGAGGGGCGAAGACAGGCTCATGTCGCGTTCCTTGTCGTGGGTTTGCGGGGGCGGCCGGGGCGACCACACATATGGGTGCGAGTGATCCCAGGGGAAAAAGGTTTCACTGGCAGGATCGGTGGCGCGCCGAGGAACCTCACGGCGGAAAAAACGAACCTCGACGGCACTCCGGCGTCTTCCCGAGACAAACCCCGGGAGCTGCGCCGATGACCCACGACCTGGCCGCCAGCGGCCTTCGCTTCGGCATCGAGGAAGAATTCTTCCTGCTCGATGCCTCCGACCTGGACATCGTCCGCTCCGCACCCGCCGGATTCGTCGGGGCCTGCCGTGACACGCTCGGCGAGCATTTCGCCGAGGAGATGTTCGAATGCCAGGTCGAGGTGGCCAGCCCGGTGTTCTCCACCCTGGCCGAGGCCGCGCGCTTCCACGGTCAGGCCCGGCAACGCCTGGCGCATCTGGCCATGGAATTCGGCCTGCGCTCGCTCTGCGTCGGCACCCACCCCTTCGCCGACTGGCGGCGGGCGCGAAGCAATCCGGCGGCGCACTTCGCCCGCCTGTTCGAGGACCAGGGGCGGGTGGCCCGGCGCAGCCTGGTCTGCGGCCTGCACGTGCATGTGGAGATACCGCCGAGCCACGACCGCATGGCCGTGCTCCAGCGCGTGTTGCCGTGGCTGCCGCTGCTGCTGGCGTTGAGCGCATCCTCGCCGTTCCGCGGCGGCCGGCGCAGCGGTCTGGCGAGCTATCGACGGGCACTCTGCGGCGAGTGGCCGAGGATGAACATTCCTCCGGCCTTGCCCGACGAGGACGCCTATCGCCGCCACCTGGCGCTGCTACGCGAGGCCGGCTGCATCCGCGAGGATGGCCAGGTCTGGTGGATGATCCGGCCGTCTTCCCATGTGCCGACCCTGGAGCTGCGTATCTGCGACGCCTGCCCGCGCCTAGCCGACGCGCTGAGCCTGGCCGGGCTGTTCAGGGCGCTGGTGGGCGAAGCGCTAGGCGCGGGCCCGCGTGCGTTGCCGGTCGCGCGCGACGCCTGCCTGGAGGAAAACTATTGGCAGGCGCTGCGTTACGGTTGCGCCGGCCGCTATCTCGTCGACGGCCGCTGCGTAGGTGCCGGGGACTGGCTGGAAATGGCCTGGCGACAGTGCCGGCCGCAGGCCCGCCAGGGCAACGAATGGGCCTACGAGCATGCCCGTGGATTGCTCGGAGAGACCTCCGCCAGTCGCCAGTTGCGGCGCTACCAGACATTGCGCGCAGCGGGCCAGGAACGGCACGTGGCGCTGCGCCGGCTGGTGGAAGAACTGCTGGAGGAGAATCTCCAGCCGGCCTTGGCCGGTCCGGCCGGCAAGCGCGCCCACGAAGGCGGCCGGTCATTCCGTCCGGCCGCTGGAGCGCCGATGTCAATCCGCGGTCAGGAGTAGGGAGAACGTCACAGGGGGTTCGCCACCATGAGCTTTTCCCGATTCGCCCAACGCCTGTCCAACTGGAGCGGCCGGCCGCCGACCTTCGTCATCGCCCTCGGATTGATCCTGGCATGGGCGATCAGCGGGCCGTTCTTCGACTTCAACGATACCTGGCAACTGGTGATCAATACCTCGACCACCATCGTTACCTTCCTCATGGTCTTCCTCATCCAGAACACCCAGAACCGCGATACCGATGCGCTGCACATCAAGATCGACGAACTGCTGCGCAGCACCCGGCGCGCCCACAACGCGCTGCTCGGACTCGACGACCTGGACGCCGACACCTTGCGCGAACTGCGTGAGCGCTACCAGCGGATGGGTGAGCGGGATGGAGATACGCCGCAGGGCGTAGCCAGCGAAGAAGCCCGCGAATGCGCCTGCGAGGAACGACAGCGCGACGCCTGAAGCCTCCCTGCGTAAGGCAGCCGCGTGCTCATCGTGCCTGGTTCCTGGCCGGCACTGCCATTCGTCGCGCCGATGGCTCGCGGCGCAGGCGCGACAATCCTCTGTAGGGAAACCCGTGCAGACCGTCGAGGAACCGATACGGAAAGAGAGGCGAGCATGTCCAAGCAGCACATCATCCATTTCACCGGGCCGATCAATTCGTCCACCTGCGGCAATCTGATCAACACTTGCGCCAAGGTCCTGCAACAGGAGGCCGAGGAGTTGCGGATCAACATCGCCACCATGGGCGGGGAATGCAGCTACGGCTTTACCCTGTACAACTTCCTGCGCGCGCTGCCGGTGCCGATACATACCCACAACCTGGGTACCGTCGAGTCGATGGGCAACATCCTGTTCCTCGCCGGCGAGCGACGCAGCGCCAGTGCCCACAGCAAGTTCCTGTTCCATCCTTTCCACTGGACCCTGCATGGCGCGGTGGACCATGCGCGGATGGCGGAATATGCGATGAGCCTCGACTACGACCTGGAGCTTTACGCCCGGATCGTCGCCGAGAACACCCGTGATGCGCCGGAACGCCTGGACATCCCGAGCTACCTGATGGCCTATCCGCGCATCCTCGGTCCGGAAGACGCCCTGGCTTGCGGACTGATCCATACGGTGGACGATTCGCCTATACCCGCTTCCGCCTGCCAGTGGAGTATCCATTCCTAGCTTCCCCGCGCCGCCCAGCATATTCCGGCAAGCGGAAGGCCTTGGACAGGCGGCAGGATGCCCATGCCGCCGGGGAAAGCGGGCTTTGCCAACGACCTTCGCGCATCAGACCTTACGTTGGAAAAAGTCGAGCGCCTCCTGGAAGCTGGGCCGCAGCGGCACGTTCCAGTCGGGATGGGCGGTGAAGTGATAGCCGTTGCCCTTGATGCACTCGACCAGCAAGGAAAAGCTCTTCCGATCCGCCACCACGCAGACCTCGTCGAAGCGAACGGACTCTTCTCCGACCCGATGCTCCATGGCCCGGGGAAGGTAGAAGGTGGCCGGGAAGTTGTCACCCATATGGGAGCCTGGGTTGCCCGCATCGTCGCTGTGGTGAAACATCTCCCTGTGCTCCCCCCGGCCCAGGCAGTCATTAAGGGCGTCCACCAGCTGCCGCGTGCGCGGAGTGATGTTTCCCCTGGCCATATCCTCCCTGCCATAGAATCCGTCCTCGCTCAGGGGATCCTTTGCACCGAGGGGGGTGTATCTGACCGCGGTATTCCTTCTTGCATCGAGACCACCATTGCCATGCGCCTCGATCGAGGGCGCTACCAGGAAGAGGTCATAATCGGCGGTCATCGCCAGCCCGCAAGCCGGGCTGGCCAGTACCTGCACCGCTTCCGACCGCCCCAGGCGGCTGATCCTGTAGAGACCGTCCGGCTCCTGGCGGGCCTCGAACTCATAGCGTTTACCGCTGGGGCCCTGCGCGGTCAGGAGGCGAACCGGCCCGACACCGTCTGCCACCAGGCCGAAATTCCGCACCAGCTCCGCAAGGCGTTGCTGAGAGATCCGCAGGTCGGTCTGGGTATAGGCTCCGCCATCCATTCCCTTCGCCACAGCCAGGTTCAGCTTGCGTATTTCCGCCGTGTCGCGGTTTTCCCGCTTGCTGAGATGCTGGTCGACACAGATGAACCCCGCCTGCGGACCCCAGTTCGAGCTTTTCCCCTTCACCGAGAAGCCCTTGGTCGGGAAACCCTCTTCGATCAGCGTAGTGACGATTCTTTCAACCGGGCGAATGCCAAAGACGGTATTCGTCTGCCTGGCCACCGCCTGCATGCGCAAGGCATGTTCCACGGGACCCCCCACCCCCTGCGCATCGAACAGGTCCTGTAGAGCCCGTGCCTGCATATCCGCAGGGCGCAGTAGCGGTCCGGGCTGTGCCGTTGCGTTAGAAACCACCTGACGATGACCGTCGATACGCATGGTTCGTTTTCCCGCATATGCCAAAGAAGGAGTCGAGAATAAGAATCCGGGCAGCGGCGAGATATCAGAAAACGCGGACAAATTTTTTGTTTTCCGCACGCTGCCCGCGCGAGCGCTAGGTAGATGACTGCGACGCCGGGAAGAAACTTCGAATTCCCCGCGCGCAATTCAGGGAGAACCACATGGGGCCTCCACGGGTGAGCCGGCTTTGCTGCTTGGCACCCTGGGGTAGGCGCGGGTTCGACTTTTCCGCGCGAACACCTGCACCCCACCTACCAGAATTGGCAGGGGAAGATACCCACCTGTCATGGATCAATGTCCGCGCCCGGCCCGACTCCTAGTGTCGCCGGCTCCCGACTCTCTCTCACGGATGAAAGGGCAATGCACCTTCTTGAACGTCAACACGATATCCAGCCCCTCTCGCGGGCAGACATGACCATCCACCTCAATGGCCAGCCCGTCGCGGCGGCTGCCGGTGAGACCGTGCTCAACGTGCTCAATGCCGTGGGCCTGCGCCGGCTCGCGCGCAACGACCATGGCCAGGCCAGCGGCGCCTTCTGCGGCATGGGCGTATGCCACTGCTGCCTGGTCGCCATCGACGGCCGGCCCAAGCGCCGCGCCTGCCAGACCGTCGTCCGGCCGGGCATGCGGGTGGAAACCGAAAGCAACCGCTTCGACCGGGAGGAACGGCCATGAACCTGCGCCCGGTGATCGTCGGCGGCGGCTCGGCCGGCATGGCCGCAGCCATCGAGCTGGCCAGGCGCGGGGTCCCCTGCGTCCTCTTCGACGAGGCCTCGCGTCCCGGCGGGGTGGTCTATCGCGGCCCCTTGCGGGCCGGCGTCGATCCGGCCTACCTCGGCGCGCGCTACACCCGGATGCTGGAAAAACTGCGGCGCGATTTCTCCGCCTGCGCCGGGCACATCGACCTGCACCTGAACAGCCGCGTGGTCGGCGGCGACGGCCAGAGCCTGATGGTCCTCGACGAGGCGGAACGGCTGCACGAGGTGGAGTATTCGCACCTGCTCCTGGCCACCGGCTGCCATGAGCGCAGCGTGCCGTTCCCCGGCTGGACCCTGCCCGGGGTGATGCTCCTCGGCGGCCTGCAATTGCAGATCAAGAGCGGCGTGGTGAAGCCCCTGGGCGATACCCTGATCGCCGGCAGCGGCCCGCTGCTGCCACTGGTGGCCTGCCAGCTGCATGCGGCCGGGGTACGTGTCGCCGGGGTCTACGAGGCCTGCGCGTTCGGCCGCATGGCCAGGGAAAGCCTGGCGCTGCTGAACAAGCCGCAACTGTTCCTCGACGGCCTGAGCATGCTCGGCTATCTCAAGCTCAACGGCATTCCGCTGCACTATGGCTGGGGCGTGGTGGAGGCCAGCGGCGAGGGGGAACTGACGGAAGTGACGGTAGCGCCCTACGACGAAGAGTGGCGGCCCGACCTGGAAAACGCGCGACCGGTGAAGGCCAGCACCCTGGCGGTCGGCTATGGCTTCATCCCGCGCACCCAGCTCAGCCAGCAGTTGGGCCTGGAGCACGGCTTCAGCGACGACGGATACCTGCGCGCGGAATGCAACGTCTGGCAGCAGAGCAGCCAACCGCACATCCACCTGGCCGGCGACATGGCGGGTATCCGCGGCGGCGAGGCGGCGATGATCGGCGGGCGCATCGCGGCCTTGTCGATCCTCCTGCAACGCGAGGCGATCGCGCCCGCCGAGGCCATCGAACGCCGAGAATCCCATCTCGCCCGGCTGGAGGCGATCAAGCGCTTCCGCGCCGGAGTCGAGCGCTACACCCAGCGCGGCGCCCGCCAGGTCGAACTGGCGCGGGCCGATACGGTGATCTGCCGCTGCGAACAGGTCACCCGTGGCGACATCGAGCGCGCGCTCGAACAGGGCGTGCAGGACATCGCCGGGCTGAAGATGCGCACCCGCGCCGGCATGGGCGACTGCCAGGGGCGGATGTGCATCGGCTACTGCAGCGATCGCCTGCGCCGCGCCACCGGACGCCACGACGTCGGCTGGCTGCGACCGCGTTTCCCGATCGATCCGATCCCGTTTTCCGCATTCCAGAACCTCGGTACGGAAGCCTGAACATGAACAGAACCTATGACATCGTGATTGCCGGCGGCGGCGTGATCGGCGCGTCCTGCGCCTACCAACTGTCCAGGCGCGGCAACCTGCGCATCGCCGTGGTCGACGACAAGCGACCGGGCAACGCCACCCGCGCCTCGGCCGGCGGTCTCTGGGCCATCGGCGAATCGGTGGGGCTGGGCTGCGGGGTGATCTTCTTCCGCATGATGTCCTCCCGCAACCGGCGCGAGGCCCAGGGCGCGGCGGTGGCGGTGGACGCGAGCACGCCGCACATCCTGCCGCCGGCGTTCTTCGACCTCGCCCTGCAATCCAATGCGCTGTACCCGGAACTGCATCGGGAACTGATCGAACGCCACGGGATGGACTTCAAGTTCGAGCGCACCGGCCTGAAATACGTGATCCAGGACGACGAGGATCGCCAGTACGCCGAGCACATCGTGGCGCAGATCCCGCATCTGGCCGAGCAGGTACGCTGGCTGGACCGCGAGGAACTGCGTCGTGCCGAGCCGGCGGTCAGCCACGCGGCCCACGGCGCGCTGGAGTTCCTCTGCGACCACCAGGTCAGCCCGTTCCGCCTGGCCGACGCCTACCTGGAGGCGGCGCGCCAGAACGGCGTCGAGCTGTTGCTGGGAAGCAACGTCATCGGCGTGCTGCGCCAGGGCCGGCGGATCAGCGGAGTGCGCACGGACAATGCCGGGGTACTGCATTGCCGCACCCTGATCAACGCCGCCGGCGCCTGGGCCGCGGAACTCAGCGAAATGGCCACCGGCCGGCGCATCCCGGTGAAACCGGTGAAGGGCCAGATCGTCCTCACCGAGCGCATGCCGCGACTGCTGAACGGTTGTCTGACCACCAGCGACTGCTACATGGCGCAGAAGGACAACGGCGAGATACTGATCGGCAGCACCACCGAGGACAAGGGCTTCGACGTCAGCAACACCTTCCCGGAAATCGCCGGCCTGGTGCAGGGCGCGGTGCGTTGCGTGCCGGAGCTGCAACAGGTCAACCTCAAGCGCACCTGGGCCGGCCTGCGCCCGGGCTCGCCGGACGAACTGCCGATTCTCGGTCCGGTGGCGGAGGTGGAGGGCTACCTGAACGCCTGCGGGCATTTCCGCACCGGCATCCTCACCTCGGCGATCACCGGGGTGCTGCTCGACCGGCTGGTCCACGAAGAGACGCTGCCGCTGGACATCGCGCCGTTCCTCGCCGCGCGCTTCCAGCCGGAACGCGCCGCGGTGGCGGTCGCGGCCTGCTAGCTCAGGTTGGCGGAAACCCGCGGAGCGGGGCGGGCGCCGGTCCGGCGTCCGTTCCGCCCGCTTGCCGAGGGCGGCGAGCCTGCCGTCGGCGCTATGCTCATGGCTCCGAACCGCCTCTAGACGACTGGTCTAATTCAGGCTACCGTGCGCCCCATGAAAACCAGCTACGACGACACCCGCCAGCATCTGCTCGACACCGGATACCGGATCATGGCGGTCAAAGGCTTCTCCGGCGTCGGCCTCAACGAAATCCTGCAGACCGCGGGCGTTCCCAAGGGCTCGTTCTACCATTACTTCAAATCCAAGGAACAGTTCGGCCAGGCCCTGCTGGAGGACTACTTCCGCGTCTACCTGGCGGACATGGACCAACGCTTCTCCGCGCCAGGGCTGAATGCCCGCGAACGGCTGATGAGCTACTGGCAGAAGTGGCTGGACAACGCCTGCCCGCCCTGCGACGAGCAGCGCTGCCTGGTGGTCAAGCTCAGCGCCGAGGTCGCGGACCTTTCGGAAAGCATGCGCATCACCCTGCGCGACGGCTCCGACGGGATCATCGAACGCCTGGTCGGCTGCCTCGGGCAGGGCCGCGACGACGGCTCCCTCGCGCCGTGCGATGCCCGGCACATGGCCAGCGCGCTGTACCAGTTGTGGCTCGGCGCGAGCCTGCTGAGCAAGCTACACCGCAGCCCGGGACCGCTGGAAACAGCCATGCAGACCACCCGCAGCCTGCTGGAAATCTGAGGTACCGCCAGGAAATACCCGCCCCGCAAGAGGCGGGTATTTTTTCGACCCGTCAGTAGTTGACTGGTCTAATTTGCCCGGCGCACGGTATGAACCGTTCGCCACATGCGTCAGACAGAGGAGTCTGGATATGTCCCAATCCACGCAGGTCAACCGCCGCATCGTCCTCGCCTCGCGCCCCCACGGCGCCCCGACCCGGGATAACTTCCGCATCGAGCAGGTTCCGCTTCCTGAGCCCGGCGCGGGCCAGGTGCTGCTGCGCACCGTCTACCTGTCGCTCGATCCCTACATGCGCGGACGGATGAGCGACGCGCCGTCCTACGCGCCGCCGGTGGAACTCGGCGCGGTCATGGTCGGCGGCACGGTCAGCCGGGTGGAAGCCTCGAACCATCCCGGGTTCAAGGTCGGCGACTGGGTACTCTCGGCCAACGGCTGGCAGGACTACGCGCTTTCCGACGGCAGCGGCCTGGCGCGCCTGGGCGAGTCGCCGGAGCATCCGTCCTACGCCCTGGGCCTGCTCGGCATGCCCGGCTTCACCGCCTACATGGGCCTGCTCGACATCGGCAAGCCCCAGGCCGGCGAGACCCTGGTGGTGGGCGCCGCCACCGGGCCGGTCGGCGCCACCGTCGGACAGATCGGCAAGCTCAAGGGCTGCCGGGTGGTCGGCGTCGCCGGCGGTGCGGAAAAATGCCGCCACGCCGTGCAGGTGCTCGGCTTCGATGCCTGCCTCGACCACCATGCCGCGGACTTCGCCGAACGACTGGCCGAGGCCTGCCCGGACGGCATCGACATCTATTACGAGAACGTCGGCGGCAAGGTCTTCGACGCCGTCTTTCCGCTGCTCAACGCCAAGGCCCGGATCCCGGTCTGCGGCATCGTCGCCCACTACAACGACACCGACCTGCCGCCCGGGCCGGACCGCTTGCCGGCGCTGATGGGCACGATCCTGCGCAAGCGCATCAAGGTGCAGGGCTTCATCATCTTCGACGACTACGGCCATCGCTACGATGAATTCCAGCGCGACATGTCGAAGTGGTTCGCCGACGGCCTCATCCAGTACCGCGAAGAGCGGGTCGACGGCCTGGAGAATGCCCCCGAGGCCTTCTTCGGCCTGCTCCAGGGACGCAATTTCGGCAAGCTGGTGGTGCGCGTCGGAGCCGACGCATGAACCAGGCGATCCGCGTGGTAGCGCTGTTGCAGGCGCGCGAGGGCAGGGCGGCGGAGGTCGAGCGGCTGCTGCTGGCCTGCGTGCAGCCGTCGCGGGCCGAGGACGGCTGTCTGTCCTACGTCCTGCACCGGAGCCTCGACGAGGCCGGGCGCTTCGTCTTCGTCGAACGCTGGGCCGACCGCGACGCCATCGAGCGGCACCGACGGATGCCGCACTACAGGGCGATGGCCGATGCCGTCGCCGATCTCCTGGCGGACCGCCAGGTGTTCCTTCTCGAGGAACTGCCAGCGGCCAGCCTGTCTCCGGTAGATCCGGAACCTAAAAGACCCCACGAGGAGTGAAACGGATGAAAGTCGGATTTCTGGGCCTGGGCGGCATGGGCGCCGCCATGGCCACCCGCCTGGTGCAGGCGGGGCTCGAAGTGACGCTGTGGAACCGTTCCGCGGCGGCCTGCGAGCCGCTGGTGGCGCTGGGCGCGACCAGGGCGGAGGAGGTCGGCGAGCTGTTCGGCCTCGACGTGGTCATCAGCATGCTGGCGGACGACCAGGCGATTCGCGCCGTGCTGCTCGACAGCGGTGCGCTCGAACGGGCGAGGCCGGGTCTAATCCACCTGAGCATGTCGACCCTGTCGCTCGATTGCGTCGAGGCGCTCGACCAGGCACACCAGCGCCAGGGCATCGCGTTCGTCGCCGCGCCGGTGTTCGGCCGCACCGACGTGGCCGAGGCCGGCAAGCTGAACATCGTCGTCGGCGGTCCGGAGGAAGCCATCGAGCAAGTCAAGGCACTGCTGGAAATTATGGGACAGAAGACATGGTTTTTCGGAAAAGACCCGCGCAGCGCAATGGCGGTGAAGATCTCTGGTAACTTCATGATCGCCAGCGCCATCGAAAGCATGGGCGAAAGCGTCGCCCTGGTGAAGCGCCTGGGCGTCGAGCCCGGCCGGTTCATGGAACTCATGTCCTCGACGCTTTTCGATGCGCCTGTCTATCGCAACTACGGCCCGCAGATCGTCGAGCAGCGTTTCACCCCGGCCAAGTTCCGCCTGGTCCTTGGGTTGAAGGACGTCGACCTGGCGCTGTCCGCCGGCAAGCGCCACAACGTGCCGCTGCCGCTGGCCAGCCTGTTGCACGACGTGTTGCTCGAAGCCATCGCCCATGGCGACGGGGAATCGGACTGGACGGCGCTGGCGAAGGTAGCGTTGTCACGATCGGGACAAATCTGAAAAGGTTCTGCGCACGGCCCGACAGGGCCCGTGAAGCTGTTCGGCAATCTGGCGTGCTTTCCATGAACTCTTTTGACGGGAAGAAGGTATGTCCGAGCGTGAAACGGCTGCCGCGGGTCGGATCAACTGGCGGCGGATCCTGCCGATACTGCTCACCACGTCGTTGGTGGGCAGTGTCTGCGGGATCTTCGTGATCAACGAACTGGATCGCCAGCACGACGGGGCGCACCTGGCGTCCTACACCGAAATGGCCCTGGAGCGGGCGCTGGAGATTTCCTCCGCGGCCGAGCAGATGCTCCACGAGATGAACGCCGGCGGCCCCGCGGCCTGCAGCGACCAGGACCTGGAGGCGCTGCGCTCCATCGTGCTCGAATCGCGCTTCATGAGCGACGTCGGCCGGGTCAGCGGCAATCGCATCGTCTGTACCGGCGTCCGCGGCCGGCTACGATCGCCGTGGGGGCTGGCTGCGCCCGACCGGATCGACGCCAGAGGCACCCGCTTCTGGTCGGAGGGCATGCCCTTGCCCCTGCAGATGCTGCCTTCCGGCCTGGTCGGGCGCGGCAACGCCATCCTCTTCATCGCCCCGCATGCCTACTTCGATGTCGACCACCCGGACCCGGGCATCTCGGCGGCGGCCGTCAGCCGCGGCGGCGACTACATCTACCACCGTTTCGCCTGGGACGACGACCAGCCCCTCGAGGCGCTCGGCCGGCCCGGCTGGCCGCGCTTCATCGGCGCCCGGCAGATAAGCCTGTGCGACCCGACGCAGGACATCTGCGTGGTCTCCCTTCTCCGTGAACGCGGCCTGCTTGGCACCGAGCCCGGACGCGCGGCCATGGCCGCGGCGATCGGCGGCGGGCTGTTGTTCGGCATCATGCTGCTGCTCAGCTACCTGTTCGGCTTCCTCAACGACGAAAAACTGCCGGCCAGGCTGCTGCGCGCGTTGAAGCGCGAGGCCCTGGAGGTGCACTACCAGCCCATCGTGCGCCTGGCCAGCGGCCGCTGCGCCGGGGTCGAGGCCCTGGCGCGCTGGACCGATAGCAGCCTGGGGCGGGTTTCCCCGGATGTCTTCATCGGCGCCCTGGAGGAGAGCGGCGACATCGAACTGCTGACCCGTTTCGTCTTCCGCCGCGCCCTGAAGCAGCTCGGGCCGTTGCTGAGGGAGCAGCGGAGCTTCTACGTCAGTGTCAACGTCACCGGCAAGGACATCGCCGACCCCGGTTTCATCGATTTCGCCATGCGCCAGATGGCCAGGGAAAGCGTGCGCCCGGAACAGGTCGCGCTGGAACTGACCGAGCGCACCACCGAGGCCCAGGGCTGCCTGCTGGCCGGGATGAACCGCCTGCGCGAACTCGGCCTGAAGATCTACGTGGACGATTTCGGCACCGGTCATTCGAACCTGGTCTACCTGGCCAACCTGCCGGTCGACGCGATCAAGATCGACAAGGTCTTCACCCAGTCCATCGGCGACAGCAGCGCCGTCGAACTGATCTTCGACAAGCTCTGCTCGATGGCCGAGCACCTGGAGATCGGCGTGGTCGTCGAAGGGATCGAGACACAGGCCCAGGCCGACCACGTGCTGCGCCGCTCGCCCGAGGCCCTCGGCCAGGGCTGGCATTTCGGCAAGGCACTGCCGCTGGAGGCCTTCCTCGGCTACTACCGGAACCAGCCGACGGGCCGCTAGGGCGGGCCTTTCGCAGGGGCGTCGCGCTGCGCTAGCATCGGCCGTCCATACCGGACGCGGCCTGGACGGCCGCACTCCGGATCGCACGGATCGGCCGGAAACGGCCGCGATCACCACAGGCCGCCATGCACGCATTCCCCCTCACCCTGGACAACCGACTCGCCGACGCCCTGCCGCTATGGCGCAACCTGGCCCGCACCGACCGGGCGCCGCGAAGGAACATCGACCTCGCCGACTGGAAAGCCGACTGGCGCGAACTGATCGCCGCGCTCGACAGGTTTTCCCGGAGCCACGGCTATCGCCAGCCATTCGCCGCGCAAGGGCACGCAGCCCTGGAAAACGCCTGGGCCTGGGGCCAGGCCGCGGAAAACGCCAGTACGCTGCTGCTCAAGGCCATCGACCGGGGCCTGGCCGGCGCCGAACTGCGTTCCATCTACCTGGAGACCGCCGCGCTGTGGCTGGACTACAGCCGGCTGCTCGGCGCCGCCCGCGACAGCCTGCGCGAGCAGGGCGAGGTCGACTTCGAGACGGCGCCGGCCCTGGCGCCGCGCACCGGCCAGTACCCGTTCGCGCTGCAACTGCTCGCCATGGGCGTGCTGCTCGACGCCCAGGAGCTAATCCCGGCGCTGGTCGAGGAGGTCCTGCAGTTCGATACCGACCGCCTGCTCGACTATCTCGGCGCGGCCGCCCTCGGCCTGACTTCCGCCAGCGAGGAAACCTTCCATCCACGGCCGTTCGGGCAGTTGCGGGCGTTCTTCGAAGAGGCGGACGGCAGCGACGCCCAGGCGCTGGCGCCTTACCTGCAAAGCCAGTACCGGGAGTTCTTCCAGCTTTCCCCCAAGGCGCAGAAGAAGACCCGCCGCCTGACCGGCCCCTACGCCTGGGGCTGGTGGGCCATGGAGGTGTCGGCGCTGGGCGTGCTCTACGGCTGGGACGATGGCGTCCTGCGCGCCTCGCCGCATTACCTCGGCGACCTGGTCGACTACGCGCGGGCGCGCGGCGACGCCTGAGCCACCGGCCGCCGCTCAGGCCCGCCGGCGGCGGGCGAGGAAAGCGGCGGCCAGGTCGAGGCTGGTGCAGAGCAGGAAGTAGAGCAGGGCGACGAACAGGAAGATCTCCGTCGGGTGGACCATCACCCGGTTGCTCACCTGGGTGGCGACGAAGGACAGTTCGCCGACGCCGATCACGTAGGCCAGGGAAGTGTCCTTGATCAGCGACACCCACTGGTTGAGGAAGGACGGCAGCATCACCGGCAGCGCCTGCGGCAGGATCACCAGGCGCAATACCTGCCACGGCCGCAGTCCGAGCGCGCGGGCGGCCGCCCACTGCCCGGCGGGGAGGCTGTGGATGCCGGCGTACACCGAGTGGGCGAGGTAGGCGCCGCCGATCAGCGACAGCGCGCAGACCACGGTGGCCAGCGCCGGTACGTCGACATGGAAGACGATCGGCAGCAGGAAGTAGGTCCAGAAGATCAGCATCAGCACCGGGATCGCGCGGAAGAAGCCGAGCAGCGCCACCAGCAGCAGGCGCGGCTTGCCGGGCAGCACCGCGAGGGCCACGCCGAGGACCAGGCCGAGCACCGCCGAAGCCAGTCCGGAGAGCGACGCCAGCAGCAGGGTCAGCGCCGCTCCGCCGAGCGGGCCGTCCGGGTAGGCGCCGAGCAGCAGGTAGGACAGGTTGTCCGAGATGACCGAGAAATCCATCTCAGGCACCTCCCTGGCGGTAGCGGCGGGTCTGCTGCAACGCCTGGCCGAAGGCTTCGATCAGGGCGATGGCGCCGATGTAGAGAAGGGTGGCGATGCCGAAGGCCTGGAAGGTCTTGAAGGTCTCGGTTTCCACCTGGCGCGAAGCGTAGGACAGCTCGGCCAGGCCGATGGCCATCGCCAGCGAGGAGTTCTTCAGCGCATTCATGTACTGCCCGAGCAGCGGCGGCAGAGCCGTGCGCAGGGCCTGCGGCAGCACCACCACGCGCCATACCTGGCGCTGGGTCAGCCCCAGGGCGAGGCCGGCGGCGCGCTGCTCGGGGCGTACCGAGGCGATGCCGGCGCGGAACTCCTCGGCGACGAAAGCCGAGGTATAGAGGGTCAGCCCCCAGGCACCGGCGAGGAACTCGAAGGACGGCCAGTCGAGCAAGGGCGTCTCGTGCGGCGTGTTCAGCCAGCTCACCAGCGCCTCCGGCAGCAGCGCGGGAACGCCGAAGTACCAGAAGAACAGCTGCACCAGCAGCGGGGTATTGCGGAACAGCGCCAGGTAGGCGCGCGCCGGCCAGGACAGCAGGTGCCGGCGCGACAGCCGGGCGATGGCCAGGGGGGCGCCGATCAGGGTGGCGAGCAGGCAACTGAGCAGGGCAAGACCGAGGGTCAGCAGGAAGCCGTCGAGCAACCAGCGCAGGTACTGCGGGGCGAGAAGTTCGCCGAACATGTGCGGGATTCCGTCGGGTAGAACGAAAAACGCGCCTCAGCGAAGTGAGGCGCGCGGGTCGTGCGGGCGAAGCGGGCCGCTCAGCTCTTGTCGCCGATCTTGTACAGGCGCGCCAGCGGGGTCTTGGTCTGCGGACCGAACCAGGTGTCGTAGATCTTCTGCGCCTGGCCGTCCTGCTCCAGCTCGCGCAGGCTCTTGTCGACGAACTCGGTCAGGGCCTTCTCGCCCTTGGGAATACCGACGCCGATCAGGTCGTTGGAAATGGTGAAGGGCGGCACTTCGTACTTGTCGCGGTCGGGCACGTTGGCCAGCAGGCCGATCAGCTTCGGACCGTCCTGGGTGATGGCCTGGACCTGGCCGTTGCGCAGGGCGGTGAAAGCGAAGGGCGTGTCGTCGTAGGCGATGACCTTGGCGCCGGGGAACTTCTCGCGCAGCACGCCTTCGTTGACCGTGCCCTTGTCCACGCCGACCCGCCACTTGTTGAGGACTTCCGGCGAGGTCAGGGTGCCTTTCTTGACGATGAACTGCTGGCCGGAGGAGAAGTAGGGGATGCTGAAGTCCACCTGCTGCGCACGCTCCGGGGTGATGGTGAAGTTGGCCAGGACCAGGTCGACCTTGTTCGCCGTCAGCAGCGGGATGCGGTTGGCCGGGTTGGTCGGCAGCACTTGCAGCCGGACGCCCAGCTTGTCGGCCAGGGCCTTGGCATAGTCGACGTCGAGGCCTTCGATCTGCTTGCTCTTGGCGTCGACGAAACCGAACGGCGGGTTGCTGTCGAAGGACGCGACGCGCAATACGCCGGCCTTGCGGATGTCCTCCAGGCGGTCGGCCTGGGCCAGGCCGGAGATCAGGGCGAGAGCGAGGGCGGTGATGGCGGGGAGTTTCTTCATGAAAGTTCCAGCTCCTTGTCGGCCGCGATCGACGATCAGGGCCTTGCAATGTGGGGCGGACATTCCGGATGGGAATGCCGCCATGTCGGCGCGGGGGTATCCCGTGGCGAAGGGAGTTTGGCAGGGGCCAAGGGTCGGGAGAAAAGAATGAATCGATCTATCTTATTTCCAGACGAAATAAGAGGTATGAAAACAAGGATTCAAGGAAATAAAAAACGATAGCGTAACGCCATGATCCGCAGGGCTTCCGCGTCGGGGGTTCGTCGTCGAGAAGGAAGGCCGGGGCCCGGCGGCCCCGTCAGCGGCTGTCCCGGCAGTCGATCACGCTGGCGTTGGTGATGATGTCCCGGCTGTCGGTGTACAGGGTGATGCTGCAGAAATAGTCGAGGATGGTCTCGTTCTCGTAGTAGCCGGTCTTGCGATAGACCGCCTCGCTACTCACCGGCGCCATGCCGGCGACCCCCTGGCCACCGACGCCGACCCAGGTCTCGCGCTGGCCGACGTACTCGGTGCCGGTCTGTATGAAGACCTTGTCCGGCCCCATGTGGGTCCGCACGCGGTTCCAGGCGTAGAAGCCGCCGCTACCGTAGGACGAAGGGCCGAGGCCCTGGTCGGGCTTGCCGAACAGTTCGAAGGCCTTGCCGGCGGGCTGGCCGATGAGCTTCTGCGCGGCGACCTTGACCTCGTTGTCGCGATTCCCCGACTGACCGAGGGAGGCGCAGGCGCTGAGACCGAGGACGAGCAGGGCGAGACCGAAGGGCTTGATCGAGGGCATGGCATTCACTCCGTTGAAATGCCGCAGGATGTTAGAGGTCCAGCCGGCTCGCGGCTATTAGCTCATTTGTGCTAGTGCCGCTCACTTCGCCAGGTGCCGCGCCTGTTCGGCATGTACGCTGGCCATGAAGGTCTGCATGGCCGAGGAGTGGACCCGGTTGCGTCGGGTGATCAGGCCGTAGGGCGGCAGGCGCGGCTCCAGCTGGATCGGCAGGATCGCCAGCAGGTGCTTGCCCGGGTAGTCCTCGATCACCGAGCGTGGAGTGATGCCGATCATGTCGGTCTGTTGCAGCAGGGAGAGCAGGGTCATGATCGAGGTGGTCTCGACGATACTGCTCGGCAGGTCGATGCGCGCATTGTGGAAGGCCTGGTTGACGATCCCGCGCATCGGGCTGGGGTGCTGCTGCAACACCCAGGTCAGCTCCTGCAACTCGCCCCAGTCCAGCTTGCGTGCCTGCGACAACGGGTTCTGCGCGCCGACCACCACGCAGAGTTCTTCCTCGCCGAGGCTGTCGAACACCAGGTCGTCGGTGCGCGCGCCGCTGGGGATGCGTCCGAGCACCACGTCCAGTTGGTCCTGTTGCAGGGCCTGGACCAGCACGTCGCTGGTGTCCACCTGGATGCTCATCGACAGCCGTGGATGACTCTGCTTCAGGGTGGCGATGGTGCGCGTCAGCAGGCTCGAGGCCAGCGCCGGGATCGCTCCGACGGTGACCCGGCCGAGGTTGCCGGATTCCAGGGCAACCAGTTCCTCGCGCATCCCGGACAGCTCGGCGAAGATCATCCGCGAGTAATAGATCAGCGTCTCGCCGAAAGGCGTCGCGCGCATGCCGCGCGGCAAGCGCTCGAACAACTCGACGCCGAGCAGGTCTTCGGCCTCATGGAGCATCTTGGTCGCCGCCGGCTGGGTCATGCCGATCTCGTCGGCGGCGCGGCGCAGCGAGCCGAGTTCCTCCAGGGCCAGCATCAGGCGCAACTGGCGCAGGCGCAGGCGGCTGTGGATGATGCTGGCGTCGGGAATCCGGGACATGGCGTATCTCGCTGGCGGCGGGGAGACCCAGGGTGACAAGAAATCCACCCCGCCGCCAGACGCAGGCTCAGGCGGCATGCCGGAGACTCCGCCGGCCACGCCGGAACAGCGCCCCGGCGCACCGCGCCAGCAACGGCCAGAGCAGCATCGCCAGCGCCGCGCCGGTCAGGCTGGCCACCAGCGGGTTGGACCAGAACACCGAGAGTTGCCCGTCGGAGAACAGCATCGACTGGCGGAACGCGTCCTCGGCCTTGTCGCCGAGCACCGCGGCGAGCACCAGCGGGGCGATGGGGTAGCCGAGTTTCTTGAACAGGTAGCCGAGCGCGCCGAACAGCAGCATCAGGACCACGTCGAGCATGGCATTGTGCACCGAGTAGGCCCCGATGGCGCAGACCATGACGATGATCGGCGCGACGATGGCGAACGGAATCCGCAGGATCGAGGCGAACAGCGGTACGGTCGCCAGTACCACGATCAGGCTGACCACGTTGCCCAGGTACATGCTGGCGATCAGGCCCCAGACGAAGTCGTGTTGTTCGACGAACAGCGTCGGCCCGGGATGCAGCCCCCAGATCATCAGGCCACCGAGCATCACCGCGGCGGTCGCCGAGCCGGGGATGCCGAGCGTCAGCATCGGCAGCAGGGCGCTGGTGCCGGCGCTATGGTCGGCAGTCTCCGGAGCGATCACGCCTTCCACCTCGCCCTTGCCGAAGTTCTCGCGGTTCTTCGAGAAGCGCCGCGCCAGGCTGTAGCTCATGAACGAGGCTGCGGTGGGGCCGCCCGGAGTGACGCCCATCCAGCAGCCGACCAGCGCGCTGCGCAGCCAGGTCAGCCAGTAGCGCGGCAGCTTGGCCCAGGTACGCAGGATCACCATCGGCGTGATGCGTGCGCGCTCGCCGCGAAACACCAGGCCTTCCTCCACCGTGCAGAGGATCTCGCCGATGCCGAACAGGCCGATCACCGCCACCTCGAAACTCAGCCCGGAAAGCAGCCAGGGCTGGTCGAAGGTCAGGCGCAGGTCGCCGGACACGGTATCCATGCCCACGGCGGCCATGGCGAAGCCGATGGTCATCGCCACCAGGGTCTTCAATGGCGGGTTGCGGCTCATGCCGATGAAGGTGCAGAACGCCAGCAGGTAGACGGCGAAGAACTCGGGCGAGCTGAACGCCAGGGCGAAGCGAGCGATATGGGTGGACAGGAAGGTCAGCAGCAGCACGCCGACCAGCGCCCCGAGGAGCGCCGAGGTGAAGGCGGCGGTCAGCGCTTCGCCGGCCTGGCCGTTGCGCGCCATCGGGTAGCCGTCGAAGGTGGTGGCCACCGACGAGGGCTCGCCGGGGATGTTGAACAGGATCGAGGTGATCGAGCCGCCGAACAACGCGCCCCAGTACATGCAGGAAAGCAGGATGATCGCCGACACCGGCGACATGCTGAAGGTCAGCGGCAGCAGCAGCGCCACCCCGTTCGGCGCACCGAGGCCCGGCAGCACGCCGACCAGGATGCCGAGCAGCACGCCGATCACCATCAGGCCGAGGTGATGGGCGCTGAGGACCAGGCTCATGCCCTGCATCAGGGAATCGAATTCGCTCATGGCCTGGCGCTCCCGACGAAGGCCGCGAGGTCGGCCAGTATTCCGGCATCCAGCGGCACCTTGAACCAGACGGCGAAGACCAGGTAGCTGGCCAGCGCCGCGCCGCAGGACAGCGTGACGATCAGCGGCACGCCGTAGGGTTTGTCGCGGCTGCGGTCGCGCCACATGAACCAGGCGATGAACAACGCGGAGGCGAGGTAGATCCCGGCGAACGGCATGGCCGCCACGTAGGCGGCGATCGGCAGGAACACCGCAAGCACCCGGCGAAAGGCCGCGCGGGCGACGAACGAGGTACCCAGCGCCCGCCAGCGGCACAGGGCCATGAGCAGGTTGCCGAGGCTGGCGGCGCTCAGCAGCAGGCCGATGTAGAAGGGGAAATAGCCGGCCTCGGGGCCGCTGTCGCCCCAGCCGATGCCGATATCCTGGCTGCCGTACATGACGATCGCGCCGAGCGCGGCGGTGAACAGCGCCAGGCCGATCTCCACCCAGCGGGTGGGGACCAGCGGCGCATTGGATGAGCTGGACATGTTCGTCTCCTGGTCGCGCTACGCGGGTTACTGGCGAAGCCAGCCGGCTTCCTGGAACAGCGGGATGACGCGCTGGCGGTCCTTCTCGATGTAGCTCACCAGGTCTTCGCCAGCGAGGAAGGTCGGCGCCAGCGCCGAGCGTTCGACATAGTCCCTGAACTCGGCGGTCTGGCTGACCTTGCGCATCAACTCGACGTAGAAGGCGCGCTGCTCGTCGCTGACTCCGCCGGGCAGGAACACGGTGCGCGGGAAGCGGTACTGGTCGATGCCCAGGCCCTGTTCGTGGCAGGTGGGGATGTCCGCCCAGGACTGCTCGGCAACAACCTTGGCGGTGTAGATCATGCGCTCGTGGCTGAACACGCAGAGCGGCCGGACCTGGCCGCCGCGCCACTGGCTGAGGCTTTCCGCCGGGTTGTTGAGGTTGGCGGCGATGTGCCTGCCGGCCAACTGGATGGACGCCTCGCTGCCGCTCTTGAAGGGGATGTAGGTCAGCTTGCCGCCGACCTGCTTGCCGAGCAGCAGGCTTAGAGTCTGGTCGACGTCCTTCGACTGGCTGCCGCCGAAGCGCATGCCTGTCGCGTCCTTCTTCAGATCGGCGAGGAACGCCGCGGCGTCCGCCCACGGCGCCGCCTGGTAGGTCCAGAGGATGAAGTCGTCCTCGGCCACCGCCGCCACCGGCGTCAGGTCGGTCCATTGGTAGCCCAGCCGGGCCACCAGCGGCAACAGGTAGACATTGTTGGTGCCGATCACCAGCTTGTGCGCGTTGCCCTTGGCCAGCTTCAGGTCGAGGAAGGCTTCGGCGCCGTTGCCGCCGCCCTTGTTCAGCACCACGGTGTTGACGTCGAGCAGCTTGTTCTGGCTGATCGCCGACTGGACCAGGCGGGCGAGTTGGTCGGTGCCGCCACCGGGACCGCCGGCGACGACGATCTCCAGGTTCTCTTCGGGTTTCCAGGCAGCCGCCAGGGCGGGCAGGGCGGTGCAGCAGAGCAGGGCGCAAGCGGCCAGGAAGGAGGGGACGGAGCGCGCATATGCGGTACGCATGGAGGACCTCTGGTTGTCATTGTTGTTATGGGTAGAGCGGAGTGTGCGAAGCGCACCGATAAGCGTCCACTCAAAATAAGGCATACACCGATAGCCTGGGGTTATGAGTGGAAGCGGATGTCGGACATCTGGGGCGATAACCGTAGGAAATGGCCGTATGAGCAGCTTTGATTAGACGGTTATCGATGGAAAGCCGGATAGTGGGCCTGCCGGACCTGCCAACCCAGTTCCGCAGCACAAGAACAACAATAAAAGAGGTACGACCCATGGCTCAGGCACAGACTGCCGTGCTCCAGGCTGATCCTGCCCAGGACAAGGCCACTGCCGCAAAACCCAGCAACGTCCGCTGGCGCATCTTCGCCATCGTCTTCGCCCTGACGGTGATCAACCTGGTCGACCGGGTCTCGCTGTCCATCGCCATGCCCACCATCGCCGGTGAATTCCAGCTCACGCCGAGCATGCAGGGGCTGATCCTCAGCAGCTTCTTCTGGGCCTACGCGCTGTTGCAGATTCCCGGCGGCTGGCTGATCGACCGCTACGGCCCGCGCCGGGTGATCGGCTGGTCCACCGGCCTCTGGGGAGCCTTCCAGACCCTCGCGGCCTTCGCCAGCGGCGGCCTGTCGCTGATGTTCGCCCGGGTCGCCCTGGGCGCGGCGGAAGCGCCGCTGTTCCCCTCCGGCGGCAAGCTCAACTCGCTGTGGCTGGGCTCCAGCGAACGCAGCCGCGGCGCCGTGCTGATGGACTGCGGAGGGCCGCTGGGCGTCGCTCTCGGCGGACTGGTCATCGCCTACCTGATCGCCGTGCTCGGCTCCTGGCGCAGCGCCTTCTTCATCGCCGGCATCGCCACCCTGGCCATGGCCTGGCTGGCCTGGCACTACCTGCGCGACGACCCGGCCGAGCATCCCGGGGTCAACGCCGCCGAGCTGGACCGGATCAACGCCGACCGCACCACCCCGCTCGCCGAAGCGGACTGCCAGGCCGGCGGAAGACTGGGCATCGCCGGCCGCTCCCTGGTCGGTATCGTCCTCGGCCGCGCCAGTTGGGCCATGGTGTTCTTCGGCCTGCTGACCTGGGGTCCTAGCTACCTGGCGCAGGCGCGCGGCTTCGATATCAAGGGTATCGGCGCCGCGACCTTCGTCATCTTCCTCTGCGGCGCCGTCGGTTCCCTGGTCGGCGGCTTCCTCTGCGACCTGTTGATCCGCAAGGGCGTGCGCCGCGGCCTGGCGGCCAAGGGCCTGCTGACGGTCTCGGGCCTCGCGGCGCTGGTCGCCTTCCTGCTGTTGCCGAGCCTGGAAGATGCCTATGCCGCCGTGACCCTGCTGGCGCTGACCGCCTTCTTCCTGATGTGGGGCAGCCTGTACTGGAGCTTTCCGGCCTTGCTCGCCACTCCGGCCCGGGTCGGCCTGGTCGGCGGGGTGATGAACATGGCCGGCAGCCTCGGCGGCATCGCCGTGCCGATCCTGGTCGGGCTGCTGCTGCAACACCTGGGCGGATATGCCGCGGTGCTGGGCTTCTTCGCCCTCTGCTCGGCAGCCTTCATCGCCGGCACCCTGCTGATTTCCCTGGACAAGACCGAGGCAAAGCATGGCTGAGCTGTACGACGGGCCGATCGTCGACGCCCATCATCATTTCTGGGACCCGCAGGCGAACTACCACCCCTGGCTCGCGGAGGACGCCAAGATTCCGTTCCGCTACGGCGACTACAGCGCGATCAAGCGCCGCTACCTGCCGGCGGACTACTTCGGCGACGTCGGCGCACACCGGGTGGTCGAGACGGTCTACGTGGAAACCGAGTGGGACCCGCGCGATCCGCTCGGCGAAACCCGCTTCGTGCATCACCTCGCCGAACGCCATGGCGCGCCCCACGCAGTGGTGGCGCAGGCCTGGCTGGACGCGCCGGACGCCGCCGAGGTGCTGGCGGCGCAGGCGGGCTTCGCACGGGTCCGCAGCGTCCGCCACAAGCCCGGCGGTCCGCAACGCCCGCAACAGGTCGGCGAGCTGCGCAGCCTGATGAGCGACGAGCGCTGGCGTCGCGGCTATGCCGAGCTGGCCCGGCACGGCCTGCACTTCGACCTGCAGACACCCTGGTGGAACCTCGCCGAGGCCGCATGCCTGGCGCGCGACTTCCCCGATACGCTGATCGTGCTCAACCACGCCGGCCTGCCGTCCGATCGCAGCGAGGAGGGGCTGGCCGCCTGGCAACGGGCCATGGCGCGCTTCGCCGAATGCCCCAACGTGGCGTTGAAGATCTCCGGCATCGGCCAGGCCGGCCGGCGCTGGAGCGTCGAGGACAACGCCTGGATCGTCCGCGAAAGCATCGCCCTGTTCGGCGTCGAGCGGGCGATGTTCGCCAGCAACTTCCCGGTGGACAGCCTGTGCGGCTCGTTCGACGACATCTATGGCGGTTTCAAACGCATCGTCGCCGACCTGCCGTACGCCGACCAGGAACGGCTTTTCCATAGCAACGCGCGGCGCATCTACCGCACCGTACCCGACACCGTGCGCCTGCAGCAGGCGTCGCTCGACCCGAGGACTTCCCCATGAACGCTCCATCCCTACCGCGACTGGCCATGGTCCTGGGCGATCCGGCCGGCATCGGCCCGGAACTGATCGCCCGCCTGCTGGCCGACACCGAGGTGCGCGAGAAGGCGCACATCGTGCTGATCGCCGACGAAGCGGAAATGCGCCGCGGCATGCGCATCGCCGGCTGCGAATTCCCCTACCGGCGCATCGACGCGCTGGAGACCCTGGATTTCGCCGACGCCACGCCACTGCTGCATCCCTGGCTCAGCCAGGGCGGGGACGAGTTCCCACGCAGCGAAGCGAGCGCCGTCGGTGGCCGCTACAGCCTGGAAACCCTCGCGCTGGCCCTCGAACTGACCCGCAGCGGCAGGACCGACGCGATCCTCTTCGGCCCGCTGAACAAGACCTCGCTGCACATGGCCGGCATGGACCACAGCGACGAGTTGCACTGGTTCGCCGAGCGCCTGGGGTTCGGCGGCCCGTTCTGCGAGTTCAACGTCCTCGACGACCTCTGGACCTCGCGGGTGACCTCCCACGTAGCCCTGGCCGAGGTGCCGGGCCTGCTCAGCCAGGAGCGGGTAGGGGAGGCGATCCGCCTGATCGACGACGCGCTGCGCCGCAGCGGCCTGGCGCGGCCGCGCATCGGCGTCTGCGGACTGAACCCGCACAACGGCGACAACGGCAGCTTCGGCCGCGAGGAGCTGGACATCATCGCTCCGGCGGTGCAGAAGGCGCGCGAACAGGGGATCGCCGCCGACGGCCCGTATCCCGCCGACACCATTTTCCTCAAAGTGCAGGGCGACGCCCGTGCCTTCGACGCGGTGGTGACCATGTACCACGACCAGGGGCAGATCGCGATCAAACTGATGGGCTTCTCCCGCGGCGTGACCGTCCAGGGCGGCCTGCCGATCCCCATCGCTACGCCGGCCCACGGTACCGCCTTCGATATCGCCGGGCAGGGAAGGGCCGACGTCGGCGCCACCCGCCAGGCGTTCGAGATCGCCTGCCGGATGGGCAGGCGCAAAGCCTGATCGCCTGCATGCGACGCGACAACCAGAGCGCCGCACCTTCGTAACGCGCTCCCTGGCGCCTCCCTGTACCGTCGCGGCGGGGCAGGAGGCGTCGCACCTTCGACGAGAGACACATCGCCTGGAGCCGCAGCGCTCCACGGCTCGCTTCGGCCTGGGAAAAGGAAAAACAACAATGACCCGTTCCGCTCCGAACCTGCTGAAATCCGCCTCGCTCGCCCCGGTCCTGCTGGCCGGCCTGCCGTCGCTCGCCGGCGCCGAGGGCTTTATCGAAGACGCCAGCGTCAGCCTCGGCCTGCGCAATCTCTATTTCAATCGCGACTTCCGCCAGCCCGGCGCGGCGCAGTCGAAGCAGGAGGAGTGGGCCCAAGGCTTTCTCCTACAGGCAAAATCCGGCTATACCCAGGGCACCCTGGGCCTGGGCGTCGAGCTGATCGGCCAGCTCGGCCTGAAGCTCGACAGCAGCCCTGATCGTGCCGGCTCCGGGCTGCTGCCACGCCACGCCGACGGACGCGCAGCGGACGACTACGCGCGACTGGGCGTGGCGCCGAAGCTGAAGCTGTCGAATACCGAGCTGAAACTCGGCGAACTGCTGCCGGAACTGCCAATCCTCCTGCGCAACGACGGCCGCCTGCTGCCACAGACCTTCCAGGGCGGCATGCTGACCTCCAGGGAAATCGCCGGCCTGACCCTGCATGGCGGGCAGATGCGTTCGCTCAGCCAGCGCAACTCCAGCGACCACCAGGACCTCTCGGTGGATGGGCGCGGCGGGGCGTTCTCCGACCGTTTCGACTACATGGGCGCGGAGTACCGCTTCAATGCCGAGCGCAGCCAGGTCGGGCTGTGGCAGGCGCGACTGCAAGACATCTACCGGCAGGACTACTACAGCTTGAGCCACAAGCAGAGCTTCGGCGGCTGGCGCCT
This sequence comes from Pseudomonas sp. HMSC067G02, assembly GCF_001813485.1. Taxonomy (NCBI): domain Bacteria; kingdom Pseudomonadati; phylum Pseudomonadota; class Gammaproteobacteria; order Pseudomonadales; family Pseudomonadaceae; genus Pseudomonas; species Pseudomonas sp. HMSC067G02. The sequence continues at coordinate 186,873 of NZ_KV812663.1, forward strand.
GGGCGCCAGCGTCGGGCTCTTCGACACGCGCGACGAAGGTGCCGCGAAGCTCGGCGAACTGGACAATCGCGCGCTGACCGGTTTCTTCAGCGCGACCCGCGGCGGCCACAGCCTTGGCGCCGGCTACCAGCGCATGTACGGCGACGACGGGATGCTCTACGTCGCCGGCACCAGCACGCCGTTGGTCAACGACATCCAGGTGCGCAACTTCACCAGCGCCGGCGAGCGCTCCTGGCAACTGCGCTACGACTACGACTTCGTCGCCCTGGGCATTCCCGGGCTGACCGCCATGGCCCGCTACGCCAGCGGCGCCCATGCCCGGACGAAGGCGATGGACGACGGCCGCGCCTGGGAACGCGACGTGGACGTCGCCTACGTGATCCAGAGCGGCCCGCTGAAGAACCTCGGCCTGCGTTGGCGCAACGCCATGCTGCGGTCCAACCATGCCGCCGATGTCGACGAGAACCGCCTGATCCTCTCGTATTCCCTGCCGCTGCTCTGAGCGCAGGGCCGCTCTCGCTGCTGCCCGATAACCGGCGATTGGCTGATTGGTGAAAAGGTATTGCCTGGGGTTATCGATGAATGCGCAGAAGTGATTATCCGCGCGGGAGCGGCCTGGCTACAGTCGGCCCAACGCAAGCGGCCATGCCGCCTCCGCGTCGAACAACAACAACAAGAAGGAAGCCCTCCATGAGCGCCATGAACGACCACGCCAGGCTGCTGTCCTCGGCGATCGCCACCAGCCGCCTGCGGCTCCTGCCTTTCCTGGTCCTGATGTATGTACTGGCTTTCATCGACCGGGCCAACGTCGGTTACGCGCGGGCCTTCCTGCAAGCCGACACCGGCCTCGGCGATGCCGCCTTCGCGTTCGGCGCGAGCATCTTCTTCATCGGCTATGCCTGCTTCGAGGTACCCAGCAACCTGATGCTGCACCGCCTCGGCGCCAGGGTCTGGCTGTGCAGGATCATGGTCACCTGGGGCCTGGTCTCGGCGGCGATGATGTTCGCCGACGACGCCATGACTTTCTATGTCCTGCGCTTCCTGCTGGGCGTCGCCGAGGCGGGCTTCTTCCCCGGCATCATCCTCTACCTCACCTACTGGTTCCCGCAGCGCAGCCGTGCCCAGGCGCTCGGCCTGTTCTATTTCGGCCTGCCGCTGGCGCTGGTGCTGGGCGGTCCGCTGTCCGGCTGGCTGCTGGAGTTCCACGGCATCTTCGGCCTGGCCAACTGGCAGTGGCTGTTCGTCACCGAGGGACTGCTGGCCTCGCTGGTCGGCATTGCCGCCTACTTCTACCTGGTCGACCGCCCGCGCGATGCCGGCTGGCTGAGCGACGAGCAGAAGCGGGCGCTGGAAGGCGAGCTGGCCGAAGAAGACACCCGCAAACAGGCACGCGGCCCGCACGGCTTCCTCAGCGCCCTGCGCAGCGGCCAGGTGCTGAAGTTCTGCCTGGTCTACTTCACCATCCAGATGAGCGTGTACGGCGTGGTGTTCTACCTGCCGACCCGCATCGCCAGCTTCCTCGACGGCCAGGTCGGCCTGAACGTAGGCCTGATCACCGCGATTCCCTGGGTCTGCGCCCTGGTGGTAACGCGCCTGGTGACCCGCCAGGCCGATCGCAGCGGCCTGCACCGCCAGCTCGCGGTGGCCATGCTGGGCATGGCCGCAGCCGGCATCGCCGCCTCGGCGCTGGCCGGCAACCTGGGCCTGGCGGTGATCGCCTTCTGCTTCGCCGCGTCCGGCTTCGTCTCGGTGCAGCCGCTGTTCTGGACCCTTCCCACCGGTTACCTGAGCGGTGCGGCCGCGGCCAGCGGCATCGCCCTGATCAACTCCCTGGGCAACCTCGGCGGCTTCGTCGCGCCGAACCTCAAGACCCTCATGGAAAGCCAGTTCGCCGACCCGCGCGCCGGCATGTTCGCCCTGGCCGCCGTCGGCCTGCTCGGCGCCTGCCTGCTGGCCCGGCTGAAGACCTCCGGATCGCCGTCCGTCCCGCTGCGAGCGCGGCAGGCCGGCTGACCCACACTACGCACCGATAGGAGCTGCGACATGAAAATCAAATCCGTCCGTACCCGCGTCTTCGAATGGAAGGGCAAGGTCGTCCCGCCGCAGGCGCACTTCTGCACCAATGCCAGCGACATCCTGTTCGAGAAGGGAGACGCCATGGGTTCGTTCCGCTTCCACGGCTGGCTGGTGGTGGAGATCGAGACCGACGACGGCCTCGTCGGCATCGGCAACTGCGCCCTGGCGCCGCGCGTGGCGAAGGAAATCGTCGACCTCTACCTGGCGCCGATCTGCATCGGCGAAGACCCGTTCGACAACGAGTACATCTGGCAGAAGATGTATCGCCGCACCCACGCCTGGGGCCGCAAGGGCATCGGCATGGCAGCCATCTCGGCGGTGGACCTGGCGATCTGGGACATCATGGGCAAGGCGGTGAACAAGCCGGTGTTCAAGCTGCTCGGCGGCCGCACCAAGGAGAAGATCTGGACCTACGCCTCGAAGCTCTACGCCAACGACAACCTCGACGCCTTCCTCGAAGAGGCCCAGGGCTACCTGAACCAGGGCTTCACCGCGCTGAAGATGCGCTTCGGCTATGGCCCCAAGGACGGCCCGACGGGCATGCGCAGGAACATCGAGCAGGTCCGCGCGCTACGCGAACTGGCCGGGCCGGACATCGACATCATGCTCGAATGCTACATGGGCTGGACCCTGGAATACGCCCGGCGGATGCTGCCGAAGCTCGCCGAGTTCGAACCACGCTGGCTGGAGGAGCCGGTGATCGCCGATGACATCGAGGGCTACGTCGAGCTGAAGAAGATGGGGATCATGCCGATCTCCGGCGGCGAGCACGAATTCACCGGCCACGGCTTCAAGGACCTGCTGGAGCGCCGCGCGGTGGACGTCATCCAGTACGACACCAACCGCGTCGGCGGGATCACCGCCGCGCGCAAGATCAACGCCATGGCCGAGGCCTGGTCGGTGCCGGTGATCCCGCACGCCGGACAGTTGCACAACTATCACCTGACCATGGCCAGCACCGCCTCGCCGATGGCCGAGTTCTTCCCGGTGTTCGACGTCGAGGTCGGCAACGAGCTGTTCTACTACGTGTTCAAGGGCGAGCCGCAGCCGGTCGACGGCTATATCCAGCTGGACGACCACAAGCCCGGCCTGGGCCTGGAGATATCCGAAGAGCACCTCAAGGATTTCATCATCATCGAGTGATAGTCGGAGCCCACAGGAGGAGCCGAGATGCGGCTGATTCAATTCGAGGACCGGGCAGGGCAGCGCCGGGTCGGCGTCGTCGAAGGCGCCGGGATACAGGTGCTGCGCGGCGTGCGCAGCACGCGCGAACTGGGGCTGGCGGCGATTCGCGCGGGCATCGGCCTGCACGACGAGGTGCTGCGCCGAGGCAGCGAGCCAGGCCCGGACTATGCCGGGTTGCTGGAGGAGGGAAGGGTGCTGCCGCCGCTGGATCATGAAGACCCGGCCCATTGCCTGGTCAGTGGCACCGGCCTGACCCACCTGGGCAGCGCCGCGACGCGCGACCGCATGCACCAGCAGAACCAGGGCGACGAGGCCGCGCTGACCGACACCATGCGCATCTTCAGGTGGGGCCTGGAGGGCGGCAAGCCACCGGCGGGTCAGGTCGGCGCGCAGCCCGAATGGTTCTACAAGGGCGACGGCGGCATCGTCGTGCGCCCCGGCGCGGACTTCCCGCTACCGGCCTTCGCCGAGGACGCCGGCGAGGAACCGGAGCTGGTCGGGCTCTACCTGATCGGCGATGACCGCCGGCCTTACCGGCTCGGCTACGCCCTGGGCAATGAGTTCTCCGACCACCTGATGGAGCGCCGCAACTACCTGTACCTGGCGCATTCCAAGCTACGCGCCTGCTGCTACGGGCCGGAGCTGCGAGTCGGCGAACTGCCGCGCCACCTGCAGGGCGAGAGCCGGATCCTGCGCGACGGCGAAGTGCTCTGGCAGCAGGCGTTCCTTTCCGGCGAGGACAACATGTGCCACAGCCTGGAGAACCTCGAGTACCACCATTTCAAGTACGCGCAGTTCCTCCGTCCGGGCGACGTCCACGTGCATTACTTCGGTACCGCCACGCTGTCCTTCGCCGACGGGATCAAGGCGATGCCGGGGGATGTCTTCGAGATCACCATGGCCGAGTTCGGCGCGCCGCTGCGCAATGGCATCGCCGCCGTCGAGACCGCACTGACGCCGGGGCGGGTGGTAGCGCTCTGAGTTCCGCCGCCGTGCATGGGCGAGACCTTCACGAGAGGGCCGTGGCACGGACTTCTTCATTCCTGCGGAGCCCCTGGCTCCAACCCCGCCGACCATCCTCGGCGGGGCTTCTCCTGCATGAGGTCGACATGACAGCCATCCTCGGACACAACTACATCGGCGGCGCCCGCAGCGCGGCCGGCACGCTCTTCCTGCAAAGCCTCGACGCCGCCAGCGGTGAGGCGCTGCCGTACCGCTTCGTGCAAGCCACCCCGGAAGAAGTGGACGCCGCCGCCGAAGCCGCCGCCAGCGCCTACCCGCACTACCGGCAACTGCCGGCCAGCCGCCGCGCGGAATTCCTCGATACCATCGCCGCCGAACTCGACGCACTGGACGATGATTTCGTCGCCATCGTCTGCCGTGAAACCGCGCTACCGGCCACGCGCATCCACGGCGAACGCAGCCGCACCAGCGGCCAGCTGCGCCTGTTCGCCGAAGTCCTGCGGCGCGGCGACTTCCATGGCGCGCGCATCGACCGCGCCCGGCCCGAACGCAAGCCGCTGCCACGAGTCGACCTGCGCCAGTGCCGGATCGGCCTCGGTCCGGTGGCGGTGTTCGGCGCGAGCAACTTCCCCCTGGCGTTCTCCACCGCCGGCGGCGATACCGCCGCGGCCCTGGCCGCCGGCTGCCCGGTGGTGTTCAAGGCGCACAGCGGACACATGGCCACCGCCGAACGGGTCGCCGCAGCGATCCTCCGCGCGGCCGAGCGCACCGGCATGCCGGCGGGCGTGTTCAACATGATCTACGGCGGCGGAGTAGGGGAGCGGCTGGTCCGCCACCCCGCGATCCAGGCGGTCGGCTTCACCGGTTCGCTGAAGGGCGGCCGCGCCCTCTGCGACATGGCGGCCGCCCGGGCGCAACCGATCCCGGTGTTCGCCGAGATGAGCAGCATCAACCCGGTGGTGCTGCTGCCGGCGGCGCTGAAGAAGCGCGGCGAGGCCGTGGCCGACGAACTGAGCGCCTCGGTGGTACTCGGCTGCGGCCAGTTCTGTACCAATCCGGGCCTGGTCATCGGCATCCGCTCTGCGCAATTCTCGGCGTTCCTCGAACGCTTCGCCGCCCGCATGGACGACCAGCCGGCGCAGACCATGCTCAACGCCGGCACGCTGGCCAGCTATGAAAAAGGCCTGGCGGCGCTGCACGCCCACCCGCGCGTCCGCCATCTCGCCGGGCAACCGCAGGAGGGCCGCCAGGCCCGGCCGCAACTGTTCCAGGCGGACGTCAGCCTGCTGCTGGAGGGCGACGAGTTGCTGCAGGAAGAAGTCTTCGGCCCGGCCAGCGTGGTCGTCGAGGTCGCCGACCACGCCGAACTGAAGCGCGCGCTGCATGGGCTGCACGGGCAGCTCACCGCGACCCTGATCGCCGAAGCGGAAGACCTGGCGTCCTTCGCCGACCTGGTACCGCTCCTGGAACAGAAGGCAGGGCGCCTGCTGCTCAACGGCTATCCGACCGGCGTGGAAGTCTGCGACGCGATGGTCCACGGCGGTCCGTACCCGGCCACCTCGGACGCCCGAGGCACCTCGGTGGGCACCCTGGCCATCGAGCGTTTCCTGCGCCCGGTGTGCTACCAGAACTACCCGGACGCGTGGCTGCCGGAAGCGCTGAAGGATGGCAACCCATTGGGGATTGCGCGGTTGGTGGACGGGGTTGAGACGCGGGCGGCGATTGACTGAAAGAGGAACCGGGCAAAGACGAGGTTCGGAGGATATCGAAGCCTCAGAGGTGTGCAGCAGGACACTGGAGGAGCCCCGGAAGAGGCCCGCCGGTGTTCCTGCCTGTACCCCGAATGAGCAAAGCGAGTATCGATCCAGGACTACCCGAGCGCTCCTATCGTCCCATGCCTGGACGCGGAAAAGCCGCTTCTCGGTGTCGAGGGATTCTCGTCCGATACCGCCACTTGCATCGGCATGAGACAGGAGGCGCGCCACAATCTCTCCGGGGGTCCTTCCTTCCGTGGCGAATGCCATGATGCCTCCCTGGCAGGATCGCCGCTTGGCTCCGTATAGCGCGATGGTGAAAAACACATGAGACAATATTGACTCATGTGAACTATATAAGCATCATGCGATCCCAGCGCTCGATCGTCGTCCAAGCGGCATGAATAGCGAGTCCGGCCCAGCCTGGCCAGATCGAGCCGAGCGGACAACTGATGCGCGTGAGTGGCCGAACCCATGCCATCGCTGTAACGCCCCGAACAGAATCGTCTTCCGACGGCAGCCTCCCCCGACAGGTGGTTTCCCCGTGCCCATTCCCTGCCGGGCAAGGCACAGGTTGGCCGCCGTGCTGGACGACGACAAACCATCACCGTCCCGGCAGAGATCCTGGAGAACGACAATGCGTGCGATCGATGCCGGCATTCTGGTCTGCGGCGAGTGCCACCAGTTGAATCGCGCCGACGGGAACGAGCATCCGCGTTGCAGTCGCTGCGGCGCGAAGCTGCATCCTCGGCGGCCGAGCAGCATCGCCCGTACCTGGGCGTTGCTGATCTCGGCGATGATTCTCTACGTTCCCGCCAACCTGTTGCCGATCATGACCGTCAACATGCTCGGCAAGGGCTCCCCGGCGACCATCATGGGCGGGGTCGTGACCCTGATCCAGGCCGACATGCTTCCCATCGCCCTGGTGGTGTTCGTCGCCAGTATCGTCGTCCCCACCTTCAAGCTGGTCGGCATCGCCCTGCTGCTCTATTCGGTGCAGCGGCACCAGCCGATGTCGGCCCGCCAGCGAATCATGATGTACCGCTTCATCGAATGGGTCGGGCGCTGGTCGATGCTCGATATCTTCGTCATCGCCATCCTCGTGGCGCTGGTGAATTTCGGCAACCTGGCGAGCATCGAGGCCAACCTCGGCGCCGCCGCCTTCGCCAGCGTGGTGGTGCTCACCATGCTCGCCGCCGTGACGTTCGACCCCCGGCTTATCTGGGACAACACCAATCTGGACGACGAGAATGAGTGATTTGCCAAGCCCGAAGAAACACAAGACCTCGAACTGGTCGGCGATCTGGGTGCTGCCGCTGGTGGCCCTGGCTATCGGGGCCTGGCTGGGCTGGCGCGCCTACGACCAGGCAGGGGTGTTGATCCAGGTGCGCTTCGAGAGCAGCGATGGCATCCAGGCGAAGAAGACCGAGGTGCTGTACAAGGGCATCGCGGTCGGCAAGGTCGTCGCGCTGGATGTCAGCGAAGATATCAAGGGCGTGGTGGCCACCATCGAAATGGACAAGGAGGCGCGCCAGTACCTGAGCAAGGGTACCCGCTTCTGGCTGGTCAAGCCGCGGGTTTCCCTGGCTGGCGTCACCGGCCTGGAAACCCTGGTCTCCGGCGTCTACATCGCGGTCGATCCGGTGAAGGGCGAGAAGGAAGAACGCAACTTCACCGCGCTGAAGCAGCCGCCCCCCCTTTCCGACAGGCTGCCCGGCCTGCACCTGACCCTCAAGGCCGAT
>NZ_KV812664.1:0-91541 GCF_001813485.1 Pseudomonas sp. HMSC067G02
TAGAAACTGGCGTCAACACTTATTTGAAACTTTTATTACGAAACACCGGGACGAGTTCGAAGCCTGGGCAGGCGGCGAGCGATCGAGGGTAGCCGCAGCAGCATGAGCGACGCACCAGCCACAGCGTACAGGGTCCACTCCTCCAGGTCTGCCCGCACCACCCAGAGCATGTGCAGCAAGCCGAGCCCAAGGATCAGGTAGACCAGGCGATGCAGCTTCTTCCAGCGACTACCGAGCTTGCGCATGGCGAAGCGGTTGGAAGTGATCGCCAACAGGAACAGGCAGATGAATCCAAGCATTCCCACGATGATGTAGGGACGCTTGCTCAACTCGATGCCCAACTGCCCCCAGTCCAACCCCAGGATGAACACGCAGTAAGCGCTCAGGTGCAGCAGCACATAGGTGAAGCACCACAACCCCAACTGGCGACGCACGGCGATCCAGCCCGGCCAGCCGCTCAGCTTCTGCAGTGGGGTCATCGCCAGGGTGAGTAGCAGCAATACCAAGGCGCCCAGCCCCAGTCGATCGACCAGGGTCTTGCCCGGGTCAGGTCCGAGGGCAAAGATCCAGGCTTGGTACAACCACCAGGCCGGCACTGCCAGCGCCCCCAGGAATACCGCAAGGCGCAGATACCAGTAGCGCATCAGTAGTACTTCCTCAGATCCATGCCGCTATAAAGGGAAGCGACCTCGCTCCCGTAGCCATTGAACATCTGCGTATCCCGTACATTGGGGCTGAACAACCCACTGGGCAGGCGCCGCTCGCGAGCCTGGGACCATCGCGGGTGGTCGACCTGCGGATTGACGTTGGCATAGAACCCGTACTCGTTGGCGGCAATGCTTTCCCAGGTGGTCTTCGGCTGCTCACGGACCAGACTGATACGCACGATGGACTTGATGCTCTTGAAGCCATACTTCCACGGCACCACCAGGCGCAACGGCGCGCCATTCTGGTTGGGCAACAGCCGCCCGTACATGCCCACCGCCAGAATTGCCAGGGGATGCATCGCCTCGTCCATGCGCAAGCCTTCTATATAAGGCCAGTCGATCACCGAGAAACCGGAGCGTTGGCCGACCATCTGTTCCGGACGCTGCAGGGTTTCGAAACGGACGAACTTCGCCTGCCCATTGGGTTCGACCCGCTTGAGCAGGTCCGCCAGGGGAAAGCCCAGCCAAGGGATCACCATCGACCAGGCTTCCACGCAGCGCAGCCGATAGATGCGCTCTTCCAGTTGGTAGGGTTTGACGAAATCCTCGAGGGCATAGGTACCCGGCTTGCCGACCTCGCCGTCGATCACCACCGACCAGGGCTCGGTCTTCAGGGCCGAGGCGTTTTCCGCCGGGTCGCCCTTGTTCGGCCCGAATTCGTAGAAATTGTTGTAGTGGGTGGCGTCCTTGAATGGCGTGATCGCCTCCCCCTGGACATCCACCGCCTGCCAGCGGGTCTGCGGTAGCTTTTTGGCGAACCAGCCCGGCGCCGGCACCGGCTCGACGCCGGCATAGCGCTGTTCGTCGGCAAAGCCCAGGCGCGGCAGGCCGCTGGCCAGCGCCAATCCGGCGAAGGAAGCACCGAGCAGACGCCGACGGGACAGATAGAGGGTTTCGGACGTGACTTCCGACTCGGAACAGTCGGAACGGGAGGGAATCTTGATCAGCATGACGGGCTCCGCAATGACCAGCTTTATGCCAGTAGACTGCGGAGCCCGTTGGAAATTACATCAGCTCGGCTGCTTCCGGCGACGCAGTTGCAGCAGGTATTGCACAGGACCGGAGGCCGCGTAGGCAAGGAACAGCAACAGGAGGATGCGCGGCGGGTCGGTAAAGACCACGGCGAAGGCCAGCACCACGATAAGGATCGCCACGAACGGCACCCGGCCGCGCAGGTCGAGATCCTTGAAGCTGTGGTACTTGATGTTGCTGACCATCAGCACACCGGCGGCGGCGACCAGCAGGGCGACGAGGAAGGCAACCTTGGCGCCCTGGATCTCGAAATCGCTGAACGCCCATACCGTGCCCGCCACCAGCGCCGCGGCGGCCGGACTGGCCAGGCCGATGAAATAGCGCTTGTCGGCCTTGCCGACCTGGGTGTTGAAACGAGCCAGACGCAGGGCGGCGCCCGCAACGTAGATGAAGGCAACCATCCAACCGACCTTGCCGAGGCTGCCAAGCGCCCATTCGAAGGCGACCAGCGCCGGCGCCACACCGAAGGCGACCATGTCGGACAGCGAGTCATACTCGGCGCCGAAGGCGCTCTGGGTGTTGGTCAGGCGAGCCACGCGGCCGTCCAGTCCATCGAGGACCATGGCCACGAAGATAGCGATGGCGGCATTGGCGAACTGGCCGCTCATGCCATTGATGATGGCGTAGAAGCCGGAAAACAGGGCCGCCGTGGTGAACAGGTTGGGCAGCAGGTAGATACCGCGGTGACGAACCTTCCGCCCTTCGGCGTCGTGCCCTTCTTCTATATGTTCGTCGATGGGCAGCAGGCTTTCTTCGTCGGAGGCCTTGTTCGGCTCCTCGGGACGTTCACTCATGGACAATTCCTTGGGAACTGATGGGGTACGAATATGCCGACAGCTCTTCTGACTAGGAAGACAACTCCGCCGGCCCAGGCTTTATACCAGATCGCCAGGCAAGAACGAAAAAACGCGGCCAGGGCCGCGTTTCTTCGTCTGTCGCCGGAGCCGCTTAGTTCTTGCTCTTGTCGACGATCTTGTTGGCTGCGATCCACGGCATCATCGCGCGCAGCTTCTCGCCGATCTGCTCGATCGGGTGAGCGGCGTTGTTGCGGCGGTAGGCAGTCATCGACGGGTAGTTGGCCGCCCCTTCGGTAATGAACATCTTCGCGTATTCGCCGTCCTGGATGCGCTTCAGGGCGTTGCGCATGGCAGCACGGGACTCGGCGTTGATCACCTCCGGACCGGTTACGTACTCACCGTATTCGGCGTTGTTGGAGATGGAGTAGTTCATGTTGGCGATGCCGCCTTCGTACATCAGGTCGACGATCAGCTTCAGCTCGTGCAGGCACTCGAAGTAGGCCATTTCCGGCGCGTAACCGGCTTCGACCAGGGTTTCGAAACCGGCCTTGACCAGCTCGACGCAACCACCGCAGAGAACGGCCTGCTCACCGAACAGGTCGGTTTCGGTCTCGTCCTTGAAGGTGGTTTCGATGATACCGGTACGACCGCCGCCGACGCCGCAGGCGTAGGACAGGGCGACGTTCTTGGCGTTGCCGGAAGCGTCCTGGTAGATGGCGATCAGGTCAGGGATGCCACCGCCCTTGACGAACTCGGAACGCACGGTGTGACCCGGGGCCTTCGGCGCGATCATGATCACGTCGAGGTCGGCGCGCGGGACGACCTGGTTGTAGTGGATGGAGAAGCCGTGAGCGAAGGCCAGGGTGGCGCCCTTCTTCAGGTTCGGCTCGATCTCTTCCTTGTACAGGCGGCCCTGGAACTCGTCCGGGGTGAGGATCATGACCACGTCGGCTGCGGCGACGGCGGTCTTCACGTCGGCAACCTTCAGACCGTGCGCTTCGGCCTTGGCCACGGTGGCAGAGCCGCTACGCAGGCCCACGGTGACGTCGACGCCGGAGTCCTTCAGGTTGCAGGCATGGGCGTGGCCCTGGGAGCCGTAGCCGATGATGGCAACTTTCTTGCCCTGGATGATCGAGAGGTCACAATCTTTATCGTAGAAAACGCGCATGGGAATTCCCCTTCAGTAAGGCCTCGCGGGCCTGCTTTCAGTTCAGATGCTCAGAGTCTTGTCGCCACGGGCGATGCCGGTGACGCCACTGCGGACCACTTCCAGGATCGACGCGGTGCCGATGGCCTGGATGAAGCTGTCCAGTTTGTCGCTGGTACCCGCCAGTTGCACGGTATAGACGCTACTGGTGACGTCGACGATCTGCCCACGGAAGATATCGGTGGTGCGCTTGACCTCGGCGCGCTGGGCGCCCGTGGCCTTGACCTTCACCAGCATCAGCTCGCGCTCGATATGAGCGCTTTCCGACAGGTCCACCAGCTTGACCACTTCGATCAGCTTGTTGAGGTTCTTGGTGATCTGCTCGATCACCTCATCGTGCCCCACGGTGGTCAGCGTCAGACGCGACAGGGTCGGGTCCTCGGTCGGCGCCACGGTCAGGCTTTCGATGTTGTAGTTGCGTTGGGAGAACAGGCCGACCACGCGGGACAATGCGCCTGGCTCGTTTTCCAGCAGCAGGGAAATGATGTGTCGCATGATCAGGTACGCTCCGTCTTGCTCAGCCACATGTCGCGCATCGCGCCGTCACGGATCTGCATCGGATAGACGTGTTCGCTGGCGTCCACCTGGATGTCGAGGAAGACCAGGCGATTCTTCATGGCGAACGCCTCCTCCATCTTCGGCTTCAGATCCTTCAGGTCGGTGATGCGCATGCCGACATGCCCGTAGGCTTCGGCAAGCTTGACGAAGTCCGGCAGGGATTCCATGTAGGAATGCGAATAACGGCTGTTGTACTGCATGTCCTGCCACTGGCGGACCATGCCCAGGGCACCATTGTTCAGGTTGACGATCTTCACCGGCAGGTCGTACTGCAGGCAGGTAGACAGTTCCTGGATATTCATCTGGATACTGCCCTCGCCGGTCACGCAGGCGACATCGTCGTCCGGGAAGTTGAGCTTGATGCCCATCGCCGCCGGGAAGCCGAAGCCCATGGTGCCGAGACCGCCGGAGTTGATCCAGCGATTGGGCTTGTTGAACTTGTAGTACTGCGAGGCGAACATCTGGTGCTGGCCGACATCGGAGGTGATGAAGGCATCGCCATGGGTAACCTCGTAGAGCGTCTCGATGACGGTCTGCGGCTTGATGATGCTGCCGTCGCCCTTGTCGTACGGGAACAACCCACGGTTACCACGCCATTCGTCGATCTGCTTCCACCAGGCAGCCTGGGCATCCTGGTTCGGGGTCTCGCCGATTTCCCTGACGATCGCGACCATTTCGGTGAGAACGCTGTCCACCGGGCCGACGATCGGGATGTCGGCCTTGATGGTCTTGGAAATCGACGCCGGATCGATGTCGATGTGGATGATCTTGGCGTTCGGGCAGAACTTCGCCGCACCGTTGATGACCCGGTCGTCGAAACGCGCGCCGACCGCGAGGATCACGTCGCTGTGATGCATCGCCAGGTTGGCGGTGAAGCTGCCATGCATCCCGAGCATGCCGAGGAACTGGCGGTCCGCGCCGGGATACCCGCCGAGGCCCATCAGGGTGTTGGTCACCGGCAGGTTGAGCATCTGCGCCAGCTCGGTCAGCGGCGCCGCGGCATTGCCCATGATCACGCCGCCGCCGGAATAGACCACCGGGCGCTTGGCGGCCAGGAGCATCTCGGCGGCCTTGCGGATCTGTCCCGAGTGACCGCGAACGGCCGGGCTGTACGAACGCAACTTGACCTTCTTCGGATAGGAATATTCGAACTTCTGCGTCGGGTCGCCCATGTCCTTCGGAATATCCACGACCACCGGCCCCGGACGACCGGACTGCGCCAGGTAAAAGGCCTTCTTGATCACCTCGGGAATTTCCGAGGGATGCTTGATGATGAAGCTGTGCTTCACGATCGGCCGGGAGATCCCGACCATGTCGGTTTCCTGGAACGCGTCGGTACCGACCATGTTGCTCGGCACCTGGCCCGACAGGATCACCATCGGGATGGAGTCCATGTACGCGGTGGCGATACCGGTGATGGCGTTGGTCGCGCCCGGGCCGGAAGTCACCAGCACGACACCGGGTTTGCCGGTGGCGCGGGCGTAGCCGTCGGCCATATGGGTAGCCGCCTGTTCGTGGCGCACCAGGATGTGGGTCACGTCGTGCTCCTTGAAGAGCGCGTCGTAGATATGCAGGAGGGCACCACCCGGGTACCCGTAGATGTACTTAACGCCTTCGTCGCGCAACGAGCGGACGACCATTTCAGCGCCAGATAAAAGCTCCACGTTTTCACCTCTAGAACGCTATACGGCCACCCAGGGGCGGGCGACCGAAATTCGGTTGGCTGCCCGGCAGAGCATGGGTGACGGTAGTCACCGGCTACGTCAACTGCCGATTGAGCAAACTTGGAAGGGCGCCTGGTGTTACGGAGCTCTTCCACCCAGCGCGAGGTAACGCGAAGCAGGGTGTAACTTTCGGCGCGGGTAGGCACCTCATGGTCTGCCGGAGAGGGGACTGGGTTGCAGACGGCCCGCTACAGCGAGCTTGGATTCTTCGCATTCGTCGAACGCAAGTCAAGCTTTATTCTGAAAATTATCAAAAAAAATTCCAAGGAAGCTGCCATACCCTTCTATAAAAAAGCTGATCAATGACCAAAAACAGATTTTATGGCTAGAAAATTCCGATTTAGAGCAAACTTTTCCAAAATGCCCATGATTCCCGCGAGGACTTGCCACGGCGAGGCCGTCTCCGGCGGCGGTTGTGATGCCGTGCAGCATGCCGCGCTGGCGGATTTGGTTATAGTTAGCCGCAGTTAGCGCATTCCAAGGACTCCGCATGCGACGCATGATCCTCCCGGCCAGCTTGTTGCTCGCCCTCTCCTCTTTCGCCATGGCCGCCCCGATCTACAAATGGGTCGACGCCGAGGGCGTCACCCACTTCGGCGCACAACCGCCGCAAGGTGCACAAGCGACCACGGTGAATACCCAGACCGCCCCGCCGCCGGACAACTTCCCCCTGCCCCCCTCGACCCCGGCACCGACCATCCAGCAGAAACCGGCCGATCCCGAGCAGAAGGCGATCGACGACAAGGTGAAGCAGCAAGTGGCGAAGGAAGAGGCCGAGCGCAAGCAGTTCTGCGAAGAGACCCGCAACAACCTCGCGCAACTGAAGAACAACCCGCGCGTAAGGGTCGACGAAGGCAAGGGCGAACTCCGTCGCCTCGGCGAGGAAGAACGCCAGGAGCGAATCGCCAAGGCCGAAAAGGCGATCCAGGAGAATTGCCGCTGAGGCGAACACAGCCCCGTCCCGCAGCATGGGGCTGACCCGGCTCTCCGCTTTGCTTGAAGCAAAGAAAAACCCGGCCTGTAGCCGGGTTTTTCTTTACTGCCGAAGCTTCATGACGGCCCGCCGATCAGCCGGTCGAACTCGCCAAGCGCCGCCAGCAGGCCGGCGACTTCCTCGCCACGCTGCGCATAGGCCACCTCGGCCATGGCCAGGATACCCGAGGCTTGCGGCAAGGCGCTGTCGCTTTCGAGAATCAGCTTCATCCGTGGCAGGAAGATCCATTGCAGCCATTGCTCGAGCGCCAGCGTATCCACGCAGAACGGCTCGGGGCTGGCCAGCGCTTCCGGGGCGGGGCTGCTTTCGCTCCACCAGCCGAGGGCACGCAACTCACGCTCGATCAGCAACAACTGGTCGGCCAGCGCATAGACCCGTCGATCCATCAGGAGCTGACCTTGGCCTTCTGCCGGGCCAGCGCAGCGCCGGCGGAGTCTCCCTGCTTCTCCCGAGCCTGGGCGATCAGTTCCCAGAGCCCGGCCTGCAAGGCCGGCCGGCCATTGGCGTAGCTCAAGCCACGGCGCGCGACCTGCTCGGCCTGGGCCGCATCGCCCTGGGCCAGGCGCACCTGGGCCAGGCGATAGAGCACCTGCGGCTCGCGCGGAGCGATGCGCTGGGCTCGCTCGAGGCTGGCGGCGGCGCTGTTCAGGTCGCCGCTGCCCTGCTGTTGCTGGGCGGTTGTGAGCATCGCCAGGACCGGCCCGTCCAACTGCTCGTCGGCCGCCAGGCTGCCGGCCGAGCCGGAGGCCGGAATGCCGGTGGGCGCGGAACGACTGGCGCCGCTGGGCGGCATGTTGTAGCTGCCACCCAGCGGTGGCGTGGAGGCGCTGCTGGGCGGAGCCTGGTACTGGGTGCCGGTGCCGAGCGGAGCGCTGCTGATCGGCGCGGCGCCGGACTGCGCCGGGAAAGTCTGGATCGGTGCGGAATTGGCGCCCTGCGGCACCATCACCACCACACCGGAGTCGCCGCCCTGGGGAATGCCCTGGGTGGCGGCGCCTTGCTGGGTACGCGGTACCTGGGTACGGGTGATGCGGAAACCGCCGCTTTCCTGGTTGGACACCGGAGTACCGGAATCCACCACCGGGATCGCCCCGTGCTGCGGGCTGGCGCAGCCCGCGAGCACGGCACTGCCGGCAAGCGCGGCGAATACGAAAATCTTCTTCACGTCAGGTCCTCTCGGATCAATTCAGCCAGCCACGTACCCAGTCCATCACCTCGCCGGCGGGGTTCTGGCTCCCGCAGCCTGGGCCCTGGGCGGGCTCGCTGCCACGAATATAGGGCATCTGTACGGCATTCGGGCAATCCGCCGCCGAGCCCTGCCCGGTCTGCGCGTCGACCCAGGCCATCACCACGTTCTCCGGCATCGGCATTTCCAGCGATTGCGGATGCGCCTTGCGCATGAAGCTGGCCCACACCTGCAAGGCACCGGTGGCGCCGGTAAGCGGCGTCTTGCCGTTGTCGTCGCGACCGAGCCAGACCACAGCCTGGAGGTCGCCGCCGAAACCGGAGAACCAGCTATCGCGCGAGTCGTTGCTGGTGCCGGTCTTGCCGGCGAGGGTCAGCGACGACGGCAATTGACTGTACACCGAACGCCCGGTGCCTTCGCGCATGACCCGCTGCATGGCGTTCTGCACCAGGTAGACGGCGCCCGAGTCGAAGCGCTGTTCGACCTGGAACGGATAGCGCTTGAGCGGCTGGCCGTCGGCAGTGAGGACGCTGCGGATCCCCCGCAACGGCGTGTTGAAGCCGCCGCTGGCGATGGTCTGGTACATGGTGGCGACCTCCATCGGACTGAGCGAACCGGCGCCCAGCAGCATCGACGGATAGGCCGGCCAGTCACGGTTGATACCCAGCCGGGCGACGGTCTGCAGCACGTTGGGCACACCGACGTCGAGGCCGAGCTTGGCGGTGGACAGGTTGTAGGAGTTTGCCAGGCCCTGGTACAGGAAGATCGTGCCATGCGAGCGCCGGTCGTAGTTCTGCGGTCGCCAGACCTGGCCGTCCTGGCCTTTCACCGCGAAGGGCTCGTCCTGCACCCAGGTGGTCAGGGTGTACTTGCTCGGCCGCTCGAGAGCGGTCAGGTAGACCGCCGGCTTGATCAGCGAACCGATCGGCCGCACCGCGTCCAGGGCCCGGTTGAAGCCGGCGAAGCGCGGGTCGCGACTGCCGATCAGGGCCTGGATCTCGCCGGTTTCCGGATTGGTCACGACCATCGCCGCCTCGACCTGGTCGACTCCCTTGCGCCCACTGAGGCGCTTGAGCGTTTCGTTGACGGAGGTCTCGGCCTTCTCCTGCAGGATCGGATCGAAGCTGGTGAAGATGCGCAGCCCTTCCTCGGTCAGGTCCTCGTCGCGGTAGTCCTGGCGCAACTGGCGCTTGACCAGGTCGAGGAAGGCCGGATAGGAGCTGTCGGCCATGCTGCCCTGCCGGGTAACGCCGAGCGGGCGCTGCTTGGCGGCGTCGACTTCCTGCTGGGTCGCCACGCCCTGCTCGGCGAGCACGTCGAGCACCAGGTTGCGCCGCGCCAGCGCACGATCCGGGTAACGCCGCGGGTTGAAGTAGGACGGTCCCTTGACCATGCCGACCAGCAGCGCCACCTGGTCGAGCTTGAGCTCGGCCAGCGGCTGGCTGAAGAAATACTGGCTGGCCAGGCCGAAGCCATGGATCGCTCGTTGCCCATCCTGGCCGAGGAACACCTCGTTGAGATAGGACTCGAGGATGTCGCGCTTGTCGTAGTGCAGTTCCAGCAGCACCGCCATCATCGCTTCGTTGATCTTGCGGCTCAGGCTGCGCTCATTGCTCAGGAAGAAGTTCTTCACCAACTGCTGGGTCAGGGTGCTGCCGCCCTGGCGTAGCTGGCCGGCCGTGGTGTTGACCCACACCGCCCGGGCCACGGATTTCAGCGACACGCCATGGTGGTTCCAGAAGTCGCGATCCTCGACCGCGACCAGGGTGTCGATCAGGTAGGTCGGCACCTGGTCGAGCTTGACCAGGATGCGATCCTCATGGTGCGCCGGATACAAGCCGCCGATCAGCAGCGGCTCAAGGCGCGCCACCGCCAGTTCCTTGCCGTTGGCCTGGCTCAGCCCGCTGACATAGTTGCCGTTGAAGCGCACGCGCACGCGCTGGGCCGGTTCCGCGCCTTCGTAGAACTGGAAGCCACGGGTATTGAGTTCGACCGCGCTGGCCGCCACCGATACGGTTCCAGGGCCGCTCACGCTGGGCTCGCGACGGTAGCCGAGGGCGTCGAGTTCGCGCAGGAAGTCTTCCCTGCTCAGCTTCAGGCCGTTGAACAGCTCCAGCGGGCGGGCATAGACCTTCGCCGGGATGGTCCAGCGCCGGCCGGAGAATTTCTCCTGCACCACGGCATCGAGATAGATGGCGAAGCCGGCGAGGAGCACCAGGCCGACGAGGCCGAGCTTGAGGGCCCAGCCGAGCCATTTGTTCAGGCCGGGTGCCGGGCGTGCTTTGCTGTTACGGGAACGGGGGGATCGGGGACGCGTCATGGCGGCGCATTATACGTACTTTATCCACAGCGGACAGACACCGCATCGGCGGCATCCACGGTCTGCGCGGCCCCGGTGGATAGGCGCGGCGGCAGCGCGGCGCATTCGACCGGCGATCCGGCAAATGGTTGCTATCCGCCAGCGAGGTTTGCACTGTCACCCCTTCCCGCCATAATGCGGGTTTTCGCATATTTCAGAGGCAAGGATATCCCGTGAGCCAGACCCTGATCGCCGCCCTGCAGAACCCGGCCCTCTACCCCCACCCGGTGGAGCGCTTCGAGGTCATCGAGACGCACATCTCCTGGGTCCTGTTGACCGGTCCCTACGCCTACAAGATCAAGAAGCCGATGGATTTCGGCTTTCTCGATTTCACCAGCCTGGACAAGCGCCGCTTCTATTGCAACGAAGAGCTGCGCCTGAACCAGCGCCTCACCGACGATCTCTACCTGGAGGTCCTGCCGATCACCGGCAGCGAAGAGGCGCCGCGGATCGGCGGCGACGGCGAGGCAATCGAATACCTGCTGAAGATGCGCCAGTTCCCGCAGGACAACCTGCTGGCGGCAATCCAGGGCCGCGGCGAACTGTCCAACCAGCATATCGACGAACTGGCCGAGCAGATCGCGCACTTCCACCAGAACACTCCGAAGGTGCCGCTGGAGCACCCGCTGGGCACCGCCGAGTCCTGCATGGCGCCGGTGCGGCAGAATTTCGAGCAGGTTCGCCCGCTGCTCAAGGACAAGGCCGACCTGCAACAGCTGGATGCCCTCGAAGCCTGGGCGGAAAGCAGCTTCGAACGCCTGCTGCCGGTGCTCCAGGAGCGCAAGGCGAAGGGCTTCATCCGCGAATGCCACGGCGACATCCACCTGGGCAACGCCGCGCTGATCGACGGCAGGGTAGTGCTGTTCGACTGCATCGAATTCAACGAGCCGTTCCGTTTCACCGATGTCTGCGCCGACTTCGCCTTCCTCGCGATGGACCTGGAAGATCGCGGCCTGAAGTGCCACGCTCGACGCTTCGTCAGCCTCTATCTGGAACACACCGGCGACTACCAGGCCCTGGAACTGCTGAACTTCTACAAGGCCTACCGCGCCATGGTCCGCGCCAAGGTCGCGCTGTTCAGCCTCGGCTACCAGACCGATGCCGTGCAGCGCGCGGCGACCCTGCGCCAGTACCGCAACTACGCCAACCTGGCGGAAAGCTACAGCGCCATTCCCTCGCGCTTCCTGGCGGTCACCCATGGTGTCTCCGCGGTCGGCAAGAGCCAGGTGGCCATGCGTCTGGTGGAGGCTCTGGGCGCCGTGCGCCTGCGCTCGGATGTCGAACGCAAGCGTCTGTTCGGCGAGCAGCCGGAACACGACAGGGGCCAGTTCGCCGCCGGCATCTATAGCAGCCAGGCCAGCGAAGCGACCTATGCGCACCTTCACCAGTTGGCCGCGAAGATCCTCCAGGCCGGCTATCCGGTGGTGATCGACGCCGCCTACCTGAAGCAGAATCAGCGCCAGGCCGCTTGCCACATCGCGGAAGAAACCGGCGTGCCGTTCCTGATCCTCGACTGCCAGGCGCCCGAAGCGGTGATCGCCGGCTGGCTTGCGCAACGCCAGGCGGAAGGCAAGGACCCGTCCGACGCGACTCTCGACGTGATCCGCACCCAGCAGGCTACCCGCGAGCCGCTGACAGCGGCGGAGACGGTCCAGAGCAAGCGCGTAGACACCCACGACGCGGCCAGCCTCGACGGGCTGATCGACGGCATTCGCCAGCGCCTGCCCGGTCTCTGAACGAACTGCCATGCCGCCCGCCCCTCCAGGGCGGGCGCCGTGCCGCTGCTCTTCTATACTCACGGCGAGCCTTCTGCGCAGGACGCCGCCCATGAACTCGCCCCGTCAGCTCGACTCGCCGCTCTACCAACTGCTCCACGCCGAAGACATCGAAGGCTTCAACCGACAGAAGCCGGCCGACGGCTGGATCGACCTGGCCGGCGGCGACTTCCGCGGCCTTGACCTGCGTCTGCTGGATGCCGCCCGCGTCGACTTCAGCGATGCCTATTTCCGCGGCGCCGACCTGCGCGGCGTGGATCTGCGCGAGGCGCGCCTGGAGGGCGCCAGCCTGGCCCATGCGCAGATATCCGGTACGTATTTCCCGTTGCGCCTGGCGCCGGACGAGATCCGCATGTCGGTGAACTTCGGCACCCGCCTGCGCTACCTGCCGGAGCCCTGAGAAGCGGAAGGACCACGCCAGGCCACGTTTTGCCGGGAGGCCGCTACACTTCTGGCAGGTACCCGGCCGGCTGAGGATCGGTCCCGGACCGCCTACGCCGGATCGTAAGGGCGAAGGCCGCTCGCGTCGGCCATCTCGCTCCATCGCGCCGGCCCTGTCGGCTCCGGACCGGTTCCAGGCAGTTCCGCGCCATCACGCTTCTGAGCGGCATCGCAAGGACCGACGATGAACGACGAACTGCTGAATCTGAAAAACCTCGGGAAAACCTCGACCCAATGGTTGCATGCCGTGGGTATCCACAGCGCCACCGATCTGCGTCGGCTCGGCTCGGTGGGAGCCTATCGCGCGGTCCGCGCGCGCGGCTTCCGAGCCTCGAAAGTCTTGCTCTATGCCATCGAAGGCGCACTCCTCGACGTTCACTGGAACGAGCTGTCCCCAGACCACAAGGCCGCACTGCTCGGCGAGCTGGAGACTTTCCCCGTGCGAAACAAGAGCTAGCTCACACCTGCCACGGGAAGATATTTACTCCCCCCGGGCGCCCACCTATCGTCTCGTGGACGTTCGTACCTCCTCTCCCGACCAGGCAGCTCAAGGAAATGGCCATGTATCTACTCGGCGAGCAACCGGCTTATGCCGACCAATTGATCAATCGCCTGCAGGGAATCCCTCACCGCTTGCTCGAAGGCCTGGCACCCAGCGGCCCCGCCCTGGAACTGGAACGTAGCGACGACCTGGAACGCGAGCTGCCCGCCGACCAGGTATTCCTGGTGGAAAGCGGCCTGCTGCATGCGCTGGTCGACGAACGCCCACTGTTCTACCTCCAGGAAGGCGACCTCCTCGGCCTTCGACGCGGACTCGAGCTCCCCGCCTGCCGGCATGCCAACGAAGAACCGATCCGCCTGCTGCCCTATTCGCGCGATGCGCTGCTCCAGCACATCCATGCTGACCAGGAACGTCAGGAACTGCTATTGCAGTACCTGATCGGACAGACTGCCCTGCTCGGCGATGCGCTGGCGCACCTGAAGCAGCCGGAAGTCCGCCCGGCCACCGGCTTCCGCCACTTCGCCGCGGGCGAGGCGCTGATCCGCCAGGGCGACGATGCGGATCATGTATTCATCATCATCGAAGGGCACGCCGAAGCGCTGGTGGACGGCCAGAAAGTCGGCGATGTGCAGAAGGACGAGATCTTCGGCGCCATGGCCGTGTTCACTCGCGAGAAACGCAGCGCCACGGTGGTCGCCAGCGAACCCTGCACGGTGATGGTGATTCCCAAGGAGCAGTTCCTCGGCCTTATGCAGAACAACCCGCGAATCGCCCATAGCCTGATCGAAGGCATGGCCCGGCGGATAGACCTGCTTAACCGGGAAGTGACCCAGCTGCGCCTGCGCCGCAGCGCCTGAGGCCCATTCCAGAGGACTCGCGACTAGCTAGCAGAAAAGTTTGGCGAAAGCGTTTGACATGGAAATGAGAATCATTATTATGTCACTCAACTGGTCGCGAGATCAGCCGGTAAGCTGAGAGACCCACGCAGTCGGACTCTTCAGATTATCTCCTCATCAGGCTAATCACGGTTTTTGACCCGGCACTTTGCCGGGTCTTTTTTTGCCTGCGATTCGGCCGGAGACGACCGTTCATCGGCTGGCGATGGAATGAATGAGAACCGGCTTGACCTGATAATGAGAATAGTTATTATTACACCAACTGGTCGCGAGGCCAGCAGGTA
This sequence comes from Pseudomonas sp. HMSC067G02, assembly GCF_001813485.1. Classification (NCBI taxonomy): domain Bacteria; kingdom Pseudomonadati; phylum Pseudomonadota; class Gammaproteobacteria; order Pseudomonadales; family Pseudomonadaceae; genus Pseudomonas; species Pseudomonas sp. HMSC067G02. The sequence goes on from NZ_KV812664.1 coordinate 14,463, forward strand.
AGCTGAGAGACCAAGCAGTCGGACTCTTCAGATTATCTCCTCATCAGGCTAATCACGGTTTCGACCCGGCACTTTGCCGGGTCTTTTTTTGCCCGCGAAAACGTAGCGCGATACGCGGCTCCAGGCCTCGCGCCCTTCCTTCAACGTGTCTTCTTCATCTCCGCGCAATAGTCCTTGTCCGGCTGTGCCGGCGTGTACCAGGCGTAGTCGGCCTCACGCGTCGTTACCGCCTGCCCGGCCTCGACCAGCATCAGTACCTGAGTGCCCTTCTCCGCACCAAGGTCGCGCAGGTGGACCGGTACGCCGAGGTCGCGCCGGGCGTGGAAGCTGCCGGCGACGAGCATCGCCGGCCGCGGCGCATCGCGAAGACGCTCGGCCATGCGGCGGTCGCGTTGCTGCTGGACGGCGAGCATCGCCGGCAATTGATCGTCGGGAAGCATGCCGCAGTGGGATTCGCGAATCTGCGCAAGCAGCGGCAGGCGCACGCTGTCACGCCTGGAGGCCGTTCCGGGAAGCGGCGGACGCTCCCTGTAGATGCGCATGATCTCGCTCCGCTGGAGGTTCGCCGCCAGCAACGGCGCGGGTTGCGCAACCGCCCAGGACACCAGGGGTCCGTACTGCGTCCAGTCCCAAGCTTTCTGCCAGTCCAGGGCCTGCTCCAGGTTCGCCACCGGCTTGCCGGACCCGAGTTGTACGCGGACCGCATCCACCCGTGGTTGCTGGCCGGGATCGAGCATTTCCAGCAGCAGGCTGCCCTGCGCCCGATATTCGCCCAGGGCCTGCGCCAGCCACAGTTCCACGGCATGATGATCGGGATTGTCGTGCTTCTCGCCGACGATCACTCGCGGCGCGGCCGCCAGGCGTGCGACCAGTTGCTGCGGGCTCAGCGTCACGCCGCTGCGCAATTCGACGATTCGTCCCGTCTGCGGATCGTCGCGCCCTTCCGGGCTCTGCCAATCAGGCAGCGGCGGCAGTTGGGACTGGCAGCCGCCCAGCAGCAGACAGAAAGCGAACAGGCGAATGCGCATGGCGACTCCTTCAACGGGTGACGATCAGCGGATGACCTCGCTCGGGATGACGCTGGACCAGGACCTCGAGGCCGAACACCGCGCGCAACGGCTCGGGGCGCAGGACTTCCTCGGGCGTACCGAGCAGGTGCGGGCGACCATTCTGCAACAGCAGCAGGCGGTCGCAATAGCGCGCGGCCAGGTTGAGATCGTGGAGGATCACCAGCACCGAGGCACCGCGGCGGGCGAAATCATGCACCGCCTGCAGGGTAGTGTGCTGGTGCAGCGGGTCGAGCGCCGAGGTCGGTTCGTCGAGCAGCAGCACCTGCCCCGGCTCGCCCGGCCACAGCTGCGCCAGCACCCGCGCCAGGTGCACGCGCTGGCGTTCGCCGCCGGACAGCGCCAGGTAGCTGCGCCCGGCCAGATGGCTGGCGTCGGCCGCCGCCAAGGCCTCGGCGACGATCTGCACATCGCGCTCGCGGCCGCTGGAATGGGGCAGCCGACCGAAGCCGACCACCGCCTCCACCGGAAAGGCGAAGCCCAGCGACGAACTCTGCGGCAGCACCGCCAGGCGCTGCGCGCGAGCGACGCCCGGCCAGTCGTCGAGGCCGCGCTCGTCGAGCAGCACCAGCCCTTCGGCCGGCTCCAGTTCGCCACAGAGAGCGCCAAGCAAGGTGCTCTTGCCAGCGCCGTTGGGGCCGAGTACGCCGAGCATCTCGCCAGGCCGCAGCTCCAGCTCGAGGCCTTCCAGTACAGTCTTTCCGCCACGGCGGATGGACAGGTTCTCCACGCGCAGCATCAGGCCCGCCCCCGCAATAGCAGATAAAGGAAGAACGGCGCGCCGATCAGTGCCGTGACGATGCCGATCGGCAACTCCGCCGGAGCCAGCGCCAGGCGCGCCAGCAGGTCGGCAAGCAGCAGGAGAATGGCGCCGGCCATCATCGAGGCCGGCAGCAACGTCCGATGATCCGGACCGGCAACCAGACGGATCAGGTGCGGCACCACCAGGCCGATGAAGCCGATCATCCCCGCAGCCGCCACTGCGGCGCCGACGCCGAGGGCAGTGCAAAGCACCAGTTCGGCCTTCAATCGCTCGACGTCGAAGCCCAGGTGACGGGCCTCGGACTCGCCGAGCAGCAGTGCGTTCAGCGCATCTGCCCGGCGCGGTAGCCAGCAGGCCACCAGCAGCGCCACCAGCAGCAGCGGCCAGAGTCGTGGGTAGCTGGCGCCGTTCAGGCTGCCCAGGTTCCAGAAGGTCAGGGTACGCAAGGTGGCGTCATCGGCGAGATAGGTAAACAGTCCGATCACCGCGCCGGACAGTGCGGTCAAGGCGATCCCTGCCAACAACATGGTGGCCACGCTGGTCTGGCCATCGCGGCGGCCAAGCCGATAGACCAGCCAGGTCACCCCCAGGCCGCCGCCGAAGGCGCACAGCGACAGCAGGTAAGGCGCGAGGAACGCCGGCAAGCCGCCCAGCGAGGCGCCGAATACGATGGCCAGCGCCGCGCCGAGGGCCGCGCCGCTGGACACCCCGACCAGCCCTGGATCGGCCAGCGGGTTGCGGAACAGGCCCTGCATCGCCACCCCGGACAGCGCCAGCACCGCGCCCACGGCCAGGCCGAGCAGGGTCCGCGGCAGGCGGATCTGGCCGAGGATCATTTCCGCCTGGGCCAGGCCCGTTCCATCGAGCGGCAGCCCGGCCAGGCGCAGCGCGGCGCGCAGGGTATCGCCCAGCGGCAGGCTGACGGGACCGAGGGCGAGGGACAACCAGAGGACCAACACGAGCGAAATCCCCAGCGCACCGAACAGTGCGCGGGGACGAACAACCGATTTCAATGGGCGGCTTCCGTACTCAGCGGTTTCGCGGAAGGATAAAAGGCTGCGGAGAGAGCCGCCAGGCCATCCGGCAGGCGCGGACCGAGGCCGCCCACCAGGAGCGTCGGGTCCAGCACCAGCAGACGTCCGTCACGCGCCGCGCGGGTAGCGGCGAGGCCGGGGTTCTGCTTGAGCAGCGCGGCACGCGCCGCATCACCTTCGAGGCTGCGGTCGGCGATCACCACCGCGGCCGGATCGAGCGCGGCCAGGGCTTCCACCGAGATCGGCTTGTAACCCTCATGGGTAGCCAGGTTGTGTGCTCCGGCCCGGTTCAGGACCCAATCGCCGCCGGTATTGCGCCCGGCTACCAGCAACTGACCGCCGGCGTTGCCGATCACCAGCAGGACGCCCGGGGCCGGCTGGCTCTTCTGCGCGGCCGCGATCCAGTCCGCCTGGCGCCGCAGCCGCTGACGATAGTCAAGTTCGGCGGCCTCGGCGCGCTGGGGCACGCCGAGCCAGTCGCCGAGCTTCTTCAGGTTGCTTTCCAGTGCCTCCAGATCCGGCTTGGCGGAGAGGGTCTCGACCCGCACGCCGGCGCCTTCGAGCTGCTTGAGTACCGGCGGAGGCCCCATTTCCTCGGTGCCGATGAGGATATCCGGACGCAACGCCAGCACGCCCTCGGCAGCCAGTTGGCGCTGGTAGCCGACGCTCGGCAACTGTTTCAGCGCCTGCGGATGCTGGCTGGTGGTGTCCACCCCGACCAGCTTGCTCTCGCCGCCCAGCGCCACCACCCATTCGCTCAGCGAGCCGCCCGCGCTCACCCAGCGTTGCGGCAGCTCGGCGGCCTGGGCCATGCCGGTGCCGAGCAGGATGCCCAGCGCCAACCCGTTGAATAGTCGATCGATACGCATGATCTCTCCTCAGAGCGCCTTGAAGGATTCGGCCAGTTCGCGCCAGTCGTCGCGCTCGGGCTCGCCGGGCTTGCGCGCGCCGAACAGTTGCACGATCAGTTCGCCGTCGGCGTCGAAGGCCTCCCAACTGGTTACGATGCCATCGGTGCTCGGCTTGCGCACCCGCCAAAGCTCGGCGATGCCGGTGGTCTTCAGGTGCAGGTTGAATTCCGGATCGAGCACGTTGAACCAGTCGTCCAGCCACTTCAGGTTGCACACAGGCCCGGTATGGATCTGGATGCAGTGGGCGTTGCCGACGAACACCATGATCGGCAACCCGCTTTCGGCCGCCGCTTCGAAGAGTTTCGCCAGGTCGCCATTGTCCAGGCGCTCGGCCCATTCGCCGCCAGCCAGGCGCAGCGCCTGGGTGCGCTGCGCGCCATGCTTCTTCAGCAGGGCGTGGAAATGATGGGTGTCCTTCAACGCGGCCCAGCCTTCGCGCAAGGCTACGGCATCGATCTGCGCATCGACGAGCGTCGCAGCCGGTGCGCGGGGTTCGTGCAGCGCCAGCACGGCATCCTGCTCGGCAGCCCACAGGCGCTCGACCAGCGGCTCCCAGGCGCGGACGTCGCTGGCCTCGGTAAGGAACACCTTGTGCACCGCCACGCCCTGCTGGTCGAACACCTGGATGCTGCGCTGAGTACCCCGCGATGCCTCCTCGGCAATGGCGAAGACGGCGTTCCAGCCCCCCAGGAACAGGCGCAGGTCGATATCCGGCGAGACCACCAGGCCCATCTGCCCATTGGCAGAGACCGTCACTTCGCGATACGGCCCCTTGCGTTCGTGGACGCAATGCTCGTTGCGGGTCAGCGCCATGATCGGCCCCAGTTCGCCGAGCGCCGGCAGCAAGGCGGCCCAGTCCGGCCGCAGGCGCACGGCATCGATGCCGACCCGGCTGGCGACCAGCTCGCCTTCGCTGACCTGCAACAGCGCGGCGGCGTCGCGCGCGCGTAGCTGCGGTCGCTCGGCGCGCAGGTCCTGCCAGGCGCGGTAAAGCTCGGCAGGGGAATGGGAAAGGCTGGGAGTGCTGCTCATCGACGGTTCCTCGGGCATATCCGGTTCGGTCGCGCTACGCGCAAAAACAGGTGAACTTTGCCACAAAACGCATATCTGAATCCATTTGATAATTATTTGCATTAGCGTTTTTCTGGCAGTACCTTGTGCGCCCGACGTCCCCCTGGCTATTCGCCACCGGCCCGACCCAAGGAGTCCCACATGCCGCTCTCCCCGCCCTTCGCCCTGCGCCCCTGCCTGGCCCTGCTGTTGCTCAGCCCTTCCCTGGCTCTGGCGGGGAACGCCGTCCCGCTGACCCCGACCACCATCACCGCCACCCGTACCGAGCAGGCAGTGGATTCGGTGCCGAGCACCGTCAGCGTGCAGACCCGCGAACAACTGGACCGGCAGAACGTCAACAACATCAAGGAACTGGTGCGCTACGAACCGGGAGTCTCGGTCGGCGGCGCCGGCCAGCGTGCCGGGATCACCGGCTACAACATCCGCGGCATCGACGGGAACCGCATCCTTACGCAGATCGACGGGGTCGAACTGCCCAACGACTTCTTCAGCGGCCCCTACGCGCAGACCCACCGCAACTACGTCGATCCGGACATCGTAAAGCGCGTGGAAATCCTTCGCGGCCCGGCCTCGGCGCTGTACGGCAGCAACGCCATCGGCGGCGCGGTGAGCTACTTCACCCTCGACCCGTCGGACATCATCAAGGACGGCAAGGACGTCGGCGCCCGGCTGAAGGCCGGCTACGAGTCGGCAAGCCACTCCTGGCTGACCTCGGCCACCGTCGCCGGCCGCGCCGACGACTTCGACGGCCTGCTGCATTATGGCTACCGCCAGGGCCACGAGACCGAATCCAACGGCGGCCACGGCGGCACCGGGCTCTCGCGCAGCGAAGCCAACCCGGAAGACGCCGACAGCTACAGCCTGCTCGGCAAGCTGGGCTGGAACTACGCCGAGGGCAGCCGCTTCGGGCTGGTCTTCGAGAAGTACAAGAGCGACGTCGATACCGACCAGAAGAGCGCCTATGGCGGCCCCTACGACAAGGGCAAGCCGGCCATCCCACCGAGCATGCTGCCGGGCGGCATGTACCAGTGGCGCAAGGGCAACGACACCCTGACTCGCGAGCGCTACGGCCTGGAGCACCATTTCCTGCTCGACAGCCCGGTCGCCGATCGCATCCAGTGGAGCCTGAACTACCAGTTGGCGAAGACCGACCAGGCGACCCGCGAGTTCTACTACCCGATCACCCGCAAGGTCCTGCGCACCCGCGACACTACCTACAAGGAACGCCTGTGGGTCTTCGACAGCCAGTTGGACAAGAGCTTCGCCATCGGCGAGACCGAGCACCTGCTGAGCTACGGGATCAATCTCAAGCACCAGAAGGTCACCGGCATGCGCAGCGGCACCGGCACCAACCTGGACACCGGCGCGGACAGCCCGCGCGATGCCCTGGAGCGCAGCAGCGACTTTCCCGATCCGACGGTGAAGACCTACGCCCTGTTCGCCCAGGACAGCATCAGCTGGAACGACTGGACCTTCACTCCCGGCCTGCGTTACGACTACACGCGCATGGAGCCGCACATCACCGAAGAGTTCCTGCGCACTATGAAGCAGAGCCAGAACACCGCGGTCGACGAGTCGGACAAGAAATGGCACCGGGTTTCGCCCAAGTTCGGCGTGACCTACGACTTCGCCCAGCACTACACCTGGTACGGCCAATACGCCCAGGGCTTCCGCACGCCCACCGCCAAGGCGCTGTACGGTCGATTCGAGAACCTGCAGGCGGGCTACCACATCGAGCCTAACCCCAACCTCAAGCCGGAAAAGAGCCAGAGCTTCGAGACCGGGCTGCGCGGCAAGTTCGACGAAGGCAGCTTCGGCGTGGCGGTGTTCTACAACAAATATCGCGACTTCATCGACGAAGACGCCCTGAATACCGATAGCACCGGCGGCAACGGCCAGACCTTCCAGTCCAACAACATCGAGCGTGCGGTGATCAAGGGCGTCGAACTCAAGGGCCGCCTGGAGCTGGGCGCCTTCGGCGCGCCGCAGGGACTCTACACCCAGGGCAGCGTGGCCTACGCCTACGGTCGCAACAAGGACAACGGCGAGCCGATCAACAGCGTCAACCCACTCACCGGAGTGTTCGGCCTGGGCTACGACGAAGCAGACGGCAACTACGGCGGGCTGCTCAGCTGGACCCTGGTCAAACGCAAGGACCGCGTCGACGACAGCACCTTCCACACCCCGGATGGCACCGCCAGCCAGTTCAAGACCCCGGGCTTCGGCGTCCTCGACCTCAGCGCCTACTACAGGCTGAGCAAGGACCTGACCCTCAACGCCGGTCTCTACAATCTGACCGACAAGAAATACTGGCTGTGGGATGACGTGCGCGGCTACGACAGCGTCGGCGAGGCTTCGGCGCTGGCCCCGGCCAACATCGACCGGCTGTCCCAGCCAGGCCGTAATTTAGCGGTCAACCTGGTCTGGGACATCTGACCCGTTACCCCTTCGCACACGGAAGTGCCCCCATACCCAGCGCCTGGCCATGCCGGGCGCTTTCCATGCCACAGGTGAAAGCCGTCCTCCGGATCAGGGATAATGATCCCGGCAAACGGAGCGCCCATGATCCACCTGTGTCCCTCTTCCTATCTCGCCGAAGGCAACAGCCGCGGCTTCCTCGTCGATGAGCGGCGGCTGTTCGCGGTGCGTCGCGACGGCCGCGCCTACATCTACCTGAACCGCTGCCCGCATCGCGGCATCCCGTTGGAGTGGCAGCCCGATGCCTTCCTCGACGACAGCGCCAGCCTGATCCGTTGCGCCAGCCACGGCGCGCTGTTCCTCATCGAGTCCGGCGAGTGCGTCGCCGGCCCCTGCGCTGGCGAGCGCTTGCGCGCCCTGCCCTGCCGGGAAGACGCCGAGGGCCTCTGGGTGGAGCTGGACGACTGACCCAACGGGGGATGGGCGGCAAGCCGCGAGGCAACGGCTAGGCTTGCGGCACAAAGATAAAAAAGAGGAAGGAACGCGCCATGCGCCGATTCAGCCTGCGCTTCGTCCTGCTGCTCCTGTTCGGCCTGCTGCTCTATGCCTGCCGCAATGAACCGGGCCCCGTACGGCTCGCCCCTGGCGTAACAGCGGCGGATTACCGGACTTTCTTCATCCAGGCGGTACGCGCCGAGGGGCACCGCATCGACTTCGAGGAGCGTTTCGATACGGCCGTGCGCCGCGCCCTGGAGGCCAAGGGCTATCGCTACCAGGCGGAACACGGCGACCTGCGGGTGATCTACGCCCTCGGCCTGCAACGCCAGCCGGGCCTGGAAATGCGACCGGTGATCACCCAGGATGGCGTCTTCACCCAGACCCAACTGACCGAAGACACCGAGGCCAGGCTGGCGCTGCGCATCCTTGACGAAAGCAACGGCAGGGTCCTTCTGGAAAGCGTGCTGAGCCGCCAGCTGCACGATCCGGCGCTGACCCAGGAAGCGTTCGACCGCGGCGTCGCGCAATTGCTGAAGGACTTCCCGAGTCGCAGTCAACCTTGAATGTCACAGGCCGTCGAAGTCGTCCTCGCGGCGCTCGGTGTTCTCGCCGGGCGTCGACAGCCGGGGCGGCCGCCGTTGCAGCCACCACAGGGCGGCGATCCCCAGGGCAGCCATTGCGCCGCGGAACAGCAGGCCGAACAGGTTGCCGTCGGCCTCCATCCCGCCCTCGATCCAGGCAATCAATAGCCGCGACAGGGTCAGGATCGATTGCAGCAGCACTACCAGGATCAACGCCGGCTGCACCAGCGAAGCCCGGCGCAGGGCGAACAGCAGGAACAACGCCAGGGCGAACTGATGGCCGCCATAGAACACCCGCGCATCGCTGACCGCCGAAGGCTCCATCAGCAGCATGCCACTGAGATTGGCCATCTCGTAGGGACGCACCCAGTACAGCACTCCCAGCGCGCCCCATACCAGCGCCTGAACCAGCAAAACCAAACGGGCGAAGAGCATCCCCTTTCTCCTCGGGCCTGTTGCCCCCAGCGGTCAGTTCGACACCGGCGGCGCACGCCCCGGCAACCCTAAGGACAGCAGACCCAAACCGCGCCGACGAGTTCGCTGCGACAATCCGTCCCTGCCCAACGGCAACCCGGCGCGGCGGGCAGCGCATCGCTTCGTCACAAGTGGATACAGCTCACCGGCTGGGTGGCGGCGGGTGCCAGCGGTATGCTCCCGGCATTCGCTCGCAGCAAGGAGAATCCCATGCGCCGCTTCGCACCCCTGGCCGTCCTGGCCGCCACCCTGCTCCACGGTTCCCTGGTCCAGGCCGCCGAACCGCTGGCCATCGACGTCCACCGCGACGCCAACTGCGGCTGCTGCAAGGACTGGATCAAGCACCTCGAAGCCAACGGTTTCAAGGTCACCGACCATGTGGAAGCAGACATGAGCGCAGTCAAGAGCCGCCTCGGCGTGCCCTACAGCATGGGCTCCTGTCATACCGGAGTGATCGACGGCAAGTTCGTCGAAGGCCACGTGCCGGCAGCCGACATCCTCAAGCTGCGCGAACGTGCCGACCTGGTCGGCGCCGCCGTACCGGGCATGCCGGTCGGCTCGCCGGGCATGGAAATGGGCGACCGCCAGGACGCCTACCAGGTCGTCGGCCTGACCAGGAGCGGCCAGGCCTCGGTACTGGCGGAGTACCCGGGACGCTAACGAAAACGCCGTTTCCCCCAGGGGAAACGGCGTTTTTCCTTGTAGCAGGGCGTGAGGATCACTCCGCCAGGCTATCGACCTTCCTCTGCGGCGACAGCAGCCCGTCGGCGCGGAACATCGACTTGATCCCGCGCACCGCCTGGCGCAGGCGGTCGCGGTTCTCGATCAGGGCGAAACGCACATGATCGTCGCCGTAGTCGCCGAAGCCGATCCCCGGCGACACCGAGACCTTGGCGTCCTGCAACAGCTTCTTGGCGAACTCCAGCGAGCCCAGATGCGCGTAGGGCTCGGGGATCTTCGCCCAGACGTACATCGAGGCCTTCGGGTTCTCCACCATCCAGCCGGCCTCGCGCAGCCCCTTCACCAGGACGTCGCGGCGCTGCTGGTACTGCCGGGCGATATCGCGGACGCACTGCTGGTCGCCTTCCAGAGCGGCGATGGCCGCCACCTGCAGGGGCGTGAAGGTGCCGTAGTCGTGGTAGCTCTTGATCCGCGCCAGGGCCGAGACCAGCTCGGGATTGCCGACCATGAAGCCGATCCGCCAGCCGGCCATGTTGTAGCTCTTCGACAGGGTGAAGAACTCCACGGCGATGTCCTTGGCGCCCGGCACCTGCATGATCGACGGCGCTTTCCAGCCGTCGTAGACGATGTCGGCATAGGCCAGGTCGTGCACGACCATCACGTCGTACTGCTTGGCCAGCGCCACCACGCGCTCGAAGAAGTCCAGCTCGACGCACTGCGCGGTCGGGTTGGAGGGGAAGCCGAGAATCATCATGCGTGGCTTGGGAATCGATTCACGGATCGCCCGTTCCAGCTCGTTGAAGAAATCGATGCCCGGCACCAGCGGCACCGAGCGCACTTGGGCGCCGGCGATCACCGCACCGTAGATATGGATCGGATAGCTCGGGTTGGGCACGAGGATGGTGTCGCCATGGTCGAGGGTCGCCAGCATCAGGTGCGCCAGGCCTTCCTTGGAGCCGATGGTGACGATGGCTTCGCTTTCCGGGTCGATCTGCACGTCGTAGCGGTCGCGGTACCAGTGCGAGATGGCCCGGCGCAGGCGCGGGATGCCGCGCGAGGTGGAGTAGCCATGGGTGTCTTCGCGCTGGGCGACGGTGCAGAGCTTCTCGACGATATGCGGCGGGGTCGGCCCGTCGGGATTGCCCATGCTCAGGTCGATGATGTCCTCGCCACGGCGACGAGCGGCCATCTTCAGTTCGGCGGTGATATTGAAAACGTAGGGGGGAAGGCGGTCGATGCGCGCGAAACGGCGCGCAGGGCGTGATTCAGCCATGCTGTCCTCGGAGTAACGTAAGCGCCCGGAACCGTCCGAGCGACGCCGGCCGCTGCGGCGGCCTGGAAAGCACCAGCCAGGCGCTTTCTTGTCGGCGAACATAAAGGCCGATAGGCTGCTTGTCGAGTCCCCCCTCGCGTTTTTCATTCCATTTCACAGGAAAAGGCCCATGTCCCGACGCTACTGGCAACTCGATGTGTTCGCCGAGCGTCCGCTCACCGGCAACGGCCTGGCCGTGTTCGACGACGCCAGCGCCCTCGATGACGCCGCCATGCAGGCCTGGACCCGCGAACTGCGCCAGTTCGAGTCGATCTTCCTGCTGCCGGGCGACGACCCACGGGCCTTCGGCGCACGGATCTTCACCCTGGAGGAAGAACTGCCGTTCGCCGGCCACCCGCTGCTCGGCGCCGCCGCCCTGCTCCATCACCTGCGCGGCGGCGACAACGAACAGCACTGGACGCTGCACCTGGCCAGCAAGTCGGTGGCCCTGCGCAGCGTGCGGGCGGGCAGCGGTTTCTACGCCGAGATGGACCAGGGCCGCGCCGAATTCGGCGCCACCCCGGACGCCGGGACCTGCCGCTGGTTCGCCGAAGCCTTCTCGCTATCGGCCAACGACCTGTCCGGGCATCCACCGCGGGTGGTGAGCACCGGCCTGCCCTACCTGCTCCTGCCGGTAACCGCCGAGGCGCTGGGTCGAGCCCGTCAGGTCAACGATTTGCAAGAAGCCCTGGATAAACTCGGCGCGGCGTTTGTCTATCTGCTCGACGTCGACGGGCGCGAGGGCCGCACCTGGGACAACCTGGGGCTGGTGGAAGACGTGGCTACCGGCAGCGCTGCCGGTCCGGTCGCCGCCTACCTGGTGGAATACGGGCTTGCCGCGCGCGGCGAACCCTTCGTCCTGCACCAGGGACGCTTCCTCGACCGGCCGAGCCGGCTCGACGTCCAGGTCGCGACAGACGGCGGCGTCAGGGTCGGCGGCCACGTCCAACTGCTCGCCCGCGCCGAGCTGCTGACCTCGGCCTGACGGTCGGGGTGGCGCTGGCGGCGGACGACGACAACACTGAAGAAGCGAAACGTACAGGAGAACCGCCATGCTGTGGCGCAAAGGACGACGCAGTGACAACGTGATTGATGCCCGGGGTGAAGGAGGCGCAGGCGGCGGTGGCGGCATGCGCATCGGCGGCAAGGGCCTCAGCCTGGGTGGGGTGGCCATCGTGGTGGTGGTAGGCCTGCTGATGGGCCAGGACCCGATGCAGATCCTCGGGTCGCTGCTCGGCCAGATGGACAGCCCGGCGCCGGCCACCCAACAGCAGGCCGGCGGTCGGGCCCCGGCGGCCAACGACGAGCAGAGCGAGTTCGTCCGCTCGATCCTCGGCGACACCGAGGATACCTGGGAACAGATCTTCGCCAGCGGCCAGGCACAATACCAACAGCCCAAGCTGGTGCTGTTCAGCAATGGGGTGAATTCCGCCTGCGGCTTCGCCTCGTCGGCCACCGGGCCGTTCTACTGTCCGGCCGACCGCCGGGTCTACCTCGACCTGGAGTTCTTCCGCGAGATGGAACAGCGCTTCTCCGCCGCCGGCGACTTCGCCCAGGCCTATGTGATCGCCCACGAGGTCGGCCACCACGTGCAGAACCTGATGGGCATCTCGGCCAAGATCAACGCAGCCCGCCAGCGCGGCGCGCGCATGGAGGGCGCCAACGGCCTGTCGGTACGCCAGGAACTGCAGGCGGACTGCTTCGCCGGGGTCTGGGCCAACCGTGCACAGCAGCGGCTGAACTGGCTGGAGCCGGGCGACATCGAGGAAGCCCTGAACGCCGCCAACGCCATCGGCGACGATCGCCTGCAACGCCAGGGCCGCGGCATGGTGGTGCCGGACTCCTTCACCCATGGCTCCTCGGCGCAACGCATGCGCTGGTTCAAGACCGGCTTCGAGAGCGGCTCGCCGGCCAGTTGCGATACCTTCAAGGCCCAGACGCTCTGAGCCTCGCCGCCAGCCGGGCGCTTAGCGCCCCGGCTGGCTTCCCAGCGTATTCAACTGATCGGCCAGTTCCCTGGCCTCGTAGGCCGAAGCCAACCCGTCGAGATAGACCTTGCCGTTGCGGATCGGCTCGCGCACCCGCGGCGCCAGGCGCAGGCGCCCGTCCACCAGTACCGCGAGAGTGCGCCCCGGGCCTCGCCGGTCAGCGCGGCCAGGCGGCGGGCGGCCGGTTCGGTGAAGGTGACTTCGACGCCGGGTCGACCGTTCTGGTCGTACAGGACCTCGGCGCGGAGTACGTCAGCCTGGGTCAGGCTGGGCTTCAGCGCTACCAGCATGGCCTTGCCCTGCGGGTCGGCCAGGGTGCGGAACGCCGCGGAAGGCGTGCTGGCGGTGGCATAGACCCCGAAGCTGTGCTGCGGGATCGGCAGCGGATCGCTGGCGCAGGCGGCCAGCAGCAGCGCCAGGCCCAGCGGAAGGAGTGCGAGTTTCGAGCGTTTCATGATGAGGTACTGCAGAAAACCTGGGCGGAGCGTCCGTCCGGACGCCAACGCCTATGTTAACGCCGCCCGCGCCGGGCGGGCGAGCAGGGCCTTCCGCGAGGCGACGATCGACTAGACTGGCGGAAATTCACCCCTCTCCCGCGAACTGGTATGATGCGCGCCTTTTCGAGCCGTATGAACCCCACGCAGGCCGCCGCGAGGCCCCTGGCGTGCGTGGGTCGTTTCATGCGGCTCGCGCATTTTCGGGACTCAGCCGTCTGCCGGGATCGTTCGCGGTACCGCGCCGACGAGACAGCGATGCAACGCCCGCCACGCGGAAATTCGGTTTTCCCTGGTCGGCGGCCGGCTCCACGGCCGGCCACTTCTGCTGGCGCCATGGGGATCGTTGCAGAGCACATTCAGGGGAATCCAACATGCTGGAAAAGCTGTTTCAACTAAAGGCGCACAACACCACGGTGCGCACCGAGATCCTGGCGGGGATCACCACCTTCCTGACCATGGCCTACATCCTCTTCGTCAACCCGAGCATCCTCGGCGAGACCGGCATGGACAAGGGCGCGGTGTTCGTCGCCACCTGCCTGGCAGCGGCCATCGGCTCGACCATCATGGGCCTGATCGCCAACTACCCGATCGCCCTGGCCCCCGGCATGGGCCTCAACGCCTTCTTCACCTACACCGTGGTGCTGCACATGGGCCACAGCTGGCAGGTCGCGCTGGGCGCAGTGTTCATTTCCGCCACCATGTTCTTCCTGCTGTCGATCTTTCGCATCCGCGAATGGATCATCAACAGCATCCCCCTGCCGCTGCGCTCGGCGATCGCCGCCGGCATCGGCCTGTTCCTCGCACTGATTGCCCTGCAGAACGCCGGCATCGTGGTGGACAACCCGGCAACCCTGATCGGCATGGGCGACCTGACCAAGCCGGCACCGATCCTCGCCACCCTCGGCTTCATCCTGATCGTCGCCCTGGAGGCGCGTAGCGTCACCGGCGCGGTGCTGATCGGTATCCTGGTGGTCACCGCCATCGCCATCCTGCTCGGCGTGACCCAGTTCGGCGGCGTGGTCTCGATGCCGCCGTCGCTGGCGCCGACCTTCCTCCAACTGGACATCAAGGGCGCGCTGGACATCGGCCTGGTCAGCGTGATCTTCGCCTTCCTCTTCGTCGACCTGTTCGACAACTCCGGCACCCTGATCGGCGTCGCCAAGCGCGCCGGACTGATGGGCAAGGACGGCCACATGCCGAAGATGGGCCGCGCGCTGATCGCCGACAGTACCGCCGCCATGGGCGGCTCGCTGCTGGGCACCTCGACCACCACCAGCTACATCGAGTCCGCCGCGGGCGTCAGCGCCGGCGGCCGCACCGGCCTGACCGCCATCGTCGTCGCCATCCTGTTCCTCCTCGCGCTGTTCTTCGCCCCGCTGGCCGGCAGCGTACCGGCCTTCGCCACCGCCCCGGCGCTGCTCTTCGTCGCCGTGCTGATGGCCTCGGGCCTGGCAGAGATCGACTGGGAAGACATCACCGTCGCCGCGCCGGTGGTCGTCACCGCGCTGGCCATGCCGTTCACCTATTCGATCGCCACCGGCATCGCCTTCGGCTTCATTTCCTGGACCGCGATCAAGGTGCTGTCCGGGCGCTGGCGCGAACTGAACCCGGCGCTGGTGATCCTCTCCGTCCTGTTCGTGATCAAGCTGGGCTTCTTCAACGCATGAGCCGTCCACAGTTCGCCCCCAGCGCCTACGCCGCGCAACTGGAAGACAAGAAGTCCCGCCTCGCCGGTTTGCTGGCCCCGTTCGCGGCACCCGCGCCGGAGGTCTTCGAGTCGCCGCGCGAGCATTACCGGCTGCGCGCCGAATTCCGCCTGTGGCGGGAAACCGGCAACGAGAAGCGTCACTACGCGATGTTCGAGCAGGGCGACAAGCACACGCCGATCCTGATCGAGGATTTCCCCATCGCCAGCCGCCGCATCAACGAACTGATGCCGCGCCTGAAGGCGGCCTGGGCCGACCCGGCGCTGGGCTTCAAGCTGTTCCAGGTGGAGTTTCTCACCACCCTGGCCGGCGACGCGCTGATCACCCTCTGCTACCACCGGCCGATCGACGACGCCTGGCGACAGGCAGCGGAAAAGCTGGCGGCGGAACTGGGCGTGAACCTGGTCGGGCGTTCGCGCGGCAAGCGTATCGTCGTCGGACGCGACTATGTGGAGGAGGAACTGTCGGTCGCCGGCCGGCGCTTCCGCTACCGCCAGCCCGAGGGGGCTTTCACCCAGCCCAACGGCGAGGTCAACCAGAAGATGCTCGGCTGGGCCTACGAGGCGCTCGGCCAGCGCGACGACGACCTGCTCGAACTGTACTGCGGCAACGGCAACTTCACCCTGCCCCTGGCCACCCGGGTACGCAAGGTGCTGGCCACCGAGATCAGCAAGTCCTCGGTCAATGCGGCGCTGGCCAACCTGGCCGACAACGCGGTGGACAACGTCAGCCTGGTGCGCCTGTCGGCCGAAGAGCTGACCCAGGCGCTGAACGAGGTTCGCCCGTTCCGCCGCCTGGCCGACATCGACCTGAAGAGCTACGCCTTCGGCAGTGTCTTCGTCGATCCGCCACGAGCCGGCATGGATCCGGACACCTGCGAGCTGACCCGGCGCTTCGAGCGCATCCTGTACATTTCGTGCAACCCGGAAACCCTGGCGCAGAACATCGCCCAACTGCACGACACGCACCGGATCAGCCGCTGCGCGCTGTTCGACCAGTTCCCCTACACCCACCACATGGAAAGCGGCGTCCTGCTCGAACGCCGCTGAGCGAGTGGCCGCGCCCCACGGCGCGGCCATGCCTCAGAGTCGCACCGGGAGGCGCCGCGCCAGGTGCAATCCTTCCGTCGTCACCTCGGCGCCATAGGCCAGCACCTCGACGCCCGCTTGCGCCGCCTCGCGCAACGCCTTGCCATAGGCTGGATCGATCTCGTCGGCGGGGCGCACCGCCTCGACCCCGGAAAGGTTCACGCAGTACAGCTGCACCGCGCGGATCCCCTCCCGCGCCAGCGCCGCCAGTTCGCGCAGGTGCTTGGCGCCGCGCAGCGTCACCGCGTCGGGAAAGGCCGCCACGGCGGTTTCGTCGAAGCCCAGGGTGACGCTCTTCACCTCGATGAACAGTGCGCCCGTGGGGTATTCCAGGCGAAAGTCGGCGCGACTGTTCTCCACGCCGTAGGCCACTTCCCGGCGCAGAGCGGTGAAACCGGCAAGCTCCGCGATGTCCCCGGCCAGCAGCGCCTCCTCTACCAGGCGGTTGGCCCGCGCCGTGTTGACGCAGGCCAGGCGGCCCTGCGGGGTCTCGCTCAGCTCCCAGGTCCCCGGCAGCTTGCGCTTGGGGTCGTTGGAGCGGCTGAACCAGACTCGGCAACCTTCGCTCATGCAATTGAGCATCGAACCGGTATTCGGACAGTGGATGGTCAGGCGCTCGCCGCCGGCGCTCTCGATATCGGCGAGGAAACGCTTGTAGCGACGCAGCAGGCGGCCTTCTTCCAGTGGCTGCTCGAAACGCATCAGGGTCGCCAGTTCTTCAGGCCGCGGGCGATCCGCTCCACCGCTTCCTGCAGGCGCGGCAGGTTCTGGGTATAGGCGAAACGCACGTGGTGGCCGGCCTGGTGGCGGCCGAAATCCAGCCCCGGGGTGAAGGCGACGTGCTCGGTCTCGATGAAGTGCTTGCAGAAGGCGTAGGCATCGCCGCCGAACGCGCTGATATCGGCGTAGAGATAGAAGGCGCCTTCCGGCTCCACGGCGATTCCGAAACCCAGCTCGCGCAGGGCCGGCAGGAGGAAGTCGCGACGGCGGGCGAACTCTTCGCGACGCTCTTCGAGAATGGCGATGGTGGTCGGCTCGAAACAGGCCAGCGCGGCCTGCTGGGCCATGCTCGGCGCGCTGATGTAGAGGTTCTGCGCCAGCTTCTCCAGCTCAGGCACCGCCGCTGCCGGCGCCACCAGCCAGCCCAGGCGCCAGCCGGTCATGCCGAAATACTTGGAAAAACTATTCAGGACGAAAGCGTCGTCGTCGACTTCCAGCACCGAGGCGGCGTCCACGCCATAGGTCAGGCCGTGATAGATCTCGTCCACCACCAGGTGCCCGCCGCGGGCCTTCAAGGCGCCCGACAGGCCGGCCAGTTCGTCGCGATCGAGCAGGGTCCCGGTCGGATTCGCCGGCGTCGCCACCAGAGCGCCTACACTGTCTGAATCCCAGTGCCGCTCGATGAGATCCGGCGTCAGTTGGTAACGGCTGTCCGGCCCCACCGGCACCAGTTGCGCGGCGCCTTCCACCAGGCGCAGGAAATGCCTGTTGCACGGGTAGCCCGGGTCGGCGAGCAACCAGTGGCGGCCGGGGTCGACCAGCAAGCTGCTGGCCAGCAGCAGGGCGCCGGAACCGCCCGGAGTGACCAGCACGCGCTGTGGGTCGAGGTCGACCCCGTAGCGTTCGCCGTAGAATTTCGCGATCGCCTCGCGCAGCGCCGGCAGGCCGCGGGCGGCGGTGTAGCGGGTATGCCCGGCGGCCAGGGCGGCGCGCCCGGCCTCGACGATCGGCTCGGCCGTGGTGAAGTCCGGCTCGCCGATCTCCAGGTGGATCACATCGTGGCCGGCGGCCTGCAACTCGTTGGCCCGCGCCAGCAGGGCCATGACATGGAAAGGCTCGATGGCCCGACTGCGCGCGCTATAGGAGGTAGCCATGGATATTCCGAACTTTGCGAGGAAAAACCGATTCTAACCAAGCCATTACGCGGGCGACACCAGCCTCGACAACCGGGAGTAGCGCCAAGGTTATCGTTCTGGTAAGTTCGCCCGCTTGCGACCGCGGGGCCGGAGAGCCGGCGAGGGAACCCTGCCGCGGACAGGATTAGCGAAAGTGAGAGGCGGCCATTCATGTCCACCAAAGCAAAACAACAGAGCAGCCAGCAGATGACCCGCGGCTTCGAACCCTATCAGGAAACCAAGGGCGAGGAGTACATGAGCGAGCGCATGCGCGCGCACTTCACCGCGATCCTGAACAAATGGAAACAGGAGCTGATGGAAGAGGTCGACCGTACCGTGCATCACATGCAGGACGAAGCGGCCAACTTCCCCGATCCGGCCGACCGCGCCAGCCAGGAAGAAGAATTCAGCCTGGAACTGCGCGCCCGCGACCGCGAGCGCAAGCTGATCAAGAAGATCGACGAGACCCTGCAACTGATCGAAGACGAAGAGTACGGCTGGTGCGACTCCTGCGGCGTCGAGATCGGCATCCGTCGCCTGGAGGCGCGCCCCACCGCGACCCTCTGCATCGACTGCAAGACCCTCGCGGAAATCCGCGAGAAGCAACTCGGCTCCTGAGCCGGACCGACGGGGCGCCAAGGCGCCCCGTTTCGTTTCCGCCGTTCCCCGCCGCACCGCCCGCGCCATGAGCTCTTCCTATGTAGGCCGCTTCGCCCCGACGCCCAGCGGCTACCTGCACTTCGGTTCCCTGGTGGCGGCCGTCGCCTCCTACCTGGACGCGCGTGCCGTCGGCGGCAGCTGGCTGGTGCGCATGGAAGACCTCGACCCGCCCCGCGAAGTCCCGGGCGCCCAGCAGGCGATCCTGGAAACCCTGGAGCGCTACGGCTTCGAATGGGACGGCGCGGTGGAGCGGCAGAGCGAACGCTTCCCGGCCTACGCCGCAGTGGTCGAGCAACTGCTGCGCAGCGGCCTGGCCTACGCCTGCACTTGCTCGCGCAAGCAGCTTGAGGGATTCGCCGGGATCTACCCGGGCTTCTGCCGCGACGCCGGGCACGCCCGCGAGGACGCGGCGATCCGCCTGCGCGTGCCGGAGCTGGAATATCGCTTCGTCGACCGCGTGCAGGGCGAAGTCCGCCAGCATCTCGGCCGCGAGGTCGGCGATTTCGTCATCCAGCGCCGCGATGGCTTCTACGCCTACCAACTGGCGGTGGTGCTGGACGACGCCTGGCAGGGCATCACCGACATCGTCCGCGGCGCCGACCTGCTCGACTCGACCCCGCGCCAGCTTTACCTCCAGGAACTGCTGGGGCTGAGCCAGCCGCGCTACCTGCACGTGCCGCTGATCGTCCAGCCGGACGGGCACAAGCTCGGCAAGTCCTACCGCTCCCCACCACTGCCCGCCGAGCAGGCCGCCGCGCCGCTGACCCGCGCCCTGCGCGCGCTCGGCCAGCGGCCGCCGGCCGAACTGGCCCAGGCCAGCGCCAGCGAGGCGCTGGCCTGGGGCGTGGCGCACTGGGACGCCACGCGCATCCCGCGCTGCGCTACCCTTCCCGAGGAACGCCTGTAGCCCGCCCGGCGGCTTGCCGGCACCCACCCGCAGCCTGTAGCCTGCCGGCCCAAGCATGAGGGAAGCGGCATGTACATCTACCGACTGGTCCTGCTCCTGGTCGTGGGCATCTATCTCTTTTCCCCCGCCATCATGGACTGGTGGATCGACCCCAACGGCGCCTGGTACCGCCCGTACCTGCTGTGGCTGATCCTCATCGTGGTCACTTTCATCCTGCAGAGCCAGCGCGATGCTGACGAGCTTTAGCCTGACCCAGCTGATCCTGATCAGCGTCGCCTACCTCTCCACCCTCTTCGGCATCGCCTGGATCACCGAGCGCGGCTACGTGCCGCGCCGGCTGGTACGCCACCCGCTGGTCTACACCCTGTCGCTGGGCGTCTACGCCAGTGCCTGGGCGTTCTACGGCACGGTAGGCCTGGCCTACCAGTACGGCTATGGGTTCCTCGCCATCTACCTGGGGATTTCCGGGGCCTTCCTGCTCGCCCCGGTGCTGCTCTATCCGATCCTGCGGGTGACACGCGCCTACCAGCTGTCCTCGCTGGCCGACCTCTTCGCCTTCCGTTTCCGCAGTACCTGGGCCGGCGCCCTGACCACGCTGTTCATGCTGATCGGCGTGCTGCCGATGCTGGCCCTGCAGATCCAGGCGGTCACCGACTCGATCAGCATTCTCACCCGCGACCCGGCCCAGGAGCGGGTCGCATTCGTCTTCTGCACCCTGATCACCCTGTTCGCGATCCTCTTCGGCGCTCGCCACATCGCCACCCGCGAACGCCACGAGGGACTGGTGTTCGCCATCGCCTTCGAGTCGCTGGTCAAGCTGGTGATGCTCGGCAGTATCGGCCTCTACGCCCTGTACGGCGTCTTCGGCGGGCCGGAAGGCCTGGAAGTCTGGCTGCTGCAGAACCAGACCGCGCTGACCACCCTGCACACGCCGCTGGCCGAGGGTCCATGGCGAACGCTGCTGCTGGTGTTCTTCGCCGCGGCCATCGTGATGCCGCACATGTTCCACATGATCTTCACCGAGAACCTCAACCCGCGCGCGCTGATTTCCGCCAGTTGGGGCCTGCCGCTGTTCCTGCTGCTGATGAGCCTTGCGGTACCGCCGATCCTCTGGGCCGGGCTGCGCCTCGGCGCCTCGACCACACCGGAGTACTACACCATCGGCCTTGGCCTGGCGGTGGACAGCCCGGCCCTGGCCCTGGCCGCCTTCATCGGCGGCATCTCCGCCGCCAGCGGGCTGACTATCGTGATGACCCTGGCGCTCTCGGGAATGGTCCTCAACCACCTGGTGCTGCCGCTCTACCAGCCGCCGGCGCAGGGCAACATCTACCGCTGGCTGAAATGGACCCGGCGCCTGCTGATCGTCGCCATCATCATGGCCAGCTACGCCTTCTACCTGCTGCTGGGCGCCGAACAGGACCTTTCCAACCTGGGCATAGTGTCCTTCGTCGCCACCCTGCAATTCCTTCCCGGCGCCCTCTCGGTGCTGTACTGGCCGACCGCCAACCGCCGCGGCTTCATCTCCGGGCTGATCGCCGGCATGCTGGTCTGGGCGATCACCATGCTGCTGCCCCTGATGGGGAACGTACAGGGCCTGTACCTGCCGCTGTTCGACGTGATCTACGTGCTGGACGACTCCAACTGGCACCTGGCGGCGCTGTCCTCGCTGGCGGCCAACGTGCTGGTGTTCACCCTGGTCTCGCTGTTCACCGAGGCCAGCGACGAGGAAAAAGGCGCCGCCGAGGCCTGCGCGGTGGACAACGTACGCCGTCCGCAACGCCGCGAACTGTTCGCCGGCTCGCCGCAGGAGTTCGCCAGCCAGCTGGCCAAGCCGCTGGGCGCCAAGACCGCGCAGAAGGAGGTCGAGCAGGCCCTGCGCGATCTCCACCTACCCTTCGACGAACGTCGCCCCTATGCCCTGCGTCGCTTGCGCGACCGCATCGAGGCGAACCTTTCCGGGCTGATGGGACCCAGTGTCGCCCAGGACATCGTGGAGACCTTCCTTCCCTACAAGACCAGCGAAGAAAGCTATGTCACCGAGGACATCCACTTCATCGAGAGCCGCCTGGAGGACTATCACTCCCGGCTGACTGGCCTGGCTGCCGAACTCGACACCCTGCGCCGCTACCACCGGCAGACCCTGCAAGACCTGCCGATGGGCGTCTGCTCCCTGGCCAAGGACCAGGAAGTGCTGATGTGGAACCGCGCCATCGAGGAACTCACCGGGGTCGGCGCGCAGAAGGTCGTCGGTTCGCGCCTGTCGGCCTTGCCCGAACCCTGGAAGGGCCTGCTGGAACGTTTCATCGACGCCCCCGACGAGCACCTGCACAAGCAGCGCCTGGTCTACGACGGCCACACCCGCTGGCTGAACCTGCACAAGGCGGCCATCGAGGAACCCCTGGCGCCGGGCAACAGCGGCCTGGTGCTACTGGTGGAAGACCTCACCGAAACCCAACTGTTGGAAGACAAGCTGGTCCACTCCGAGCGCCTGGCTTCCATCGGCCGCCTTGCCGCCGGGGTCGCCCACGAGATCGGCAATCCGATCACCGGCATCGCCTGCCTGGCGCAGAACCTGCGCGAGGAACGCGAAGGCGACGGCGAGCTGACCGAGATCAGCGAGCAGATCCTCGACCAGACCAAGCGCGTATCGCGCATCGTCCAGTCGTTGATGAGCTTCGCCCACTCCGGCAGCCACCTGCAGGCCCTGGAACCGGTGTGCCTGAGCGAAGTCGCCCAGGAGGCCATCGGACTGCTGTCGCTGAACCGGCGTAGCGTCGAAGTAGAGTTCTTCAACCTCTGCGATCCGGCGCACTGGGTCGAGGGCGACTCGCAGCGCCTGGCCCAGGTGCTTATCAACCTGCTCTCCAATGCTCGCGACGCCAGCCCGCCGGGCGGCGCGATCCGGGTCCGCAGCGAAGCCTCGGAACATACCGTGGACCTGGTCGTCGAGGACGAGGGCAGCGGCATCCCGAAGGCGATCATGGACCAGTTGTTCGAACCGTTCTTCACCACCAAGGACCCCGGCAAGGGGACCGGGCTCGGCCTCGCACTGGTCTATTCGATCGTGGAAGAGCATTATGGACAGATAACCATCGAGAGCCCGACGGATCACCAGCGAGAAGGCGGCACCCGCTTCCGCGTGACCCTGCCGCGGCACCCTGGCCCGACGGCCGAGCTGTAGACGAGCACGTCGAGAGAGCTGAATACATGGCACATATTCTGATCGTCGAAGACGAAACCATTATCCGATCTGCATTGCGACGCCTGCTGGAGCGCAACCAGTACCAGGTCAGCGAAGCCGGCTCGGTGCAGGAAGCCCAGGAGCGCTACACCATCCCCTCCTTCGACATGGTGGTCAGCGACCTGCGCCTGCCGGGCGCCCCCGGCACCGAACTGATCAAGCTCGCCGAAGGCATTCCGGTGCTGATCATGACCAGCTACGCCAGCCTGCGTTCGGCGGTGGATTCGATGAAGATGGGCGCGGTGGACTACATCGCCAAGCCTTTCGACCACGACGAAATGCTCCAGGCCGTGGCGCGCATCCTCAAGGACCGCCAGGAGAACCGCAGCGCGGCCCCGGTCTCCGCCAACGGCGGCAAGGCCGGCGGCGAGCGCGGCGCCAGCCCGGCGGCAGCCGACGGCGAGATAGGCATCATCGGCTCCTGTGCGCCGATGCAAGAGCTGTACAGCAAGATTCGCAAGGTCGCGCCGACCGACTCCACGGTACTGATCCAGGGCGAGTCCGGCACCGGCAAGGAACTGGTCGCCCGCGCCCTGCACAACCTGTCGAAGCGCGCCAAGGCGCCGCTGATCTCGGTGAACTGTGCGGCGATTCCGGAAACCCTGATCGAATCCGAGCTGTTCGGCCATGAAAAAGGCGCCTTCACCGGTGCCAGCGCCGGGCGCGCCGGGCTGGTCGAAGCGGCCGACGGCGGCACCCTGTTCCTCGACGAGATCGGCGAACTGCCGCTGGAGGCCCAGGCCCGCCTGCTGCGCGTATTGCAGGAAGGCGAGATCCGCCGGGTCGGCTCGGTGCAATCGCAGAAGGTCGACGTGCGCCTGATCGCCGCCACCCACCGCGACCTGAAGACCCTGGCCAAGACCGGGCAATTCCGCGAAGACCTCTATTACCGCCTGCATGTGATCTCGCTGAAGCTGCCCGCCCTGCGCGAGCGTGGCAACGACGTGATGGAGATCGCCCGCGCCTTTCTGGCTCGCCAGTGCACCCGGATGGGGCGCGCGCCGCTCAGCTTCGCCCACGACGCCGAACAGGCGATCCGCCATTACCCATGGCCGGGCAACGTGCGCGAGCTGGAAAACGCCATCGAGCGGGCGGTGATCCTCAGCGAGAGCCAGGAAATCCACGCCGACCTGCTGGGTATCGACATTGAGCTGGACGACCTCGAGGACGACTTCGCCGCCGACCTCGGCCTCGGCCCGGCGGGCGCCGCGGCCAGCAACCACGAGCCCACCGAGGACCTTTCGCTGGAAGACTACTTCCAGCACTTCGTCCTCGAGCACCAGGACCACATGACCGAGACCGAACTGGCCCGCAAGCTGGGCATCAGCCGCAAATGCCTGTGGGAACGCCGCCAGCGCCTGGGCATTCCGCGACGCAAATCAGGGGCCTCGGCCGACTCGTAACACCCTGCAACCTGTTACCGCGGACGTACCGCGTAACAGAAACCGGGTTCATCGGTAACGGGAACCCGGTTTTTTTGTGCCCTCCGCCGACCCACCGAAAACCTCAACCCCTTGATTTTACTGGGTTTCGAAAAACTGGCACGGCATCTGCTTATGTATTGGCACAACAACAATAACAAGCAACGACGAAGACAATAAAAACAACACGTAACGACTCCAGCACAACAAAAACAAAATCGCGGAGGCGCAGCTAACTGATTCTTTTGGAGAGGAGTTGCTGTCGGGACCCGTCCCGCAGCCAGTCGGAAGAAGAATAAAACTGCCTTGAGGCAGCGCACAGACTGGTTGGATCGTTCGACGATCATGGCAGCATCAGCGACCAAAGCAATCCGTTTGCTATTGAACTCCCAGCCTGGGAGATATCCCTGAAGCGACTGGCTCAAGGGACGGGTCGACAAACAAAAACAACAAGCCCGAAATCATAATAAAAACAAAGCACGCACCTACTTGGGGGGGAGCTTCGGCTCCCCCAGTAGCTTCACCCCTCCCTCCGTTTTTCCCGTTTTTCCTTCGCCTTACACCATTTCCCCATCCAATGCTAGAATCCGCGCAGACTATGCGGCCATCCGCATGCCTTGCCAGATTCACCGCAGCCTTCCCGGCCCTCTCCCGCTTCGCGGGAACAGGATGTACGGCCCCTGTTCGTTTCTGTCAGGATGCATGGCGCAGTCGGTTCCGGCGCCCGGGACGCCCTGTGCGTCGCGGGGCCA
Source organism: Pseudomonas sp. HMSC067G02 (assembly GCF_001813485.1). NCBI lineage: Bacteria > Pseudomonadati > Pseudomonadota > Gammaproteobacteria > Pseudomonadales > Pseudomonadaceae > Pseudomonas > Pseudomonas sp. HMSC067G02. The sequence goes on from NZ_KV812664.1 coordinate 39,428, forward strand.
AACATTCAACGGGTACAGAACACGCCTCGCCCGAGAGGTCCTGATAATGCCGCAGCATTACCCGACGTCCGTCCTGTTTGAGCAACGCAGGCGTGCAATCACCCACATCGTGCTCCCGATAACACATCCATGCTGAAAAAGCTGATCCAGACCATTCGTTCCCCCCTGCGCCGTCCGCGCGCCGTCCGTACAACCCCGGAAGTCATCGGTAACAACCAGCACTCCCTGCGCCGGGACCAGTTCAGCCGGAACGCCGTCAAGGTCGTCGAGATCCTCCAGCGTGCCGGCTACCAGGCCTACGTGGTCGGGGGCTGCGTACGCGACCAGATGCTCGGCATCGCTCCCAAGGACTTCGATGTCGCCACCAGCGCCACGCCGGAGCAGGTCCGCGCCGAATTCCGCAACGCGCGGATCATCGGCCGCCGCTTCAAACTGGTACACGTGCACTTCGGCCGCGAGATCATCGAGGTCGCCACCTTCCGCGCCCATCACCCGGAAGGCCAGGACGATGGCGATAGCCGCGCGTCCAGCAACGAAAGCGGCCGCATCCTGCGCGACAACGTCTATGGCAGCCTGGAAGACGACGCCCAGCGCCGCGACTTCACCATCAATGCCCTGTACTTCGACGTCACCAGCGAGCGGCTGCTGGACTACGCCAATGGCGTTCACGACATCCGCAATCGCCTGATCCGCCTGATCGGCGATCCGGAGCAGCGTTATCTGGAAGACCCGGTGCGGATGCTGCGGGCGGTACGTTTCGCCGCCAAGCTCGACTTCGAGATCGAAAAGCACAGCGCCACGCCGATTCGCCGGCTGGCCCCGCTGCTGCGGGAAATCCCTTCGGCGCGCCTGTTCGACGAGGTGCTCAAGCTGTTCCTCGCCGGCCGGGCCGAGCGCACTTTCGAACTGCTGGTCGAGTACGAACTGTTCGCGCCGCTGTTCCCGGCCAGCGCCAAGGCACTGCAGGCCAACCCCGACTACACCGGCAAGCTGATCCGCCAGGCCCTGGCCAATACCGATGCGCGAATTCGCCAGGGCAAGCCGGTAACCCCGGCCTTCCTCTTCGCCGCACTGCTCTGGCCGGCCCTGCCGGCACGCGTCGCGCAGTTGCAGGAGAAAGGCATGCCGGCCATCCCGGCGATGCAGGAAGCCGCCCACGAACTGATCAGCGAACAGTGCCAGCGGATCGCCATTCCCAAGCGTTTCACCCTGCCGATCCGCGAGATCTGGGATATGCAGGAACGTCTGCCGCGACGCCAGGGCAAGCGCGCCGACCTGCTCCTGGAAAACCCGCGCTTCCGCGCCGGCTACGACTTCCTCCTGCTGCGCGAAAGTGCCGGCGAGGAAACCGAAGGACTCGGCCAATGGTGGACCGATTACCAGGAAGTCAGCGACAGCGAGCGGCGCAACATGATCCGCGACCTGGTCAGCCAGGAAGACGGCAGCGCCCCGCGCAAGCGTCGCCGCGGCGGCAACAGCGGCCGTCGGCGCCGCGGGCCGCGCAAGGAAGGCAGCGGCGGAAGCGGCGAATGATCCAGCGCGTCTACGTGGCGCTGGGCAGCAACCTGGCCGAACCGCGCGAGCAGATCCAGGCTGCCCTCGATGCCTTCGAGCGGCTTCCCGAGACCCGCCTGGTCGCCGTCTCGCCGCTCTACATCAGCGACCCGCTCGGCCCCGCCGACCAGCCGCGCTTCGTCAACGGCGTGGCGGCCCTCGACACCAACCTGGCGCCGCTCGACCTGCTCGACGCCCTGCAGGCCATCGAACTGGAACAGGGGCGCGTCCGCGACCTGCGCTGGGGTCCGCGCACGCTCGACCTGGACATCCTGCTGTTCGGCGAACAATTGCTCGACCTGCCGCGCCTGAAGGTGCCGCACTACCACATGCAGGCGCGCGCTTTCGTGCTCTATCCCCTCGCCGATCTCGCCCCCGACCTGCGCCTGCCCGATGGCCGCCACCTGCCGGAGCTGCTCGCGGCCTGTCCGTTCGAGGGCATCGAACGCCTTCCGGGCGCCTGACCCTGCCTGCCCGCCGCTGCGCGGATACCTCGCGGCGGGCTCTTCACACTGTTACCGAAAAGCTGACGAAGGACGTCGCGGATGGGCGTACACTGCGCGCGCAACCGCAGGCGGCGCGGCGTTCGGCAGTGGCAGTAACGCCGTAACAATGCGGTAACACCTGCAATTGACTTCGAGCCACCCCATCCGGACTATAAGTGGCCGTTTGCCCCGCGCCGGCTCATCACCGGCCCAACGAGGAGCCTTTCCATGCCTGATGTAACCCTGACCACCCTGCAAGGGTTGAAGCAGAGCGGCGAGAAGATCGCCATGCTGACCTGCTACGACGCCACCTTCGCCCACACCGCCAGCCAGGCCGGCGTGGACGTGCTTCTGGTCGGAGATTCGCTCGGAATGGTATTGCAGGGTCACGACAGCACCCTGCCGGTCAGCAACGAGGAAATGGCCTATCACACGGCCTGCGTGAAACGCGGTAACAAAGGTTCCCTGATCGTCACCGACCTGGCCTTCGAATCCAGCCATTCCGTGGCCCAGACCCTTGCCGACGCGGTCCGCCTGATGCAGGCCGGCGCACACATGGTCAAGCTGGAGGGTGGGGCCTGGCTGGCGGAGCCGATCGCCCGCCTGGCACAGATGGGCGTGCCGGTCTGCGCGCATCTCGGCCTGACCCCGCAGGCGGTCAACCTGTTCGGCGGCTTCAAGGTCCAGGGCCGCCAGGAAACCCAGGCGCGCCAGTTGCGCGCCGATGCCATCGCCCTGGAGCAGGCCGGCGCCGCCATGCTGCTGCTGGAGTGCGTGCCCAGCGTGCTGGCCGAAGAGATCACCCAGGCGGTGAAGATCCCGGTGATCGGGATTGGCGCCGGTGCGGCGACCGATGGCCAGGTGCTGGTCATGCACGACATGCTGGGTCTCTCGCTGACCGGCCGCTCGCCCAAGTTCGTCAAGGATTTCATGCAAGGCCAGGAGAGCATCCCGGCCGCCATCGCGGCCTATGTCCGCGCCGTCAAGGACGTGTCCTTCCCCGCCGCCGAACACGGATTCAACGCATGAACACCGTCAAGACCGTCCGTGAACTGCGCGCCGCGGTGGCGCGCGCCCGCAGCGAAGGCAAGCGCATCGGCTTCGTGCCGACCATGGGCAACCTCCACGCCGGCCATGCCGCGCTGGTAAAGAAAGCCGGCGAACGCGCCGACTTCGTGGTCGTCAGCATCTTCGTCAACCCGCTGCAATTCGGCCCCAGCGAAGACCTCGACAAATACCCGCGAACCCTCGCAGCCGACCAGGAACGCCTGCTCGAAGCCGGCTGCCACCTGCTGTTCACCCCGACCGTCGAGGAAATGTACCCCGACGGCATGGACGGGCAGACCCGCATCCATGTTCCCGGCGTCTCCGAAGGCCTTTGCGGCGCCAGTCGTCCCGGCCATTTCGAAGGCGTGGCGACCGTGGTCAGCAAGCTGCTGAACATGGTCCAGCCGGACCTCGCGCTGTTCGGCGAAAAGGATTTCCAGCAGTTGGCGGTGATCCGCAAGCTGGTCCGCGACCTCAACCTGCCGGTGCAGATCTTCGGCGAGCCGACGGTGCGCGCCGCCGATGGCCTGGCGTTGTCCTCGCGCAACGGTTACCTCGACGAGCAGCAGCGCGCCGCCGCCCCGGCGATCTACCGCACCCTGCGGCAGCTCGGCGAACGCATACGCGCCGGCGCCGAGGACTTCCCGGCATTGCTCGCCGACGCCCGCCAGGCCCTGGAACAGGCCGGGCTGCGCCCCGACTACCTGGAAATCCGCGAGCCGATCAGCCTACGCCCCGGGGTACCCGGCGACCGCCAACTGGTGATCCTGGCCGCCGCCTACCTGGGCAGTACCCGGCTGATCGACAACCTCTCAGTCCACCTCGATTGACACATGCCGAGCCCCCGGTTCCCGGGGGCTTGAGCGCTCACCACGGACTCGCCATACTCTGCCGCCCCCCGCGGACCCGATAGGAGTCGCCCCATGCACGCCATCATGCTCAAAGCCAAGTTGCATCGCGCCGAAGTCACCCATGCCGTCCTCGACTACGAAGGCTCCTGCGCCATCGACGGCGATTGGCTGGACCTCTCCGGAATCCGCGAGTACGAACAGATCCAGATCTACAACGTCGACAACGGCGAGCGCTTCACCACCTACGCGATCCGCGCCGAGAACGGCTCGAAGATGATCTCGGTGAACGGCGCCGCGGCACACAAGGCCAAGGTCGGCGACCGCGTGATCATCTGCGCCTACGCACACTACAGCGAAGCCGAACTGGCCAGCCACAAGCCGCGCATGCTGTACATGGCGCCGGGCAACCAGCTCAGCCATACCAGCGAGGCGATTCCGATACAGGTCGCCTGACCTCGCCCCCTCTGGATAAAGCCCGGTTTCATCCGGGCTTTTTCATGTTCAAATAAGTGCGCCATCGAATTCCAACCAGAAGGTCAGCCATGAAGCACCACCTCACTCCGCTGGATGCCACGCAACTCGACAGTTGGCGCGCCCTGGCCGCCCATCGCCAGGAACTGCAGGACTTCAGAATGCGCCAGGCGTTCATCGACGATCCGGAGCGCTTCAAGCGGTTTTCCTTCAGCGCCTGTGGGCTGTTCCTCGACTTCTCGAAGAACCTGATTCGCCAGGACACCATCGACCTGCTGGTGAAGCTGGCCGAGGAAGCACGGCTGAGCGACGCGATCCGGGCGATGTTCGACGGCGAGGCGATCAATGCCTCCGAGCGCCGGCCGGTACTGCATACCGCGCTGCGTCGACCGATCGGCGACAAGGTGCTGGTCGATGGCGTCGACGTGATGCCGGAAGTCCATCGCGTCCTGCACCAGATGACCGAGCTGGTAGGCTACGTGCACAACGGCCTGTGGCGCGGCTATACCGAAAAGCCGATCACCGACGTGGTGAACATCGGCATCGGCGGCTCCTTCCTCGGCCCGCAACTGGTATCCGAAGCCTTGCTGCCGTTCGCCCAGAAAGGCGTGCGCTGCCACTACCTGGCGAACATCGACGGTAGCGAGTTCCATGAACTGGCCAGCCGCCTGAACGCCGAGACCACCCTGTTCATCGTTTCCTCCAAGTCCTTCGGGACCCTGGAAACCCTGAAGAACGCCCAGGCCGCACGCGCCTGGTACCTGGCCCAGGGCGGCACCGAGGAAGAGCTTTACCGCCATTTCATCGCCGTCTCCAGCAACAAGGAGGCCGCGATCGCCTTCGGCATCCGCGAGGAAAACATCTTCCCCATGTGGGACTGGGTCGGCGGCCGCTACTCGCTGTGGTCGGCCATCGGCCTGCCGATCGCCATGTCCATCGGCATCTCCAACTTCAAGGAACTGCTGTCCGGCGCCTACAACATGGACCAGCATTTCCAGACCGCGCCGTTCGAACGCAACATCCCGGTGCTGCTCGGCCTGCTCGGCGTCTGGTACGGCGACTTCTGGGGCGCGAACAGCCACGCGATCCTGCCCTACGACTACTATCTGCGGAATATCACCGACCACCTGCAACAACTGGACATGGAATCCAACGGCAAGAGCGTGCGCCAGGACGGTACGCCGGTCACCAGCGGCACCGGGCCGGTGATCTGGGGTGGTGTCGGCTGCAACGGCCAGCACGCCTACCATCAGTTGCTGCACCAGGGCACCCAGTTGATCCCGGCGGACTTCATCGTCCCGGTGAGCAGCTACAACCCGGTGGCCGACCATCACCAGTGGCTGTACGCCAACTGCCTGTCGCAGAGCCAGGCGCTGATGCTCGGCAAGAGCCGCGAGGAGGCCGAGGCCGAACTGCGCGCCAAGGGCCTGCCGGAAGCCGAAGTGCAGCGCCTGGCGCCGCACAAGGTGATCCCGGGCAACCGACCGAGCAACACCCTGGTGGTCGAGCGCATCAGCGCCCGCCGCCTCGGCGCGCTGATCGCCATGTACGAGCACAAGGTCTACGTACAGAGCATCCTCTGGGGCATCAACGCCTTCGACCAATGGGGCGTGGAGCTTGGCAAGGAACTCGGCAAGGGTGTCTATTCGCGCCTGGTCGGCAGCGAGGAAACCCCGGCCGAGGACGCCTCGACCCAAGGCCTGATCGACTTCTTCCGCGGCCGCCATCGCGGCTGATCCGCCTCTCCCCAAAGCCCGGCCCTAGGCCGGGCTTTTTCATTCCGCCCTGCGATTGACCCCGGCGCCTTCCCCGCTCGCGCCTTTGGCACTTGAACATGGCACTCGCCTGGCCCACCCTTGGTCGAACCTGAAGAGGGGCCGCGTGCGGTCTCTCGACACCTTGCGGAGCAGAAAAACAAAGGAAACCGCCATGTTCGAGATCAGCGTCCACCCGGTGCCGGACGCCGTCCGCCAGCGTGCCTACCTGAACGACGACGACTACCAGCGCCTGTACCGCCAATCCGTCGAGAACCCCGACGAGTTCTGGGGCGAGCAGGCCAAGGCCTTCCTCGATTGGTTCAAGCCCTGGCACAGCGTCCACCACGGCGACCTGAGGAAAGGCCAGGCCACCTGGTTCAAGGGCGGCCAGTTGAACGTCGCCTACAACTGCATCGACCGCCACCTGGAACGCCGCGGCGAACAGATCGCGATCGTCTGGGAAGGCGACAACCCCAGCGAATCCGCGCACATCACCTACCGCAAGCTGCACCACAACGTCTGCCGCCTGGCTAACGTGCTGAAGAGCCGCGGCGTGGAAAAGGGCGACCGGGTCTGCATCTACATGCCGATGATTCCCGAGGCCGCCTACGCCATGCTCGCCTGCGCCCGCATCGGGGCGGTGCACTCGGTGGTGTTCGGCGGCTTCTCGCCGGACTCGCTGCGCGACCGCATCCTCGATGCCGACTGCCGCACCGTGATCACCGCCGACGAGGGCGTGCGCGGCGGCAAGTACATCCCGCTGAAGCAGAATGTGGAAAAGGCGCTGAAGGACTGCCCAGCCGTCTCCACCGTGGTGGTGGTCGAGCGCACCCAGGGCGACATACCCTGGGTCGAAGGCCGCGACATCTGGTACCACGAGGCGCTCCACGCGGCCTCAGCCGACTGCCCGGCGGAAGCGATGGACGCCGAGGACCCGCTGTTCATCCTCTATACCTCCGGCAGCACCGGCAAGCCGAAGGGCGTATTGCACACCACCGGGGGCTACCTGCTCGGCGCGGCGATGACCCACAAGTACGTGTTCGACTACCACGATGGCGACGTCTACTGGTGCACCGCCGACGTCGGCTGGGTCACCGGACACAGCTATATCGTCTACGGCCCGCTGGCCAACGGCGCCACCACCCTGATGTTCGAGGGCGTGCCCAACTACCCGGACGCCTCGCGCTTCTGGCAGGTGATCGACAAGCACCAGGTGAATATCTTCTACACCGCGCCGACCGCGATCCGCGCGCTGATGCGCGAAGGCGACGCCCCGGTCCGCCAGACCTCGCGCAGCAGCCTGCGCCTGCTCGGCTCGGTGGGCGAGCCGATCAACCCCGAGGCCTGGGAGTGGTACTACCAGGTGGTCGGCGAGAAGCGCTGCCCCATCGTCGACACCTGGTGGCAGACCGAGACCGGCAGCATCCTGATCACCCCGTTGCCCGGCGCCACTGCGCTGAAGCCAGGCTCGGCGACCCGCCCGTTCTTCGGCGTGCAACCCGTGCTGCTCGACGAGAAAGGCAAGGAAATCGACGGCGCGGGCAGCGGCGTACTGGCGATCAAGGCCAGTTGGCCGAGTCAGATCCGCAGCGTCTACGGCGACCACCAGCGGATGATCGACACCTACTTCAAGCCCTACCCCGGGTATTACTTCAGCGGCGACGGCGCGCGCCGCGACGAGGACGGCTACTACTGGATCACCGGCCGGGTCGACGACGTGATCAATGTCTCCGGACACCGGATCGGCACCGCCGAGGTCGAGAGCGCGCTGGTCCTGCACGATGCGGTGGCCGAGGCGGCGGTGGTCGGCTGCCCGCATGACGTGAAGGGCCAGGCCATCTACGCGTTCGTCACCCTGATGGCCGGCAGTCAGCCCAGCGAGGCGCTGCAACAGGAATTGCTGGCCCTGGTCGGCAAGGAGATCGGCAGCTTCGCCAAGCCGGATCACCTGCAATGGGCGCCCAGCCTGCCGAAGACCCGCTCCGGCAAGATCATGCGGCGTATCCTGCGCAAGATCGCCTGCAACGAGCTGGACAGTCTCGGCGATACCTCGACCCTGGCCGATCCGGGAGTGGTGCAGGGGTTGATCGACAATCGCCTCAACCGCTGACCCGCGCAACCGTCCCGCCGCCCTGCGGCGCGGGACGGTTCCAGTCGCTCCGGCGCCTGGGTTAAGCTCGTGCCTGCCCCGTCGTAGCGAGCCCCCCATGGAAAGCGTCCGTCGCCATATTGAAAGCCAGGTGCTGAGCCTTACCGGGCTCGCCGTCGGCGGTGTCGACTTCGAATCGCCGAAAGGCGATCCGGGCCTGTTCGGCCCCGACGCCGCCTGCTGGAAGGTCCACGGCGACTTCAGCAGCATGATGATCGGCGGCATCGGCGCGCTGCTCCTGCAGATGCTCCATCCGCTGGCCCTGGCGGGGGTGTGGGACCACTCCAATTTCCGCGACGACCTGCTCGGGCGCCTGCGTCGTACCGGTCAGTTCATCTCGGCCACCACCTACGGCCCGTTGGCCGATGCCGAGCGACTGATCGAGCGGGTCCGGCGCATCCACGAAAGCGTCATTGGCCAGTTGCCCGACGGCACGCCCTACTCCGCCAGCGACCCGGACCTGCTGACCTGGGTGCATGTCGCCGAGGTCAGCAGCTTTCTCAAGTCCTACCTGCGCTATCTCAATCCCGACCTGCCGGGCAGCGAGCAGGACCGTTACTACTCGGAAATCGCCCTGGTCGCCGAACGCCTCGGCGCCCGCGCGGTACCGCGCGACCGCCAGCAGATCGCCGCCTACCTGGAGGCGATGCGTCCACGCCTGCGTTGCGACGAACGCACCCGCGAAGTGGTGCGGATTCTCTTCAACGCACCAGCGCCCAGCACCCTGGCCAGGCCGTTCGGCGCGCTGATGCTGCGCGCAGGCGCCGAGCTGTTGCCGGAATGGGCCGGATCGATGCTCGACCTCCCGTTCAGTCCGCTGCAACGCCGCCTGATCCGAGGCAGCGTCAGGCGCAGCGTACCCTTGCTGCGCTGGGCGGTGCGCAACGCTTCGATGCATAGAGCCTGCCGGCGCATGGGGCTGCCGCCGGTGAGTCACTGAACTTTCGTGCCGTGACAGCAAGAATACCCGTCCAAAGGCTCTGAAACGGCGCGAATCACGGTCGGAACCTTGAGGCCGTGCCATACTCCAACGCACCGCTTAGAACGGAAAACGAAAGAGAGCCATGCCCAAAGGACTGAAACGCGCTGTCAGCGCCCTGCTGATCACCTTCCTCGTCTATTGCCTGCTGGGCTTCCTGCTCATACCCGGCATCGGGCTGCGCGTCGCCAACCAGCAACTGGCGCAATACGCCACCGTCCCCGCACGTCTCGAACGTATCGAATTCAACCCCTTCAGCCTGGAATTGACCCTCTGGGGTCTGCGCCTGGGCGAGGAGAAGAACCCCCAGCTCGCCTTCCGCCGGCTGTACGCCAACCTGCAGCTGGACAGCCTGTGGAAACGCCAGCTGCACCTGGCCGACGTCGAGCTGGAAGGTCCGCATACCGAACTGCTGTTCGACGAGAAGGGCCAGCTCAACCTGGCCAGCCTGTTCAGGATCCCGCCGAGCGAATCGCCCGAGCCTGAACAGCCGAGCGATCCGTTCCCGCTGCGCATCGACCGCATCCAACTGGCCGAGGGCAGCCTGCACTTCCAGGACCTGCGACCGAGCGAGCCGGTGGACTTCAGCTTCGATCCGCTGGGCTTCGAGCTGCACAACCTCAGCACCCTGCCCGACGACGGCGCGAAGATGACCCTGGTCGCCACCGGCCCGAACGGCGGCCGCCTCGACTGGGAAGGCGACCTGACCCTGGTGCCGATCACGTCCAGGGGCCACCTGAGCGTCAAGGATATCCAGCTCAAGGCCTGGTGGCCCTATGTCCGCGACAATGCCCCGCTGGTGCTGGAGAACGGCGTGGTCAGCCTCTCCAGCGACTATCGCCTGGACCTGTCCAAGGACACCCAGCTGCTGCTCGACAAGGCCGCGCTGAAACTCGCCGACTTCAGCATCAATTCGCCCCAGGGCAAGCCGCTGGCCAAGCTCGCCAGCCTCGACGTGGCCGCTACCACCCTGGACCTGGCCAAGCAGGAAGTGGTGCTCGGCGAAGTCCGTAGCCAGGGCCTGGAAGCCTGGGCCGCGCGCGAGAAGGACGGCCAGCTCGACTGGCAGAAACTGTTCGCCGACTTCACTCCGCCGCCACGCAAGGCGCCTGCGCCCAAGCCGGCGGAAAACACCGATCCCGCCGCTGCCCCGGCCGACGCGGCGCAGACCACCCGCGAACCGGCAACCGACGGTGCCGCCAAGGCAGCCGCGATAGCCTCGGGCGACGCGGGCAAGGACAGGCCTGCGGAGAAGGACGCCAGCGTCGCCGAGACGGAAAGGGCAACGGACGACAAAGAGTCCGCCAAGGTCGCGGAAGGCACTGCCGACAAGGTAGCCAAGCAAGAGACGAACAAGGCTCCGAAGACCGGCAAGGCAACCGGGCAGGAAACGGCCAAGACTGCGGAAATCGACAAGGCGGCCAGCGACTCTCCGCAACAGCTCGCCGACACTGCAAAGACGCCTCCGCCGGAAAGTACGAAAGCCGCCGCGGAGACGCCCGCCAAGCCCTGGCACATCGTCCTGCGCGACGCCCAGCTGCGCGGCTACAAGGCGCACCTGGTGGATCGCCAGCCGGCCACCGAGGTCCCGCTGGAAGTCGGCCCGCTGGACCTCGACCTGCAGAACGTCGACAGCCTCGGCAAGACCCCCTTCGACCTCAAGCTCAAGACCGGCCTCGGCAACCGCGGCCAGGTCCAGGCCAGCGGCCAGGTGGTGCTCGACCCGGTCAGCGCCAAGCTCAAGGTCAGTACCCGCGACATCGACCTGCGCGTGGCCCAGGCCTACATCTCGCCGTTCATCCGCCTGGAACTGCGCAGCGGCTTCCTTGGCAGCGAGCTGGCGGTCGACCTGAAGAGCGTCGAGCCGCTGGCCTTCAGCGTCGACGGCAGCGCCGAAGTCAGCCAGTTGCATACCCTGGATACCATCAAGGACCGCGACTTCGTCAAATGGACCAAGCTGACCCTCAACGGCCTCGCCTATCGGCACGAGGACAGCCTGTCGATCCAGAGCGTGTCCTTCGAGGAGCCCTACGCCCGCTTCATCATCAACGAAGATCGCAGCACCAACGTCAGCGAGCTGATCATCCCGCAACCGGGTAGTTCGTCCGGCAAGGCCGCCGCCGAAAGCAAGAACGCGCCGGCGAGCAAGCCGCTGGGCATCCACATCGGCGGCGTACGGATCAACAACGGCTCGGCGAACTTCGCCGACCTGACCCTGATGCCGCCGTTCGGTACCGCCATCCAGCAGCTCAGCGGCGAAGTCGGCACCCTCGACACGCGCAACTCGCAGCCGGCCAAGGTGGACATCAAGGGCAAGGTAGACAAGTACGCACCGGTGACCATCGCCGGCGAACTGGACCCATTCGACCCGCTGAAGAAACTCGACATCACCACCAGCTTCAAGCGCGTCGAGCTGACCACCCTGACGCCCTATTCCGGCAAGTTCGCCGGCTACCGCATCCGTAAGGGGCGACTCAACCTGGACCTGCACTACCAGATCGAACGCAGCCAACTGAAGGCGGAAAACAAGGTCCTGCTGGAAGGCCTGCAACTCGGCGAGAAGGTCGACAGCCCGGATGCCGTGGACCTGCCGGTGAAGCTGGCGGTAGCCCTGCTCAAGGACACCAAGGGCAACATCGATATCCAGTTGCCGGTGGCCGGCGATCTGAACAACCCGGAGTTCAGCGTCATGCCGATCGTCTGGCAGACCCTGCGCAACCTGGTCCTGCGCGCCGTGCAGGCGCCGTTCAAGTTCATCGCCGGCCTCGCCGCCGGCGGCAACGAGGATCTCGGCACGGTACCCTTCGCCGCGGGCAGCGACGAGCTGACGCCGGAAGCCCAGGCCAACCTCGACAAGCTCGCCGATGCGCTCAAGGAGCGGCCGGCGCTGCGCCTGGAAGTGGAAGGCGTGGCCTCCGCCGCGGCTGACGGTCCCTCGATCGGCGCCAAGCGTCTCGAACTGGAATACCAGAACACCTACTACCGCATGCTCCAGCGTCGCGGCGACAAGGTCCCGAGCGACGCCAAGCAACTCGAGGTACCGGAGAACATGCAGGCGCCGCTGCTCGAAGGCATCTACCGGACCCGCCTGAAGCAGCAGCCACCGGCCGAGTGGAAGGAACTGGACAGCGACGAACGCACCGCGAAGATGCGCGAAGCGGTGATCGCTTCCTGGGCCAAGAGCCAGGTGCTGCTGCGCCAGATCGGCCAGGCCCGGGCCACCCGGATCAAGGATTACCTGGTGGAGAAAGGCCAGTTGCCGGACGATCGCATCTACTTGATCGACGTCAGTTTCGCCGAAGGCGAAGACAAGGGTAATGTCGACACCCAATTGCACCTGGATAGCGAGTGATACCTTGCACAAGCGATTCGCCGCCCTCGCGGCCCCCCTGCTCTACCTTGCCTGCGCGAGCGCGCAGGCCGACACCATGCGTTGCGGCAGTGCGCTGGTCAGCGTCGGCGACCGGGCCTTCGAAGTACAGCAAAAGTGCGGCGATCCGGATCACCGCGACGACGTCGGCTATACCCTGGGCAGCTACGATCGGCGGGAATTCAAGGTCGAGGAGTGGGTGTACGGCCCGCGCAACGGCGTGACCTACATCCTGACCTTCGAAGCCAACAAGCTGAAACGCATCGAGTTCAAGCGTTGAATCGCTCGCTTCCGCGTACCGGCCTGGTGGCGCTGCTGTCCCTGCTGCCATTGGCACATGCGCAGGCCGATTCGCTGCGTTGCGGCAGCCGCCTGGTCAGCACCGGCGACAGCAGCGCCGACGTTCTTGCGCGCTGCGGCGAGCCACGCAGCCGCGACAGCCTGGGTTATCGCGAGGTCGTCGGGGAATGGGGCAAGCGCTACGAGGTCGAGGTCCAGGAATGGATCTATGGGCCATGGAACGGCATGCTGTATTTCGTCCGTTTCGAGGGCAACCGCCTCAGCGCCATCCAGAGCCGGCGCGGCGACTGAATCCAGCGCCCATGAAAAAGCCCCGCCGGGCAATCCCGGCGGGGCTTCTTTCTACCTGTTCACAGGCGATCGCTGAAGTCGCGAACTTCCTGTTCAGCCCTTTCCTTGGACCAGCCATAGCGTTCCTGCAGCTTGCCGACCAGGTATTCGGCATGTCCGTCGGCAGCCTGGAGATCGTCGTCGGTCAGATCGCCCCAACGCTCCTTGATCTTGCCGGTGAGTTGCTTCCACTTACCTTTGATCACATCGGAATTCATCGGTCTTCCTCCTGGTGACGAGGGAAAAGGGGTCGTTCGGCCCGGGCGCTTACTCGACCGATTTCAGGCCATCGGCGGAAACGGCTTTCACGCCCTTGATGCCCTTGGCGGTCTCGATCGCCAGGTCACGCTCGGCATCGCTCTTCACGTTGCCGGAAAGGGAAACCACACCTTTGTTGGTCTCGACCTTGATATCGACGCCACTGACATTCTTGTTGGCGATCAGGCTGGATTTCACCTTGCTGGTGATCCAGGTATCGGAAACCGCTTCTTCGGTTTTCTGCATAGTGTCGTTGGCCGCCAGGCTGATGGGCTGGGCAGCGAACGCATTGGCCATCGAGAAGCTCAGAGCAGTGGCAGTAGCAGCGGCAATAGCGAGTTTGCTGAATTTCATTGCGGTTTCTCCTATGGATTTCGAAAAACTGCAGCCATTCCTGGCGTCAGTTGCATAGTAGATATCGCAAGCGCTGTGCCAGTTTTTCTCTAAAATAAAATCCTTTAAAAACAATAAGTTAAAAAATAGGCTGGAAGCGAGACGGTTGCAGAATGCCGAATTGGCGATGACAGGGCTTGCAAAATGCAAGGATTCGCCCCCTTCGCCGAGAAGCGTGTCGCGGAAACGAAAACAGGGCCCGAGGGCCCTGTTTTCATCGATCACGACTCGACTTACACGCCGGAAGCTTCGGCGGCAGCCACGTCCTTGATCGACAGCTTGATGCGGCCACGGTTGTCCACGTCGAGCACCAGGACCTTCACTTCCTGGCCTTCCTGCAGCACGTCGGTGACCTTGTCGATGCGCTTGTCGCTGATCTGCGAGATGTGCACCAGGCCGTCCTTGCCCGGCAGGATGTTGACGAAGGCCCCGAAGTCGACGATGCGCTCCACCTTGCCGACATAGATCTTGCCGATCTCGGCTTCCGCGGTGATCGCCAGGACGCGCAGCTTGGCGGCCTCGGCGGCTTCCTTGGTTTCGCCGTAGATCTTCACGCTGCCATCGTCCTCGATGTCGATCGAGGCCTTGGTCTCTTCGCAGATACCACGGATGGTCGCGCCGCCCTTGCCGATGACGTCGCGGATCTTGTCCGAGTCGATCTTCATCTGCAGCATGGTCGGGGCGTTCTCGGACAGCTCGGCGCGCGGCTTGGCGATGACCTGGTTCATCTGGCCGAGGATGTTCAGGCGAGCTTCCAGGGCCTGGCCCAGGGCGATCTCCATGATCTCTTCGGTGATACCGTTGATCTTGATGTCCATCTGCAGGGCGGTGACGCCCTTGTCGGTACCGGCAACCTTGAAGTCCATGTCGCCCAGGTGGTCTTCATCACCGAGGATGTCGGTCAGGACGGCGAACTTCTCGCCTTCCTTGACCAGGCCCATGGCGATACCGGCGACCGGCGCCTTGACCGGCACACCGGCATCCATCAGCGCCAGGGAGGCGCCGCACACGGAGGCCATCGAGCTGGAACCGTTGGACTCGGTGATCTCGGAAACCACGCGAATGGTGTAGGGGAACTCGTCCTGGGTCGGCAGCATGGCAGCGACGCCACGACGGGCCAGACGGCCATGGCCGATTTCACGACGACCCGGGCTGCCCATGCGGCCGCACTCGCCTACCGAGAAGGGCGGGAAGTTGTAGTGCAGCATGAAGGCGTCCTTGCGCTCGCCTTCCAGGGTATCCAGCAACTGGGCATCGCGCGCGGTGCCGAGGGTCGCGACGACCAGGGCCTGGGTTTCGCCACGGGTGAACAGCGCGGAACCGTGGGTCTTGCCGAGCACGCCGACTTCGATGCGCAGCGGACGCACGGTACGGGTGTCACGACCGTCGATACGCGGCTTGCCGTTGACGATGTTCTCGCGAACGGTGCGGTATTCCAGCAGGCCGAATACGTCCTTGACCTCGGAAGCCGGGAACTTGCCCTCTTCCTCGCCGGCGAACAGGGCCACGGCCTGGTCGCGCAGCTCGCCCAGACGGTTGTAGCGGTCCTGCTTGATGGTGATGGTATAGGCCTGGGAGATCGCTTCGCCCAGCTCTGCCTTGATGGCGTTGACCAGCACGGTGTTTTCCGCCGGGGCTTTCCAGTCCCAGGCCGGCTTGCCAGCTTCGGCGGCCAGCTCCTTGACGGCACGGATCACCGCCTGGAACTCGTCGTGGGCGAACAGCACGGCACCGAGCATCTGGTCTTCGGTCAGTTCGTCGGCCTCGGACTCCACCATCAGCACGGCGTCTTCGGTACCGGCCACGACCATGTCGAGGCTGGAACTCTGCAGTTGCTCGTAGGTGGGGTTGAGGATGTAGCCGATTTCCGGATGGAAACCGACGCGGGCGGCGCCGATCGGGCCGGCGAACGGAATGCCGGAGATCGCCAGGGCGGCGGAGGTACCGATCATCGCGGCGATGTCCGGATCGGACTTCTTGTTGGTGGAAACGACGGTGCAGACGACCTGCACTTCATTCATGAAACCTTCGGGGAACAGCGGACGGATCGGACGGTCGATCAGGCGCGAGGTCAGGGTTTCCTTCTCGGAAGGACGTCCTTCACGCTTGAAGAAACCGCCGGGGATACGGCCTGCGGCGTAGGTCTTTTCCTGGTAGTGCACGGACAGCGGGAAGAAGTCGCGGCCTTCGGCCGGCGACTTGGCGCCGACCACGGTGACCAGCACGCTGACGTCGTCCATGGTGACCAGTACGGCGCCGGTGGCCTGGCGAGCGATACGGCCGGTCTCGAGAGTGACGGTCGACTGACCGAACTGGAATTGCTTGGTTACCGGGTTCACGGTGTCTTTACCTTCTATGTTGCCTTGGGGGAAATCGGTGGAATGCCGGGAGTCGGACCCGAATCGATTCCTAGAAAGCGCGAAGCTGGAAGCCCGACGCCGATACCCGCCTCGTGTGCGGGTATCGACGCCAGACTTCCAGCTCCTTGCTTCAAGCTGCCGACCGGCGTCGCTTAGCGACGCAGACCCAGACGGCCGATCAGGGCAGTGTAGCGAGACACGTCTTTGCCCTTCAGGTAGTCCAGCAGCTTACGGCGCTGGTTAACCATACGGATCAGACCACGGCGGGAATGGTGATCCTTGCCGTTGGCCTTGAAGTGATCCTGCAGCTTGTTGATGTTGGCGGACAGCAGGGCTACCTGCACTTCCGGGGACCCGGTGTCGCCTTCAGCTTGCTTGTATTCGTTAACGATCTGCGCTTTTTCTTCAACGCTCAGTGCCATGATGGGCTTCCTCTGAGTGAACAGGCCGGGAATCGCTTCCCGTGTTTTAAAAGGAGGAATGACCGTGCCTGCTGACAGCCACCCTCGTATCGGTCTTATGACCGAATCAGTCGACGCGGGGCGATACGCCCGTCGTCGGTCACTTCACCGATACCGATGAAACGACCTGTGTGATCCTGCACCCGCAACCAGCCGAACTTCGGCGCTTCCGGGGCCCGCACCGGCTGCCCGTGCAGCCAGTAGTACGCACTGTGCTCGGACAACTGCAACACCGGCCAATGCAACAGGCCGCTGTCTTCCGGCATCAGGAATTGGTCCAGCGCTTCCGGACCACCTTCGGCATGCACGCGTTCGAGCGTCTCGAGGGTGATCGCCTGGGCCAGGGCGAACGGCCCGGCCTGGGTCCGCCGCAGTGCCGCGACGTGCGCGCCGCAGCCCAGGACCTGGCCAAGATCTTCCACCAGCGTACGCACGTAGGTGCCTTTGCTGCAGGAAACGGCCAGGGTCGCACAGGGCGGCTCGAAGGAGAGCAAATCCAGGCGCGTAATAGTAACAGAACGCGCCTCGCGCTCCACTACCTCTCCTGCACGGGCGAGCTTGTACAGCGGCTGTCCGTCTTTCTTCAGCGCCGAGTACATCGGCGGTACCTGCTCTATGTCGCCACGGAAGCGCGGCAGGGCCTGTTCGAGATCGTCCCGACCGACGGTCACGTCCCGCTCGGCGAGCAGTTCGCCCTCGGCGTCGCCGGTGGTGGTGGTGATGCCCATGCGCATCACCGTCTCGTAACCCTTGTCGGCATCGAGAAGATACTGGGAGAACTTGGTCGCCTCGCCGAAGCACAGCGGCAGCACCCCGGTGGCCAGCGGGTCGAGGCTGCCGGTGTGGCCGGCCTTCTCGGCATTGAGCAGCCAGCGGACTTTCTGCAGTGCCTGGTTGGAACTCATGCCGCGAGGCTTGTCGAGCACCAGGATGCCGCTGATGGAGCGGCGGATACGCTTCACCTGGGCCACGCTCAGTCCTCGGTCTCGTCGCCGTGGCGGCGGCCGTCTTCGGCCACCGCACGTTCGATCAGCGCGGACAGCTCGGCGCCGCGGCGGATGCTTTCGTCGTAGTGGAAATGCAGTTGCGGCACGCTGCGCAGCTTCATCGACTTGCCCAGCAACATGCGCAGGTAGCCGGCGGCGTCGTTGAGGATTTCCATGTTCAGGGCGATCTTGCCGGCATCGTCCTGGCCCATGACGGTGATGAACACCTTGGCGTGCGCCACGTCGCGGCTGACCTCGACACCGGTGATGGTGACCAGGCCCAGGCGCGGGTCCTTGATCTCGCGCTGGATCAGTTGAGCCAGTTCGCGTTGCATCTGATCGCCGATACGCTGGGTACGGCTGTAGTCTTTTGCCATTTTTCAACCTGCCTCCAGCGACACCCGGCCACTGGAAAAAAAAGCGACAAACGCCCGGGACAGCTGGAAGCCGGCCCGGGCGCTGTGGTTACGCACTCGCCATCAAAGGCTGCGTGCGACTTCGACCTTCTCGAACACTTCGATCTTGTCGCCGACCTTGACGTCGTTGTAGCTCTTCACGCCGATGCCGCACTCCATGCCGGCACGCACTTCGGCGACGTCGTCCTTGAAGCGACGGAGAGACTCCAGCTCGCCTTCGAAGATGACCACGTCGTCGCGCAGTACGCGGATCGGACGGTTGCGGTGCACCATGCCCTCGGTGACCATGCAGCCGGCGATCGCGCCGAACTTCGGCGAGCGGAACACGTCGCGCACCTCGGCGATGCCCAGGATGTTCTCCCGCAGATCGCTGCCGAGCATGCCGGTCAGGGCCTTCTTGACGTCCTCGATGATGTCGTAGATCACGTTGTAGTAACGCATATCCAGACCTTCGGCTTCGACGATCTTGCGCGCGCCGGCGTCGGCGCGCACGTTGAAGCCGAACAGCACCGCGTTGGAAGCCAGCGCCAGGTTGGCGTCGGACTCGGTGATGCCACCGACGCCGCCACCGACCACGCGGACCTGCACTTCGTCGTTGCCCAGGCCGCTGAGCGAGCCTTGCAGAGCCTCGAGCGAACCGCGCACATCGGCCTTGAGGACGATGTTCAGGGTCTTCTTCTCTTCCTGGCCCATGTTCTCGAAGATGTTTTCCAGCTTGCCGGCATGGGCACGCGCCAGTTTCACCTCACGGAACTTGCCTTGACGGAACAGGGCGACTTCGCGGGCCTTCTTCTCGTCGGCGACCACGGTCATCTCGTCACCGGCATCCGGCGTACCGTCCAGGCCGAGGATCTCGACCGGGATCGACGGGCCGGCTTCCTTGATCGGCTTGCCGTTCTCGTCGAGCATGGCGCGGACACGACCGTAGTTGATGCCGACCAGCACCATGTCGCCCTGGCGCAGGGTACCGTCCTGGACCAGCACGGTGGCCACCGGGCCGCGTCCCTTGTCCAGGCGCGACTCGACCACCACGCCACGGCCCGGGGCCGACGGAGTGGCTTTCAGTTCGAGCACTTCCGCCTGCAGCAGGACCGCTTCGAGCAGTTCATCGACGCCAGTACCGAGCTTCGCCGAAACCGGGACGAAGGGAGCGTCGCCGCCCCACTCTTCCGGGATCACGTCGAGAGCGGCCAGGCCGTTCTTGATGTTGTCCGGGTTGGCCTCGGGCTTGTCGATCTTGTTCACCGCGACCACGATCGGCACGCCCGCCGCTTTCGCGTGCTGCACGGCTTCCTGGGTCTGCGGCATGACGCCGTCGTCGGCCGCGACCACCAGGATCACGATATCGGTCGCCTGGGCGCCACGGGCACGCATCGCGGTGAACGCGGCGTGGCCGGGGGTATCCAGGAAGGTCACCATGCCACGCTCGGTTTCGACGTGGTAGGCACCGATATGCTGGGTGATGCCACCGGCCTCGCCCGCGGCGACCTTGGCGCGACGGATGTAGTCGAGCAGCGAGGTCTTGCCGTGGTCGACGTGGCCCATGACGGTGACGACCGGCGCGCGGGTGACCGCCTCGCCTTCGAACTTCAGGGACTCGGCCAGTTGTTCTTCCAGCGCGTTCTCGCTGACCAGCTTGACCTTGTGGCCCAGCTCTTCGGCGACCAGTTGGGCGGTCTCCTGGTCCAGGACCTGGTTGATGGTCACCGGGGAGCCCATCTTGAACATGAACTTGACGACTTCGGCGCCCTTGACCGACATCTGGGCGGCCAACTCGGCTACGGTGATGGTCTCACCGATGTTCACTTCACGCACGATCGGTCCTGTCGGGTTCTGGAACCCGTGCTGGTTGCGCTTCTTCAGCTTCGACTTGCCACCACGACCGCCGCGACGGTAACCATCGCTTTCCTCGTCGGTGCTGCGTGGAGCCACGCGCGGAGCAGGAACCTTTTCCTTCTCCTTGACCGAGGGACGGTGCTGGGTGTGCTTGCGGTCGCGGCGGTCATCGTCCTCGTCACGCTTGGGCGCGCGGCGCGGCTCTTCCTTCTTGCGTTCTTCCACGGCGGCAGGCTTGGCCACCGGTTCGGCAGCCGCGACATCCGCCACCACGGCAGGCTCGGCACCGGCAGTAGCCGCTGCTTCCTGGGCAGCCTTGGCACGCGCAGCTTCCTCGGCCTTGCGCGCTTCCTCTTCGGCACGCTGGCGGGCAGCGGCCTCTTCGGCCTTCAGACGCTCCGCCTCTTCCGCCGCGCGCTGCTCCTCGAGTTCGCGCTGGCGCTCGGCCTCGATCTCGTCGGGGCTGCGCTTGACATAGGTTTTCTTCTTGCGAACTTCGACGCTCACCGTCTTGCTGCCACCCACTTTCAGCGTGGTAGTGGTCTTGCGTTGCAGGGTGATCTTGCGCGGCTCGCTGGCGCGATCGCCATGGCTGCCTTTCAGGTGGGTCAGCAGGGCTTGCTTCTCGCTATCCGTTACAACTTGTTCGGCACTGGTGTGCGGCAGACCTGCGTCACGCATCTGCAGCAGCAGGCGCTCCACCGGTGTGTCGACCACCTGGGCCAGTTCTTTCACCGTGACTTGCGTCATGCACTTCTCTCCTCAGGCCGCGACTGCTTACTCGAACCAATGGGCCCGGGCGGCCATGATCAACTTGCCGGCACGCTCTTCGTCCATGCCGTCGATGTCGAGCAGATCGTCGATCGATTGCTCGGCCAGATCTTCACGGGTGGTTACGCCACGCAGCGCCAGGTCCAGGGCCAGCTCCTTGCTCATGCCATCGAGGCTGAGCAGGTCTTCTGCCGGTTGTGCGTCGGCGAGCTTCTCTTCGGTCGCAATGGCCTTGGTCAGCAGGCGATCCTTGGCACGGGAGCGCAGCTCGTTGACGATGTCTTCGTCGAAGCCATCGATGCTGAGCATCTCTTCCATCGGTACGTAGGCGATTTCCTCAAGAGTCGTGAAGCCCTCTTCCACCAGTACCTGGGCCAGTTCCTCGTCGACATCCAGCTCGTCGACGAAGCGCTGCAGGATATCCCCGGTCTCGGCCTGTTGCTTGGCCTGGATATCCGCCTCGGTCATCACATTCAGGGTCCAGCCGGTCAACTGGCTGGCCAGACGGACGTTCTGGCCACTGCGGCCGATAGCCTGCGCCAGATTGTCCTCGGCGACGGCGATATCCATGGTATGGGTATCCTCGTCGACGATGATCGCCGCCACCTCGGCCGGAGCCATGGCGTTGATCACGAATTGCGCCGGGTTGTCGTCCCACAGGACGATGTCCACCCGCTCTCCACCGATCTCGCCGGATACCGCCTGGACGCGCGAACCGCGCATGCCGATGCAGGCGCCCTGCGGGTCGATGCGCTTGTCCTTGGAACGAACGGCGATCTTGGCGCGCGAGCCCGGGTCACGGGCGGCGGCCATCACGTCGATCAACTGCTCGGCGATTTCCGGTACTTCGATGCGGAACAGCTCGATCAGCATTTCCGGCGCGGTACGCGACAGGACCAGCTGAGGACCGCGGTTCTCGGTACGGATCTCCTTCAGCAGGGCACGCACGCGGGTGCCAACGCGGAAGGTCTCGCGCGGAATGATCTGGTCGCGGGCCAGCAGCGCCTCGGCGTTGTTGCCGAGATCGACGATGACGTTGTCGCGGGTGACCTTCTTCACGGTACCGGAAATGATCTCGCCGACCTTCTCGCGGTAGGCATCGACCACCTGGGCGCGCTCGGCCTCGCGGACCTTCTGCACGATGACCTGCTTGGCAGTCTGCGCAGCGATGCGGCCGAACTCGATGGATTCGATCTTTTCTTCGATGACCTCGCCGACCTTCGCGCCCGGCTTCTGCTCCTGGACGTCCTCGACGGTGATCTCGGTGGCGGGGTCCTGGTAGTCCTCGTCGGCGACGACGTGCCAACGACGGAAAGTCTCGTAGCTGCCGTTATGACGATTGATCTCGACGCGCAGGTCGACCTCGTCCTCGAAACGTTTCTTGGTGGCGGTCGCCAGAGCCAGCTCCAGCGCCTCGAAAATCACGCCGGCCGGTACGCCCTTTTCGTTGGATACCGACTCAACAACCAGCAGTACTTCTTTGCTCATTGTACGCCTCGCCTTTCAATCCATTGGATCCGCGGATTCGCGTCTCAATCAAAACGGGGAATGATGTTGGCCTTGTCGATCGAATCGATCGGCAGCAGGTACTCGTGATCGTCCACCAGGACCACCACATCCTGCTCCTCCACACCACGGAGAATGCCTTGGTAGTTACGCCGCCCCTCATAGGGCGAACGCAGCCTGATCTTCACTTGCTCGCCGGCATGCTTGGCGAACTGTTCGAGGGTGAACAGCGGCCGATCCATGCCCGGAGAGGACACCTCCAGGGTGTACTCGCCGCTGATCGGGTCTTCGACGTCGAGAATACCGCTGACCTGCCGACTGACGGCTTCACAGTCATCGATGAGGATGCCTTCGGGGCGGTCGATATAGACGCGCAACACCGAATGACGACCCTGGGAAATGAACTCGACGCCCCAGCACTCATAGCCGAGCGCCTCGACCACAGGGGCCAGCAAGGCCTGCAACTGTTCTAGCTTGCTCGACACCTGATCGCCTCGCGTATGTCGTAGAAACAAAAAATGGGCGAAACGCCCATCCCTAAATTGCCACTCGGAACCGTGGCATGGACTGTCCAGCTAACAAAAAGCCCCTAAAAAGGGGCCCTGAAAAACTGGTTGCGGGGGCTGGATTTGAACCAACGACCTTCGGGTTATGAGCCCGACGAGCTACCAGACTGCTCCACCCCGCGTCAAAGCTGGTGCAAGATTATACGACCGACACCCTGGTGGGTCAACCGAACCTTGCGGAGACAAACCCCGCATGACGGGGCTTGCTTATATGGTACCGAGGAGGGGACTCGAACCCCTACAGCCTATGGCCACTACCACCTCAAGGTAGCGTGTCTACCAATTCCACCACCTCGGCAGAAACCTTTCTCTTACTTCTGTTCAGGAGCCGCCGGTACATCGCCTGCACTTTCCGCAGACTTGGACTGCTCCTGAAGAACCGGCACATCGTCAGCGGCCGGTGCTTTCTCTTGCTTCTGCTCCAGAACTGCCGGATCCGGCAGCCCGATGTGTTGCAGAGCATCAGACTTTTCTTTAGCGAAGTACGCTAAGCCAAGGCTGGTCAAGAAAAAAACCGCTGCCAGTATACCAGTAATCCGACTCAAAAAGGTAGCGGAACCTTGGCTTCCGAAAACAGTTGCCGAAGCACCTGCACCGAAAGAAGCCCCTGCATCCGCACCCTTGCCATGCTGAACGAGGATCAGGCCAACAAGACCCAATGCCATCAGCAGATGCACGACAATTACGACCTTTTCCAGCATCTTCAGCTTCCCGCGGCACGACAGATCGCGCCGAACTCATCCGCATTGAGGGAGGCTCCACCTACCAGCCCCCCATCGATATCCGGCATGCCGAACAACTCGGCTGCACTTGCCGCCTTTACACTGCCGCCGTAAAGGAGTCGCACACCTTTTGCGACCTCGGCATTTTCCGCTGCCAGTTGCGCGCGGATCGCCGCGTGCACTTCCTGGGCTTGCGCGGGGGACGCGGTCAACCCGGTCCCGATCGCCCAGACCGGCTCGTAAGCCACGACTGCGCGAGCAAAAGCTCCAACACCCAACTCGTCGATCACGCTACCCAGCTGCCTTGCGACAACCTCCAGCGTCTTGCCTGCCTCGCGCTCCGCCCGGGTCTCCCCGACACACAGCACCGGCACCAGGCCGCACGACTGAGCCGCAGCAAACTTGCGACTCACAACCTCGTCACTCTCGCCGAGAATCAGGCGACGCTCCGAGTGGCCCACGAGGACCATGCTACAACCGACATCCGCCAACTGACTGGGAGCAGTCTCACCGGTCAGCGCGCCTTGCATCGGCTCGACGGCGCTGTTCTGCGCACCTACATCGATCGCCTTGCCGGCCAGGCCCTGGATGACCTGACTGATGAACAAGCAAGGCGGCATCACAGCTACATCGACTCCGCTCGGCAACGCCAGCTGACGCAAGCCTTTGATCAACTCGGCCACACTGGAATGCGTACCGTGCATTTTCCAGTTACCGGCCACCAAGGGTCGACGCATGCTGTACCTCGCGGGGCAAAGTGGGCGCAGATGTTACTCAACAGTTTCCAGACTGGCAAGCAAAATCAAGCACATACCTCAGAAACAATTTTTGCCAGCTGTTCGGCGTGGGCACGAACGCTAGCTTCCTCGTCGCCCTCGACCATCACCCGGACCAACGGCTCTGTGCCGGATTTGCGCAGCAGGACACGACCGCGCCCGCCCATTTGCTCGGTGACGCGGACGCTGGCCTCCTTCACCGAGGGGTGCTCGAGCGGATCGTTTTCGCCCTTGAAGCGCACATTGATCAGCACCTGGGGGCACTTGCGAATCCCCTGGCGCGCCTCGGCCAGGGTCTGGCCGCGATGCTTGAGCGCCATCAGCACCTGTAGCGCCGCGATGATGGCATCGCCCGTCGTGGTGTTCTGGCAGCAGACGATATGCCCCGAATTCTCCCCTCCCAGCATCCAGTTCCGAGCCAGCAGTTCGGCCATCACATAGCGATCGCCGACCTTCGCCCGCACGAACGGGATATGCAGTTCCTGCAAAGCCAGCTCCAGGCCGAGGTTGCTCATCAGGGTGCCGACCACACCACCTTGCAGCCGCCCGCTTTCCTGCAGGTCGCGCGCGATGAGGAAAAGCAGTTCGTCGCCATCCACGACCGCACCGGTATGGTCGACCATCATCACCCGGTCGCCGTCGCCGTCGAAGGCGATGCCGAGGTCGGCATGGTGCTCGACCACCGCAGCCTGCAGGCCATCCAGGTGAGTGGAGCCGCACTTGTCGTTGATATTCAGGCCATTCGGGCTGGCCGCCAGCACCGTCACTTCCGCGCCCAGTTCCCGGAAGACGCTGGGAGCGATCTTGTAGGTAGCGCCGTTGGCGCAGTCGAGCACGACCTTGAGACCGTTGAAGTCGGTGCTGGTCGGCACGCTGCTCTTGCAGAATTCGATGTAGCGCCCCGCCGCGTCATTGATCCGCGAAACCTTGCCGAGACGGGCGGACTCCACCACGGTCATCGGCGCATCGAGCAGTTCCTCGATCATCAGCTCGACGTCGTCCGGCAGCTTGGTCCCCTGCCCGGAGAAGAACTTGATGCCGTTGTCGTCGTGGGGATTGTGCGAAGCGCTGATCACCACCCCGGCCTCGGCGTGGAAAGTCCGCGTCAGGTAGGCGATGCCCGGGGTAGGCATCGGCCCCAGCAACAGGGTGTCGGCGCCGGAAGCGGAGAGCCCGGCCTCGAACGCCGACTCGAACATGTAACCCGAGCTGCGCGTGTCCTTGCCGATCAGGACCCGGCAGTTGCCCTGCCGGCGGAAGGCCATGCCCACCGCCCAGCCCAGCTTGAGAACGAAGTCCGGAGTAATCGGAAACTCGCCAACACGACCACGGATACCGTCAGTCCCGAAGTATTTTCTGCTCATCTTTTGTCTTCCGTGCTCAATCCGCCATTTCAACGGCGGAGATCATTCGCATCACGTCGACGGTCGCCGCCACGTCATGCACTCGAATTATCCGTGCGCCCTTGGCCAGCGCCAGGGCCGCCAGCGCGAGACTGCCGTAGAGGCGTTCGTCCACCTCCCGCCCCAGTACCTTGCCGATCATGCTCTTGCGCGAAACGCCGACCAACAACGGCAGGCCCAGGTCATGGAGCGCCTGCAGATGCCTGAACAGCACCAGGTTGTGCTCCAGTGTCTTGGCAAAACCGAAACCCGGATCCAGTAACAGCCGCTCGCGGTCGATTCCGGCCGCCACGCAGGCATCCACACGTTCCTGCAGGAACGCGCCGACTTCCGCCACCACATCCTGGTAGGCAGGCGCATCCTGCATGGTCTGCGGTTCTCCACGCATGTGCATGAGGCAGACCGCCAGGCCGCTATCCACCGCAGCATCCAGCGCACCGTCGCGCTGCAGCGAACGGACGTCGTTGATCAGACCCGCTCCGAGACGCGCAGTTTCGCGCATGACCGCAGGCGTGGAGGTATCCACCGAAATCACGACGTCCAGCTCGCGGGCGATGCGTTCGACTACCGGAGCGACCCGCTCCAGCTCCTCCGTCGGAGAAACGCTGCGCGCACCGGGACGGGTCGACTCGCCGCCGACGTCGATGAGCGTTGCGCCTTCCCGCACCATGCGCTCGGCATGCCGCAGGGCATCGTCCAGCCGGTCGTAACGGCCGCCGTCGGAAAAGGAATCGGGGGTGACATTGAGGATGCCCATGACATGCGGGCGGGCCAAATCAAGAACCCGACTGCCGCAAGGCAGTCGGGTCGGGTATTGCGGATTGCTCATTCAGGGCTCTCAGTGCTCGCCGGCCGGCCCACCGATGGGAGGGGTGTTCTCGCGGCGGCCCGACTCTTCCAGGTTGGCCGGCGGGGTGCCGGTACCCGAACCACCCTGCCAGTCACGCGGCTCGCGCGGCACGCGACCGGCCATGATGTCGTCGATCTGGTCGGAGTCGATGGTCTCGTACTTCATCAGTGCGTCGGCCATCATCTCCAGCTTGTCGCGGTTCTCGTCGAGCAGTCGCTTGGCGGTACCGTAGCAGTCGTCGATGATGCGCCGGACTTCCTGGTCGATCATCTTGGCGGTCTCGCCCGACACATTGGCGTGCTGGCTGCCGGCGCTACGGCCGAGGAACACCTCGCCCTCCTCCTCCGCGTACATCAGCGGGCCGAGTTTCTCGGACAGACCCCACTTGGTCACCATGTTCCGCGCCAACTGGGTAGCACGCATGATGTCGTTGGAAGCGCCAGTGGTGACGCCTTCGAAGCCGAGGGTCATCTCTTCCGCGATACGGCCGCCGAACAGCGAGCAGATCTGGCTTTCCAGCGCGCGCTTGGACAGGCTGTAGCGATCTTCCTCGGGGAGGAACATGGTCACGCCCAGGGCACGTCCGCGCGGAATGATGGACACCTTGTAGACCGGGTCATGCTCCGGCACCAGGCGACCGACGATGGCGTGGCCGGCCTCGTGGTAGGCGGTGTTGCGCTTCTCCTTCTCGGACATGACCATGGTCTTGCGCTCGGCGCCCATCATGATCTTGTCCTTGGCCAGCTCGAACTCGCGCATGTCGACGATGCGCTTGTTGGAGCGCGCGGCGAACAGCGAGGCCTCGTTGACCAGGTTGGCCAGGTCGGCGCCGGAGAAACCGGGCGTACCGCGGGCGATGACGGCAGGATCGACATGGTCGCCCAGCGGCACCTTGCGCATGTGCACCTTGAGGATCTGTTCGCGCCCGCGGATATCCGGCAAGCCGACCACCACCTGGCGGTCGAAGCGGCCCGGACGCAGCAGCGCCGGGTCCAGAACGTCCGGACGGTTGGTGGCAGCGATGACGATGATGCCATCGTTCATCTCGAAGCCATCCATCTCCACCAGCAACTGGTTGAGGGTCTGCTCGCGCTCGTCGTGACCGCCGCCCAGGCCGGCGCCGCGATGGCGGCCGACGGCGTCGATCTCGTCGATGAAGATGATGCACGGCGCGTGCTTCTTGGCCTGGTCGAACATGTCGCGGACACGGGAGGCGCCCACGCCGACGAACATCTCGACGAAGTCGGAACCGGAAATGGTGAAGAACGGCACCTTGGCTTCGCCGGCGATGGCCTTGGCCAGCAGGGTCTTGCCGGTGCCGGGCGGGCCGACCATCAGCACGCCACGCGGGATACGGCCGCCCAGGCGCTGGAACTTGCCCGGATCGCGAAGGAACTCGACCAGCTCGCTGACCTCCTCCTTGGCCTCGTCGCAGCCGGCGACGTCAGCGAAGGTGGTCTTGACCTGGTCCTCGGACAGCAGGCGCGCCTTGCTCTTGCCGAAGCTCATCGGGCCACCGCGGCCGCCGCCGCCGCCCTGCATCTGGCGCATGAAGAACATGAAGACGGCGATGATCACCAGGATCGGGAAGCTGGCGACCAGCAACTGGGTCCAAATGCTCTGCTGTTCGGGCTGCTTGCCCTCGACCACGACGTTGTTGTTGACCAGGTCGCCGATCAGGCCGTTGTCCTGGATCGCCGGGCGGATGGTCTTGAAGGTATCGCCGTCGCTACGCTTGCCGGTGATGACATAGCCATCCACGGTCACTCGCTCGACCTTGCCATCCTTGACCTGCTGGATGAAGTCCGAGTAGTTCAGCGTCTGTGGCTCGCTCGGGCTCGAGAAATTGTTCATCACGGTCACCAGTACCGCCGCGATGATCAGCCACAGAATCAGATTCTTTGCCATGTCGTTCAATTGACTACCCTCTGAAGCCGGCTCCGTCCTGGAAACCGCTTCACACGACGGCCAGACTCCTTCCGGCCAAAAGTACTACACAAGCGCCCGCGCACGCAGGCGTTGTCTGTAACCCTTTATGAACCCTCGCCCGTCCCGGCACAACAGGTCATCGACCAATAGACAGGCTATAGGGTCAATCATTCCAGTCTATTCCCCGCGAAAGCCGCGTGCGAGCAGATACTGTTCCCGCGAACGATCACGCGACGACAGGGGCTTGCGCATCTGTACCTTGTCGAACATTTCCCGGGCCTGCTTGTGGTACTGGTCGAAACCTTCGCCCTGGAAGATCTTGATCAGGAAATCGCCGCCCGGCCGCAGCACACGGCCGGCCAGGTCCAGCGCCAGTTCGCAGAGATACATGGCGCGCGGCTGGTCGGCGGCCCGCACTCCACTCATATTGGGGGCCATATCGGAAATCACAAGGTCTACCGGATGATCGCCGATCGCCTCGAGGATCCGCGCGAACACCGCGTCCTCGGTGAAGTCGCCCTGGATGAAGGTGACGTCGGGGATGCTGTCCATCTCGAGGATGTCCGAAGCGATCAGCCGGCCACGGTCGCCGATCACCCGGCTGGTGACCTGCGACCACCCGCCCGGCGCGGCGCCCAGGTCGACCACGGTCATGCCCGGACGCAGGATGCGGTCCTTCTCCTGGATCTCCAGCAGCTTGTAGCTGGCACGCGAGCGATAGCCATCGCGCTGGGCCATCTTCACGTAGGGATCGTCGAAATGTTCTTTCAGCCAACGCTGGCTGGTTTTGGAGCGGGCCACGGAATACCTCTTCGGGCACCCCCGGTCGGCGGGGGCAGCATCACTTGGACTAAAACTGGGGTAAAATAGACGACTTTTTCCCAGGGGTCTGATTATGGCGCTCACTCAAGAGCAGAAGAAACAGTTCAAATCTATCGGTCACCACCTGAAACCGGTATTGATCGTAGCCGAGAACGGCTTGACCGAAGGCGTTCTCGCCGAACTCGAGCGCGCACTCAACGATCACGAACTGATCAAGGTGAAACTGGCGCTGGCCGAGCGCGACGATCGCCGCGCCCTGCTCGACGAACTCTGCGCGCAGTCGCGCAGCGACCTGGTGCAAAGCATCGGCAAGATGGCGCTGGTCTATCGGAAGAACCCGAAGCCGAACAAGAATCTCTCGAACATCAGCCGTTTCGCCGGCATCTGATGCCCCATCCAACCAAGGTCGGGAAACTTCCCGACCTGGTTCAGACGCCTTCCTCGTCCCGCCCCGGTACCGGCTGCAACACCAGCAGCAGGCCACACATCGCCACCGCCAGGTAGTTGAACAGCAGCCAGCGCACCGCCTCGGGCGCCAGCCCACGCACCAGGAAATACACCAGGCAGAGCAGCGCGACGGCGAGCAACAACTGACCGCGAAGGTCTCGCCAGAGGCTCCTCGGCCCGTGGCTCGACACCAACACCAGCGCCTGCAGCACCGCACAGAATCCGGCGAAGCCGATCAGCAGCGGCGTCAACGCCGCGGCTACGGTTTCCACCAGCAGCGGCGCCAGTCCGGTCTTGGCCAACGCAGGCAGGACCACGAACTGCAGCAACCAGAGGCCGCCGACCCAGAACGTCTGGGCCAGCAGCCAACTGATCGCGCCTGCGCGCAACGGGGCGCGCTTAGATATGGCGAACCTCGACGATCTCGTACTCGACGTCGCCGCCCGGGGTTCTCACCAGCACGGCATCGCCTTCGGTCTTGCCAATCAGCGCACGGGCGATCGGCGAATTCACCGAGATCTTGCCACCCTTGATATCCGCCTCGTCGTCGCCGACGATCTGGTAGGTCACGGTCTCGTCGGTCTCGACGTTGGCGATGTCGACGGTGGTGCCGAAGATCACCTTGCCGCTGTGCGGGATGGCGGTGACATCGATGACCTGGGCGTTGGACAGCTTGGCCTCGATGTCGCGGATACGCGCCTCGACCATGCCCTGCTGTTCGCGCGCCGCATGGTACTCGGCGTTTTCCTTGAGGTCGCCCAGTTCACGCGCTTCGGCGATGGCCTGGCTGATCTGCGGGCGCAGCACGCCCTTCAGGTGTTTCACTTCTTCTTCCAGGGCGCGGGCGCCCTGGACGGTCATGGGGAACTTGCTCATGCCTTGATTCCTGCGTGGAGATCCTGCAGACGCCGAACGGTCTTCTCGGGACCGAACTTGAGCGCCTCACAGATCGCCTGCCCACCCGCAATGGTGGTGGTGCAGCAGATCTTGTGCTGCAGGGCGTTTCGACGAATGGAGTAGGAGTCAGCGATGGACTGCCGGCCCTCGGTGGTGTTGATGATCAGGGTGACCTCGTCGTTCTTGATCATGTCCACCACGTGCGGGCGACCTTCGGTCACCTTGTTCACGCGACGCACCGGCAGGCCTGCGGCTTCGATGACACGCGCGGTACCGGCGGTGGCTACCACTTCGAAGCCCAGCGCGACCAGGTCGCCAGCCACCTGGGCGGCGAACGGCTTGTCGTCTTCGCGGACGCTGATGAAGGCGCAACCGGCGGTCGGGAGGATCTCGCTGGCCCCCAACTGAGCCTTGGCAAAGGCTTCGGCAAAGCTATCACCGACGCCCATCACTTCACCAGTGGACTTCATTTCCGGGCCGAGGATCGGATCGACGCCGGGGAACTTGGCGAACGGGAACACCGCTTCCTTGACGCTGAAGAACGGCGGGATGATTTCCTGGGTGAAGCCGACCTCGGCCAGGGTCTTGCCGGCCATGACGCGGGCGGCGACCTTGGCCAGCGACTCGCCGACGCACTTGGAGACGAACGGCACGGTACGCGAGGCGCGCGGATTGACCTCGATGACGAAGATATCCTCGCCCTGCACCGCCATCTGCACGTTCATCAGGCCGACCACGCCAAGCTCCAGGGCCATTTTCTTGACCTGCTCGCGGATCTCGTCCTGGATGTGCTGCGGCAGCGAGTACGGCGGCAGCGAACAGGCGGAGTCGCCGGAGTGAACGCCAGCCTGCTCGATATGCTGCATGATCGCGCCGATCACCACGATCTCGCCGTCGCATACCGCGTCGATGTCGACTTCGATGGCGCAGTTGAGGAAGTGATCGAGCAGCACCGGGCTGTCGTTGGAAACCTGCACCGCCTCGCGCATGTAGCGCTTGAGTTCTTCTTCCTGGTAGACGATTTCCATCGCCCGCCCGCCCAGCACGTAGGACGGACGTACCACCAGCGGATAACCGATGGCCTTGGACGCGGCCAGGGCCTCGTCTTCGCTGCGCGCGGTAGCGTTGGCCGGCTGGCGCAGGTTCAGGCGCTGGACCATCTGCTGGAAGCGCTCGCGGTCTTCGGCACGGTCGATGGCGTCCGGGCTGGTGCCGATGATCGGCACGCCGGCCTCTTCGAGGGCGCGGCAGAGTTTCAGCGGGGTCTGGCCGCCGTACTGGACGATCACGCCCTTGGGCTGCTCGACGCGGACGATCTCAAGGACGTCCTCGAGGGTCACCGGCTCGAAGTACAGGCGGTCGGAGGTGTCATAGTCGGTGGAGACGGTTTCCGGGTTGCAGTTGACCATGATGGTCTCGTAGCCGTCTTCGCGCATCGCCAGCGCCGCGTGCACGCAGCAGTAGTCGAACTCGATGCCCTGGCCGATGCGGTTCGGACCGCCGCCGAGGATCATGATCTTCTCGCGGCTCGACGGGTTGGCCTCGCACTCTTCCTCGTAGGTCGAATACATGTAGGCGGTGTCGGTGGCGAACTCGGCGGCGCAGGTATCGACACGCTTGTAGACCGGCAGCACCTTCAGCTTGTGGCGATGGCTGCGCAGGTTCTTCTCGGTGACGCCTAGCAGCTTGGCCAGGCGCGCGTCGGAGAAGCCCTTGCGCTTGAGCTTGTACATCAGCTCGCGATCGATGGAGGACAGGCCGAGGGTCTTGACCTTCTCCTCGTCCTTGACCAGGTCCTCGATCTGCACCAGGAACCATTCGTCGATGCGGGTCAGCTCGAACACTTCCTCGACGCTCTTGCCGGCGCGGAAGGCGTCGGCGACGTACCAGACACGCTCGGCGCTGGGCACGGTCAGCTCGCGCTTGAGGATGCTGTCGGCCTCCGGGTCGTTCAGGTCGAGCTTCGGATCGAAGCCGGTGGCGCCGACTTCCAGGCCACGCAAGGCTTTCTGCACCGACTCCTGGAAGGTCCGGCCGATGGCCATGACTTCGCCGACCGACTTCATCTGGGTGGTCAGGCGGGCATCGGCTTTCGGGAACTTCTCGAAGGCGAAGCGCGGGATCTTGGTCACCACGTAGTCGATGGCCGGCTCGAACGACGCCGGGGTGCGACCGCCGGTGATGTCGTTCTGCAGTTCGTCGAGGGTGTAGCCGACCGCCAGCTTGGCGGCGATCTTGGCGATCGGGAAACCAGTGGCCTTGGAGGCCAGGGCCGAGGAGCGGGAAACCCGCGGGTTCATCTCGATCACCACCATGCGCCCGGTGTTCGGGCAGATGCCGAACTGCACGTTGGAACCGCCGGTTTCCACGCCGATCTCGCGCAATACCGCCAGCGAGGCGTTGCGCATGATCTGGTATTCCTTGTCGGTCAGGGTCTGCGCCGGCGCCACGGTGATCGAGTCACCGGTGTGCACGCCCATCGGGTCGAAGTTCTCGATGGAGCAGACGATGATGCAGTTGTCCTTCTTGTCGCGGACCACCTCCATCTCGTATTCCTTCCAGCCGATCAGCGACTCGTCGATCAGCAGCTCGTTGGTCGGCGACAGGTCGAGGCCACGGGCGCAGATCTCTTCGAACTCTTCACGGTTGTAGGCGATACCGCCGCCGGTGCCGCCCATGGTGAAGGACGGACGGATGATGCAGGGGAAGCCGACCTGCTCGAGCACGCCGTAGGCCTCCTCCATGCTGTGGGCGATGCCCGAGCGCGGACAGGCCAGGCCGATATCCTTCATCGCCTTGTCGAAGCGCGAGCGGTCCTCGGCCTTGTCGATGGTATCGGCATTGGCGCCGATCATCTCCACGCCGAACTTCTCCAGCACGCCGTGGCGCTCCAGGTCCAGGGCGCAGTTCAGCGCAGTCTGGCCGCCCATGGTCGGCAGCAGCGCGTCGGGGCGTTCCTTCTCGATGATCTTGGCCACGGTGGCCCACTTGATCGGCTCGATGTAGGTCGCGTCGGCCATCGCCGGATCGGTCATGATGGTCGCGGGGTTGGAGTTCACCAGGATGACGCGGTAGCCCTCCTCGCGCAGGGCCTTGCAGGCCTGGGCGCCGGAGTAGTCGAATTCGCAGGCCTGGCCAATCACGATGGGGCCGGCACCGAGGATCAGGATGCTCTTTATGTCTGTACGTTTTGGCATGGGACTCTCGTTGCAATAATCAGGACAGGGTTGCGGTGGCCAGCTTCACACCAAAGCCGACGAACAGGGCGCCGACGCCCGAAGTGGCGCCGGCAGCCAACCGTTGCCGCCGGCGGAACCAGGCCGCCAGCCGCACACCGGTGAAAATCAGGAAGCTCAGGTAAAGGGCGCTGACCAGTTCCAGGATCACCGCCAGCACCAGGAACGACAGGCCCGGATAGGCATAGCCGGGATCGACGAACTGGATGAAGAAGGAGATGAAGAACAGGATCGCCTTGGGATTCGACAGGCTGAGCAGCAGCGCCTTGCGGAACGGCTGGTGGACATCCACCTGTTCGGCCTGCGCCGCCGTCGCCTCGGGATTGCGCAGCTTGCGCCAGGCGCCCCGCAGCATGCCGACGCCGAGATAGAACAGGTAGGCCGCACCGAGGTACTTCAGGCCGATGAACAGCATCGGCTCGGCCTTCAGCAGGGAGGCCACACCGAGGGCCGACAGCAGCATCAGCACCGCGTCTCCGAGGAACACGCCGCAGGCGGCCCGGTAGCCGGTCGCCACGCCACGCTGGGCCGAAGTCGCGAGGACGAACAACGAGTTCGGTCCGGGCAACAGGATCACGAAAACCACACCCAGCACGTAGGTCCAGAAATCGGTTATCCCCAGGGTCGGCATGGCTCTGCTCCTCAGCGACGCTCGGCCATCGCCGAGATGAAGCGGTCGAACAGCGGGGCGACGTCATGCGGACCGGGGCTCGCCTCGGGGTGGCCCTGGAAGCTGAAAGCGACCTTGTCGGTGCGCTCGATACCCTGCAGGGTACCGTCGAACAGCGACTTGTGAGTGGCTCGCAGGTTGTCCGGCAGGGTGCTCTCGTCGACCGCGAAACCGTGGTTCTGGCTGGTGATCATCACCACGCCGCTGTCCAGGTCCTGCACCGGGTGGTTGGCGCCGTGGTGCCCGTGGCCCATCTTCAGGGTCTTGGCGCCAGAGGCCAGGGCCAGCAACTGATGGCCGAGGCAGATGCCGAACACCGGGATCTCGGTATCGAGGAATTCGCGGATCGCCTGGATCGCGTAGTCGCACGGTTCGGGGTCGCCGGGGCCGTTGGAAAGGAAGATGCCGTCAGGGTTCAGCGCCAGCACTTCGCTGGCCGGTGTCTGCGCCGGCACCACGGTCAGGCGGCAGCCGCGCGCCACCAGCATGCGCAGGATGTTCAGCTTCACGCCGTAGTCGTAGGCCACCACGTGATACGGCAGTTCACCGGCCGGGATCTCCGGATGACTGTCGCTTTCCAGGTTCCAGACGCTGGAGCGCCACTCGTAGCGCTCGGCGGTGGTGACCTCCTTGGCCAGGTCCATGCCCTTCAGGCCGGGGAAGGCGCGAGCCAGCTCCAGCGCGCGTTCCTCGGTAGCGTCGGCACCAGCCAGGATGCAGCCGTTCTGCGAACCCTTCTCGCGGAGGATACGGGTCAGGCGACGGGTATCGATGCCGGCGATGGCGACGGTGCCGTTGGCTTTCAGGTAGTCAGGCAGCGACTGCTTGCTGCGCCAGTTGCTGGCGATCAGCGGCAGGTCGCGGATGATCAGGCCGGCGGCCCAGACACGGTTGGCCTCGGCGTCTTCCGGGGTGGTACCGGTATTGCCGATGTGCGGGTAGGTCAGGGTGACGATCTGCTGGGCGTAGGAAGGATCGGTAAGGATTTCCTGGTAGCCGGTCATGGCGGTGTTGAACACCACCTCGCCAACGGTCTGGCCGTCGGCACCGATGGCTTCACCGCGAAAAATGCTGCCGTCGGCAAGTGCAAGTATGGCTGGCTTAGTCAAGAAGACCTCCCGTAAATCAAGCCTGACTGGTCGCGCAGGTGTAAAAAAGCGGGATGACACCGTGAAGAGTCATCCCGCTTTTTTTCGATTCATGCTGCGCTGCTTTTAGTGGACACACTAAAGCTGTAGTTTACAGAATCGCGACATTCCGGTCCACCAATAAGACGACGTGCGGCAGCGCCTCAGCGTAGGCCGAGCACATCCTGCATGTCGTACAGGCCGTTCTCCTTGCCCTCCAGCCACAGCGCCGCACGCACCGCGCCACGGGCGAAGGTCATGCGGCTGGAAGCCTTGTGGGTGATCTCCACGCGCTCGCCCTCGGCGGCGAACAGCACGGTGTGGTCGCCCACCACGTCGCCGGCGCGCACGGTGGCGAAGCCGATGGTTTCCCGCGCCCGCGCGCCGGTCTGCCCCTCACGTCCGTAGACCGCCACTTCCTGGAGGTCCCGGCCGAGCGCCTGGGCTACCACCTCGCCCATGCGCAAGGCGGTGCCGGACGGTGCATCGACCTTGTGCCGGTGATGGGCCTCGATGATCTCGATATCCACTTCGTCGCCCAGCACCCGTGCCGCGGTATCCAGAAGCTTCAGGCAAAGGTTCACGCCGACGCTGAAGTTGGCAGCGAAGACGATCGGGATATCCTTCGCCGCTTCGGCCAGCAGCAGCTTCTCG
The DNA here is from genome assembly GCF_001813485.1 of Pseudomonas sp. HMSC067G02. Taxonomy (NCBI): domain Bacteria; kingdom Pseudomonadati; phylum Pseudomonadota; class Gammaproteobacteria; order Pseudomonadales; family Pseudomonadaceae; genus Pseudomonas; species Pseudomonas sp. HMSC067G02. The sequence continues at coordinate 75,807 of NZ_KV812664.1, forward strand.
TCGGCGCTGAAGCCGGTGGTGCCGATGACCATCGCGCGGCGCGCCTTGCGGCACTGCTCGATGTTCTTCAGGGTTACGGAGGGATGGGTGAAGTCGATCAGGACGTCGAACTCCTCGCAGACCTTGCCCAGGTCCCCGGACAGCGGCACGCCGATCCGGCCGAGACCGGCCAGCTCGCCGGCGTCCGCCCCCACCAGGGTGCTATCCGGACGATCCACCGCCGCCGTCAGCCCGGCGGCACCGCCGGTCTGCTGAACGGCCTCGATCAGGTTCTTGCCCATGCGCCCGGCGGCGCCCACTACGGCTATACGTCGCATAAAACCACTCCACGCGGAACCCGGACGCGGCGGTCAGGCCGCGCCCATGGCTTTGTTTATAGGTCGTCGAAGAAACGCTTCATGCCTTCGAACCAGCCACTGGCCTTGGGCGAATGCGAGGTGTCGCTCTGCAACGACTTGCGGAACTCCTCGAGCAGCTCGCGCTGGCGCTTGTCCAGGTTCACCGGGGTTTCCACCACCACCTTGCACATCAGGTCGCCGGCGCCGCCGCCGCGCACCGGGGCCACGCCCTTGCCGCGCAGGCGGAACAGCTTGCCGGTCTGGGTGCTTTCCGGAATCTTCAGCTTGACCCGGCCATCCAGGGTCGGCACTTCCAGCTCGCCACCCAACGCAGCGTCGGCGAAACTGATCGGCACTTCGCAGTACAGATGCTTGCCGTCGCGCTGGAAGATCGGGTGCTCGCGCACATTGACCACCACGTACAGGTCGCCCGCCGGACCACCCATGCTGCCGGCCTCGCCTTCGCCGGTGAGACGGATGCGGTCGCCGGTGTCGACGCCGGCCGGCACCTTCACCGACAGAGTCTTCTGCTCTTCCACGCGCCCCTGGCCATGGCAGGAGCCACAGGGATCGGAAATCATCTTGCCGCTGCCGTGGCAGCGCGGACAGGTCTGCTGGACCGAGAAGAAGCCCTGCTGCATGCGCACCTGGCCGATACCGCCGCAAGTGGTGCAGGTGACCGGTGTGGTGCCGGGCTTGGCGCCGCTGCCGTTGCAGGTCTTGCAACCGACCAGGGTCGGCACGCGGATGGTGACGGTGGTGCCGCGTACCGCCTCTTCCAGGTCGAGATCCAGGGTGTAGCGCAGGTCCGCGCCGCGCTGCGCGCCGCCGCGCGAGCCACCGCGGGCGCCGCCGCCACCGAAGAAATCGCTGAACACATCGCCGAAGATGTCGGAGAAGCTCGCCCCGCCGAAACCGGCGCCAGCGCCCCCTCCCATGTTCGGATCGACGCCGGCATGGCCGTACTGGTCGTAGGCCGCCCGCTTGCTGGCATCGGAGAGGACCTCGTAGGCCTCGTTGGCCTCCTTGAACTTGTCCTCGGCTTCCTTGTCGCCAGGATTGCGGTCCGGGTGGTATTTCATCGCCAAGCGACGGTAGGCCTTCTTCAGGTCCGCCTCGCTGGCGCCACGCTCAACCCCCAGAACCTCGTAAAAGTCTCGTTTCGCCATAACCTTTCCGTCTCAATTAAGGACCCTCCAGACACGCCAACGCGGGAGCAGGCTCCCGCGTGGCGGATCATGCGTACCGGCCTGGCCGGCACGCGGGGCAGAAGCAAGCCGGGGCTTACTTGTTGTCCTTGACCTCTTCGAACTCGGCGTCCACCACGTCGTCAGCGGCTTTCGCCTGCTCGCCCTGGGGAGCGTCTTCGCCCTGCTGGGCCTGTTCGGCGTACATCTTCTGCGCCAGCGGGGTGGAAGCCTGGGACAGAGCATTCATCTTGGCCTCGATCTCGGCCTTGTCGTCGCCCTTCACCGCCGCTTCCAGCTCGCCCAGCGCCTTCTCGATGGTCGCCTTGTCCTCGGCGGTGGCCTTGTCGCCCGCCTCGGTGATCATCTTGCGGGTCGCGTGGACCAGCGCGTCGCCCTGGTTGCGAGCGGCAGCCAGTTCCTCGAACTTGCGGTCCTCCTCGGCGTTCGCCTCGGCATCGCGGACCATCTGCTGGATCTCATCCTCGGACAGGCCGGAGGATGCCTTGATCACGATGGACTGCTGCTTGCCGGTGGCCTTGTCCTTCGCCGAGACGTGCAGGATGCCGTTGGCATCGATATCGAAGGTCACCTCGATCTGCGGCACGCCGCGCGGAGCCGGCGGAATGTCGGCCAGGTCGAACTTGCCCAGCGACTTGTTCTGCGCGGCCTGCTTGCGCTCGCCCTGCAGCACGTGGATGGTCACCGCGCCCTGGTTGTCGTCGGCGGTGGAGAACACCTGCGACTTCTTGGTCGGGATGGTGGTGTTCTTCTCGATCAGACCGGTCATCACGCCGCCCAGGGTCTCGATGCCGAGGGTCAGCGGAGTCACGTCGAGCAGCAGCACGTCCTTCACGTCGCCGGCCAGGACCGCACCCTGGATGGCGGCACCGACAGCCACGGCTTCGTCCGGGTTGACGTCCTTGCGCGCTTCCTTGCCGAAGAACTCGGCAACGGTCTTCTGTACCAGCGGCATGCGGGTCTGGCCGCCGACCAGGATCACTTCATGGATATCGGAAACATCCAGGCCGGCATCCTTCAGCGCGGTGCGGCACGGCTCGATGGTGCGCTGCACCAGGTCTTCGACCAGGGACTCCAGCTTGGCGCGGGAAACCTTGACGTTCAGGTGCTTCGGACCGCTCGCGTCGGCAGTCACGTACGGCAGGTTGACGTCGGTCTGCTGGGTCGAGGACAGCTCGATCTTGGCTTTCTCGGCCGCTTCCTTCAGACGCTGCATGGCCAGCGGGTCGCCCTTCAGGTTGATGCCGCTTTCCTTCTTGAACTCGTCGACGAGGTAGTCGATCAGGCGGATGTCGAAGTCTTCGCCGCCGAGGAAGGTGTCGCCGTTGGTGGCCAGCACTTCGAACTGATGCTCGCCGTCGACTTCGGCGATCTCGATCACCGACACGTCGAAGGTACCGCCGCCCAGGTCATAGACGATCACGGTGTGGTCGCCCTTGGCCTTGTCCAGGCCGTAGGCCAGCGCCGCCGCGGTCGGCTCGTTGATGATCCGCTTGACGTCGAGGCCGGCGATGCGGCCGGCGTCCTTGGTGGCCTGGCGCTGGCTGTCGTTGAAGTAGGCCGGAACGGTGATCACCGCTTCGGTGACCGGCTCGCCGAGGTAGTCTTCGGCGGTCTTCTTCATTTTCTTCAGCACTTCGGCGGAAATCTGCGGAGGTGCCATCTTCTGGCCCTTCACTTCCACCCAGGCGTCGCCGTTGTCGGCCTTGACGATGCTGTACGGCACCATCTGGATGTCTTTCTGTACCACGTTCTCTTCGAAGCGACGGCCGATCAGGCGCTTCACCGCATACAGGGTGTTCTGCGGGTTGGTGACCGCCTGGCGCTTGGCCGGCTGGCCCACCAGGGTTTCGCCATCGTTGGTGTAGGCGATGATCGAGGGGGTGGTACGCGCGCCCTCGGCGTTCTCGATGACCTTGACGTTACCGTTCTCCAGGATAGCCACGCAGGAGTTGGTGGTACCCAGGTCGATGCCAATGATTTTGCCCATATTCACTCTCCAGAAACTTTGATTCCGTGCGACCCGCCCGTGGGTCTCGTGCTCGGTTGACTACCCAGATGGGGTCGTCGCGTCGAATTTCAAGCCTGCTCGTCGATGGAAGGCGGGGTTTCCGCCGGCGCCTTGCTGACCACCACCATCGCCGGACGCAGCAGGCGGCCGTTGAGCAGGTAGCCTTTCTGGAACACCTTGAGGACACTGCCCGGCTCGGCCGAAGCGCTTTCCTGCATGGCCATCGCCTGGTGCTGCTCGGGGTTGAAAGGCTCGCCTTCCGGGTTCAGCGCCTCCACCTGGTAGCGGCGCAGGGTGTCGTCGAACATCTTCAGGGTCAGTTCCATCCCTTCGCGCATCGGCTTGATCGCCTCGTCGTTGGGATCGGACATCTCCAGGCCGCGCTCGAGGGTGTCGACCACCGCCAGCAGGTCGCCGGCGAATTTCTCCAGCGCGAACTTGTGCGCCTTCTCGACATCCTGCTCCGCACGCCGGCGTACGTTCTGCAGATCCGCGACCATGCGCAGCGCCTGGTCCTGGGCGGCAGCCAGCTGCTCCTCCAGTTCCTGCACGCGGGCGGTCAGGTCCTCGGCGGCGCCGGTGGGCTGCTCGGGGGTCTGTTGATCCAGGGTCTGCTGTTCGTCAGCCATGCCACTCTCCTTCAAAAATAAGCTGGCAAATACAAGGCGAACGCATAAGTTCGCAACGTTGCCGGCTATATGGGGACGGCTTTCCACGGTTCAAGGGGCGAGCGGCAATTGCCAGCCGGAAAAAATACTGTATAAATAACCAGACAAAACCCACGGAGCCACCCGCCATGCTGGTTCACCTGTCCGTTCACAACTACGCCATCGTCGAGCACCTGGATCTCGAACTCGCTACCGGCATGAGCGTGATCACCGGCGAAACCGGCGCAGGCAAGTCGATCATGCTCGACGCCCTCGGCCTTACCCTCGGCGACCGCGCCGACAGCGGCGCGGTACGTCCCGGAGCGGACAAGGCCGACATTCTCGCCAGCTTCGACGTCAGCGCCATCGCCGAGGCCCGCGACTGGCTCGCCGAGCGCGACCTGGAACAGGACGGTCCGTGCATCCTGCGCCGGGTGATCACTGCCGAAGGTCGCTCGCGTGCCTACATCAACGGCACGCCCTGCCCTCTGGGCGACCTGAAGAGCCTGGGCGAACTGCTGATCGACATCCATAGCCAGCACGAGCACCAGTCGCTGCTGAAGAGCGAGACCCACCGGCGCCTGCTCGACGAGTACGCCGGCTGCCAGGAGCTGGCGCGCCAGGTGCAGCTCGCCGCGCAACGCTGGAAGCAGACCAGCCAGGAACTCGAACGCCTGTCGCGTAGCGGCGACGAACAGCGCGCCCGCCACCAGTTGCTCAGTTACCAGCTGGAAGAACTGGAAAACCTGTCCCTCGGCGAAAACGAACTGGAAAGCCTGGAGCAGGAGCAGAAGACCCTGAGCAACGCCGAAAGCCTGCTCGCCGCCTGCCGCCAAGTCGTGGAAATGTGCAGCGAGAGCGATGCCGGCAACGTCCTTTCCGCGCTCAATGCCAGCCTCAGCCGCCTGACCTCGTTCAGCGGCCAGCCCGCCGCCCTCGGCGAAGCGGTCAACCTGTTGTCCAGCGCGCAGATCCAGGTCGAGGAGGCGATCGGCGAACTGAACCGCTTCGTCGACCACTTCGATGCCGATCCCAATCGCCAGCAGCAGGTCGAGGAGCGCCTGGACGTCATTTATTCCCTGGCGCGCAAGCACCGGGTCCAGCCCGCCGAACTGGCCGACCTGCAGCAGCGCCTGTTCGACGAACTGGAGGCGCTGAACGCCGACGACGAAGCGGTCGGACGCCTGGGCGACGAGCTGGCCGCCTACGCCCGGCATTACCAGGAAAAAGCCGACGAACTGAGCCGCCTGCGCCAGGCCGCGGCCGCACCTCTTGCCGCCAGCGTGGAACAGGAGATGCAGCGCCTGGGCATGCCCGGAGGGCGCTTCGCCATCGTCCTGCATCCCGGCGACAGCGCCGAGCCGCAGGCCAACGGACTGGAAAGCGTGGAGTTCCTGGTCAGCGCCAACCCCGGGCAGCCGTTGAAAGGGCTGGCCAAGGTCGCCTCGGGCGGCGAACTGTCGCGGATCAGCCTGGCGATCCAGGTGATCACGGCACAGACCTCGCGCATCCCCACCCTGGTCTTCGACGAAGTCGACGTCGGCATCGGAGGCCCCACCGCCGAAGTGGTCGGACAGTTGCTGCGTCGCCTCGGCGAACGCGGCCAGGTCCTCACCGTGACCCACTTGCCGCAGGTCGCCGCCCAGGGCCACCAGCACCTGTTCGTGCACAAGGAACGCGGCAGCAGCGAAACCCGCACGGCGGTCGCCACCCTGAACAAGGCCCAGCGGATCGAGGAGATCGCCCGCATGCTCGGCGGCGTCGACCTGACCAAGGAATCCCTGGCCCACGCGAAGAAACTGGTCAACCTGGCCGCCCAGAACTGAACGTTCCTTCAATGGAAAATGAAAACGGCGACCCCAGGGTCGCCGTTTTCGCATGGAACCGTTGCGCGACTACTTCTTCTTGCGCACGTAGAGCACCAGATTGTGATCGACCAGCTCGAAGCCGCGCTCGCGGACGATTTCCTTCTGGCGCTTCTCGATTTCCGCATCCATGAACTCGATCACCTCGCCGGTATCGACGCAGACCATGTGGTCGTGGTGGCCGCTATCGGCGAGCTCGAACACGGCATGGCCGCCATCGAAGTTGTGACGCACCACCAGGCCGGCGGCCTCGAACTGGGTCAGCACCCGATAGACGGTTGCCAGGCCCACGTCCTCGCCTGCTTCCATCAGCGCCTTGTACACGTCTTCGGCGCTCATGTGGCGTTGCTCGGCCGAGTCGAGCATCTGCAGGATCTTGACCCGCGGCAGGGTCACTTTAAGGCCGGCTTTTCGAAGTTCGCTATTTTCAACCATGTCTGCTTTCTCAGCGCGGGATGTTTCGCAGTATCCCGGAATACGGGTATGATCGGGCTTTTATTTGCCCAGCCAAGATAGTGGAAGTCGCTCACCGATGCAAAACGCCAAGCTCATGCTGACCTGTCTCGCTTTCGCGGGGCTTGCCGCACTCGCCGGTTGCTCGTTTCCTGGCGTCTATAAAATCGACATCCAGCAAGGCAACGTCGTAACGCAGGACATGATAGACCAGTTGCGTCCCGGAATGACCCGACGCCAAGTGCGGTTTATCATGGGCAACCCACTGATCGTCGATACCTTCCACGCCAATCGTTGGGACTACCTCTACAGCATCCAGCCGGGCGGCGGTCGTCGCCAGCAGGAACGCGTCAGCCTGTTCTTCAACGACAGCGACCAACTGGCCGGCCTGAACGGCGACTTCATGCCCGGCGTCAGCCGCGACGAAGCGATCCTCGGCAAGGAAGGCAGCACCACCGTCACCCAGCCGGCCGACCAGCAGAAACCGGAAGAGCAGAAGGAAGAGCCGCCGAAACCGGGCTCCACCTTGGAACAGCTCCAGCGCGAAGTGGACGAAGCCCAGCCGGTACCGGTTCCGACCCCCGAACCTTTGGACCCCAGCCCGCAATGACGGCTGGCGTTCCACGAAAAAGCCCGGCATTCGCCGGGCTTTTTCATTTCCGCAGGAAACCTCACGGCTAACCGCCTTCGCGCTCGCTCCGGGCCCGTGCGGCACGCTGCTTGCGCACCTCCTTGGGATCGGCGATCAACGGGCGGTAGATCTCCACCCGTTCGCCGGCCTCCAGCACCCGCTCCTCCGGGCGAGCCAGGAGCTTGCCGAAGATACCCAGCGGACAACCTTGCACATCCAGCCCTGGAAACGCCTCGGCGATGCCGGAGAGCAGCACGGCCTCGCGTGCGCTGGTACCTGCCGGCACGCTCAGGCGCAGTAACGCCTGTCGCTCCGGCAGCGCGTAGACCACCTCGACGGCGATCTCAGCCATAGAGTTGCTTGGCGCGCTGGCAGAACGCGTCGACCATGGTGTTGGCGGCCTGGGTGAACAGCGGCCCGAGGGTCGCCTTGACCAGCGGCCCGGCGTAATCGAAGGTCAGGTCGAGAGTGATCTTGCAAGCCTTCTCGCCCAGCGCCTTGAACTGCCAGACGCCATGCAGTTCGGTGAACGGTCCGTTTTCCAGGTTCATCTCGATGGAAGCTCCCGGCACCAGCACGTTGCGGGTGGTGAAGCGCTGGCTGAGGCTACCCTTGGCCACGGTCAGCTCGGCGCGCATCAGGCTTTCGCTCTCCTCCAGGACCTGGCTGGCCGAACACCAGGGCAGGAACTCCGGATAGCGCTTCACGTCGTTCACCAGATCGAACAGCGCACGGGCGGGATAAGGCAACAGCGCCGAACGCTGGATATGGGTGCTCATAGAACTCTCACTTCTGCTGTCGAGCGGGCGACTCCCCAAGCATAGCCGGCGGGACGGCGGCATCCGCCACGGCGGCGCGCTGCGCCCGCCGACCGGGGCCAGGGTTCGGCAGAAAAACGCTCAGCACAGCCTGACGCCACTTGAAGACTTTTCTTACAAAACCTTGGCCAGCGGCCAGGAAAAGAGTGGGCATTGTCCGAAATTCACCTCTATCCCTCAAGCGCGACGCCGCCCCATAGCGGTGAAGCCGGCGACTCCCTATAATGCGCCGCCTATGGCTAAGCAGAAGAAACACCCTTCGGGGACCATCGCGCAGAACAAGAAGGCTCTGCACGACTATTTCATCGAACAACGCTTCGAGGCGGGCGTCGCCCTGGCGGGCTGGGAAGTGAAAAGCCTGCGCGCCGGCAAGGCCCAACTGGTCGACAGCTACGTGCTGCTCAAGGATGGCGAGGCCTGGCTGCTCGGCAGCCACATCACGCCCCTGACCACCGCCAGCACGCACGTGATCGCCGACCCGGTGCGCACGCGCAAGCTGCTGCTGCACAAGCGCGAACTGGGCAAGCTGTTCGGCGCCGTGCAACAGAAGGGCTACGCCTGCGTCGCCCTGTCGATGTACTGGAAGAAGCACCTGGTCAAGTGCGAGATCGCCCTGGCCAAGGGCAAGAAGGACTTCGACAAGCGCCACACCGAGAAGGAGCGCGACTCCGATCGGGAGATCCAGCGCGCCATGCGCCACGGCAAGGACGACTGAGCGCCTCCCTGCCCGCGCCTCGCTAGTCCTCCTGCACGCTGCGCCGGCGCTGCGAGCGCTTCATCCTGCGCGCCTCTTCCTGGACCTCCGCCAGGACCTCCTGCACATAGTGGATGTGCTGGTTGGACACCTCCCGGGCCAGCTCCGCCTGACCGCTGATGATCGCGTCGTATAGGCGCTGGTGCTGCTCCATCAGTTGCGCGCGGGTTTCCGTGCGCTGCGCGTACATCCCGCCGATATTGGTCACCACGTTGCGCCGCAACAAGTCGAACAGGCCCTTGATGGTGTGCAGCAGCACGGTGTTGTGGCTGGCCTCGGCGATCGCCAGGTGGAAGCGCGCGTCGGCGGCGCCCTCTTCCGCGCTGACCTGGTCGTTGCGCGCATAGCAGGCCTGGAGCGCCTCGAAGGCCTCGGTCAGGCGCTGGTGATCGAGGGAGGTCGCACGCAGCGCCGCGTAGTAGGCACAGGACCCTTCCAGCGTGTGGCGAAACTCCAGCAGGTCGCGCTGGGCCTCCGGGTTACCCTCCAGCAGGTGCAGCAGCGGATCGCTGAAAGTCGCGCCCAGCGATTCGGTCACATAGTTGCCGCCACCCTGGCGGCTGACCAGCAGCCCCTTCGCCACCAGTTTCTGGATCGCCTCGCGCAGCGACGGCCGGGAAACCCCGAACTGCTCGGCAAGCACGCGCTCGGCGGGCAGCCGCTCGCCGGACTTCAGCGTGCCCTCCAGGATCATCGCCTCCAGTTGCGCAACGATGTCATCCGACAGACGGCGCTGCCTGACCTGACCAAATTCCATATCCCGACACCCTTACCCGAAGTTTCGTCGCAAAGCCTCTGCCATGCGCCCAGCGCGAAAAAGAGAGGAAGCGTACCGAGCCGCTCCCCGCACCACAAGCGAGCCGCCACGAGCCCCGCACGAGCATCCTTAGACAAAAGTCGTAGACGGGCAAATTGACACGCCGAACGCTCGACTCTTAACCTGAGCGCTCGCTTTTGTAAATTGGTCTTACCAATTATGCGAGCTTTGCCAGGTTCGGCTGCCCAGCGCCCCTGCACACACAGGTCTTGGCGCGTGTCCGATCTGGTCACAGGCAAACCCAACAACAATTAGGGAGCCAACCCCATGCAAGCCTGGCAACAACTCTATACCCCCCTGGGCAGTCTCGGCCTGTCGGCCGCCGCGGCCGTCATCCCGATCGTGTTCTTCTTCCTCGCCCTGGCGGTATTCCGCCTCAAGGGCCACATCGCCGGCAGCATCACCCTGGCGCTGGCCATCGCGGTGGCCATCTTCGCCTTCCACATGCCCGCCGACATGGCCTTCGCCGCCGCCGGCTACGGCTTCCTCTACGGTCTCTGGCCGATCGCCTGGATCATCGTCGCGGCGGTCTTCCTCTACAAACTGACGGTGAAGAGCGGCCAGTTCGAGGTGATCCGCAGCTCAGTGCTGTCGATTACCGGCGACCAGCGCCTGCAGGTACTGCTGATCGGCTTCTCCTTCGGGGCCTTCCTCGAAGGCGCCGCCGGTTTCGGCGCGCCGGTGGCGATCACCGCCGCCCTGCTCGTCGGCCTCGGCTTCAATCCGCTCTACGCCGCCGGCCTGTGCCTGATCGCCAACACTGCGCCGGTGGCCTTCGGCGCACTGGGCATCCCGATCATCGTCGCCGGCCAGGTGACCGGCATCGACGCCTTCAAGATCGGCGCCATGACCGGCCGCCAACTGCCGTTCCTGTCGATCCTGGTACCGTTCTGGCTGGTGTTCATGATGGACGGCTGGCGCGGCATCCGCGAAACCTGGCCGGCCGCCATCGTCGCCGGCGGCAGCTTCGCCATCACTCAGTACCTGACGTCCAACTTCATCGGCCCGGAGTTGCCGGACATCACCTCGGCGCTGGTCAGCCTGGTCTCCCTGACCCTGTTCCTCAAGGTCTGGCAACCGCAGGGCGCCAGCGAAGCGCTCGCCGCAAGCGGCGGCGCGGCCGTGGCCGGTGGCGGCTTCGGCGGGCAACGCAGCGTCGAACCGTCCGCCTACAGCTTCGGCGAGATCCTCAAGGCCTGGTCGCCGTTCCTGGTGCTCACCGTACTGGTGACCATCTGGACCCTGAAACCTTTCAAGGCCCTGTTCGCCCCGGGCGGCGAGCTCTACTGGCTGGTGTTCAACTTCGCCATCCCGCACCTCGACCAACTGGTGGTCAAGGGCGCGCCGATCGCCACCAGCGCCACGCCGATCGCCGCGGTATTCAAGTTCGACCCGATCTCCGCCACCGGCACGGCGATCTTCCTCTCGGCGCTGGTATCGATGTTCATCCTGCGCATCGGAGCGAAAATTGGTATTACCACTTTCAAGGAAGTCCTGGTGGAGCTGAAGTGGCCGATCCTGTCCATCGGCATGGTCCTGGCCTTCGCCTTCGTCACCAACTACTCGGGCATGTCCACCACCCTGGCCCTGGTCCTGGCCGGTACCGGCGCGGCGTTCCCGTTCTTCTCGCCGTTCCTCGGCTGGCTGGGGGTATTCCTGACCGGTTCGGATACGTCCTCCAACGCCCTGTTCAGCTCCCTGCAGTCGACCACCGCGCACCAGATCGGAGTCAGCGACACCCTGCTGGTGGCCGCCAATACCAGCGGCGGCGTGACCGGCAAGATGATCTCCCCGCAATCCATCGCCGTGGCCTGTGCCGCGACCGGGATGGTCGGCAAGGAATCCGACCTGTTCCGCTTCACCCTGAAGCACAGCCTGATCTTCGCCGCGCTGGTCGGACTGATCACCCTGGCCCAGGCATACCTATTCACCGGCATGCTGGTGCACTGACCGCGCCCTGATCGGCCGCGCGTCGGCGATACTGCGCAGGAAATGGCCCGGGGGAGACTCGCCTACGATCGTAGGCCCGGCTCCCTTGGCCATTTCCGCCGTGTCCCGCTCCACTGCGCTCGATGCAAAACCTTTCGACACAACGGAAGAGCCCAATGATCATTTCCGCTTCCACCGACTACCGCGCCGCCGCCCAACGCAAGCTGCCGCCGTTCCTCTTCCACTACATCGACGGCGGCGCCTACGCCGAATACACCTTGCGTCGCAACGTCGAAGACCTGTCGGCCATCGCCCTGCGTCAGCGGGTGCTGAAGAACATGTCCGAGCTGAGCCTGGAAACCCGCCTGTTCAACGAGACCCTGGCGATGCCGGTGGCGCTCGCCCCGGTCGGTCTCACCGGCATGTACGCCCGCCGCGGTGAAGTCCAGGCGGCACGCGCGGCGGCGGCGAAGGGCGTGCCCTTCACCCTGTCGACGGTATCGGTGTGCCCGATCGAGGAAGTCGCCCCGGCCATCGACCGGCCGATGTGGTTCCAGCTCTACGTGCTGAAGGACCGCGGCTTCATGCGCAACGCCCTGGAGCGGGCCAAGGCCGCCGGCGTCACCACCCTGGTGTTCACCGTCGACATGCCGGTCCCCGGCGCCCGCTACCGCGACGCCCATTCCGGCATGAGCGGCCCCTACGCCGCGCCGCGCCGCATCCTGCAAGCCATGACCCACCCGGCCTGGGCCTGGGACGTCGGCCTGCTGGGCAAGCCCCACGACCTCGGCAACATCTCCGCCTACCGCGGCAACCCGACCGGACTGGAGGACTACATCGGCTGGCTGGGCGCCAACTTCGACCCGTCGATTTCCTGGAAGGACCTGGAGTGGATCCGCGAGTTCTGGGACGGCCCGATGGTGATCAAGGGCATCCTCGACCCCGAGGATGCCAGGGATGCGGTGAAGTTCGGCGCCGACGGCATCGTCGTCTCCAACCACGGAGGCCGCCAGCTCGATGGCGTGCTGTCCAGCGCCCGCGCGCTGCCGGCGATCGCCGACGCGGTGAAGGGCGAACTGGCGATCCTTGCCGACTCCGGCATCCGCACCGGTCTCGACGTGGTGCGGATGATCGCCCTCGGCGCCGACAGCGTGCTGCTCGGCCGCGCCTTCGTCTACGCCCTGGCCGCCGCCGGCGAGGCCGGGGTGCGCAACCTGCTCGAACTGATCGAAAAGGAAATGCGCGTGGCCATGGTCCTCACCGGGGCCAAGTCGATCGGCGAGATCAGCGCCGACTCGCTGGTCCGCGAACTGGGCGCCTGAGACGCCCGCCAGAAAAGCCTGAAAACGCCCGGGGCGTGACCGTCGTCCCAGGGCCGAGGAAAGCCGATGAGCCTGCCGATTCCCTTTCTCGAGACCGTCGAGCGGCTGATACCGCGCGAACGCCGCTTCGACGACCCGCTGTCGACCCTGGCCTTCGGCACCGACGCCAGTTTCTACCGGTTGATTCCCAAGCTGGTGCTGCGCGTCGAAAGCGAGGACGAGGTCGCCGCGATCCTATCCGCCGCCTACCGCGAGCAGGTCCCGGTGACCTTCCGCGCCGCCGGCACCAGCCTCTCCGGCCAGGCCATCAGCGACTCGGTGCTGCTCGTCCTCGGCGACAACTGGAACGGCCGGGAAATCCGCGCCGACGGCGCGCAGATCCGCCTGCAGCCGGGTGTCATCGGCGCCCAGGCGAACGCCTGGCTGGCGCCGTTCGGTCGCAAGATCGGTCCCGACCCGGCCTCGATCAACGCCTGCAAGATCGGCGGCATCGTCGCCAACAACGCCAGCGGCATGTGCTGCGGCACCGCGCAGAACAGCTACCACACCCTTGCCGGCCTGCGCCTGCTGCTGGCCGACGGCACCCGCCTGGACAGCGAGGACCCGGCCAGCGTCGCGGCCTTCCGCGCCAGCCACGGCGAGCTGCTGGAACGGCTCGCCGAACTCGGCCGCGAGACCCGCGCCAACGCCGAACTGGCCGCGAAGATCCGCCACAAGTACCGGCTGAAGAACACCACCGGCCTGTCGCTGAACGCGCTGGTCGACTACGACGAGCCGCTGGACATCCTCACCCACCTGATGGTCGGCTCCGAGGGCACCCTCGGCTTCATCAGCGCGGTGACCTACGACACCGTCCCGGAACACCCGCACAAGGCCTCGGCGCTGCTGGTTTTCCCCACGGTGGAAACCTGCTGCACGGCGGTCGCGGTGCTCAAGCGCCAGCCGGTCTCGGCGGTGGAACTGCTCGATCGGCGCAGCCTGCGCTCAGTGGAGAACATGCAGGGCATGCCGGAATGGGTGAAGAGCCTTTCCGCCGGTGCCTGCGCCCTGCTCATCGAGTCCCGCGCGGCGAGCCGCACGCTGCTGCACGAACAGCTCGGGCGGATCATGGCCTCCATCGCCGAATATCCGCTGGAGAAGCAGGTCGACTTCAGCGAAGACCCGGCGGTCTACAACCAGCTCTGGCGCATCCGCAAGGACACCTTCCCGGCTGTCGGCGCGGTGCGCGAGACCGGCACCACGGTGATCATCGAGGACGTCACCTTCCCCGTCGAACGACTGGCCGAGGGAGTCAACCGCCTGATCGAGCTGTTCGACAAGCACCGCTACGATGAGGCGATCCTCTTCGGCCACGCGCTGGAGGGCAACCTGCACTTCGTCTTCACCCAGGGCTTCGACTCGCCCGAGCAGATCGCCCGCTACTCGGCGTTCATGGACGACGTGGCGCACCTGGTGGCGGTGGAGTACGGCGGCTCGCTGAAAGCCGAGCATGGCACCGGGCGCAACATGGCGCCGTTCGTCGAACTGGAGTGGGGCGAGGACGCCTATCGCTTGATGTGGCAGCTCAAGCGCCTGCTCGACCCGCGCGGCATCCTCAACCCGGGTGTGGTCCTCAGCGACGACCCGCAGAGCCACCTGAAGAACCTCAAGCCGCTGCCGGCTGCCGACGAGATCGTCGACAAGTGCATCGAGTGCGGTTTCTGCGAACCGGTCTGCCCGTCGCGCGGACTGACCCTCACGCCACGCCAGCGCATCGTCCTGTGGCGCGACATCCAGGCGAAGAAGCGCGCCGGCGTCGACACCACGGCGCTGGAGCGCGACTACCGCTACCAGGGCATCGACACCTGCGCCGCCACCGGCCTATGCGCCCAGCGCTGTCCTGTGAACATCAACACCGGCGAGCTGATCCGCAAGCTGCGCGGCGCCGACGCCCGCCACGCCGAAGGCGCCACCTGGCTGGCGCGCAACTTTGCCGGCGCCATGCGCGCTGCGCGCTTCGCCCTGCTCGCTGCCGACGGCGCCCGGCGCCTGCTTGGCGCGCCCCTGCTGGCCAGGGCCAGCCACAGCCTCAGCCAGGCCAGCGGCGGCCGCGTGCCGCAATGGACGCCGGCGCTGCCGCTGCCGGTACGCCTGGCGCCGCCGCCCGCCCCGCTCGACGACGAGCGGCCACGGGTGGTCTATCTCGCCGCCTGCGTCTCGCGCGCCATGGGCCCGGCCTTCGGCGACGAAGAGCGCGAGCCGCTGCTGGACAAGACCCGCCGTCTACTGGAAAAGGCCGGCTACCAGGTGGTATTCCCGGATAACCTGGACAACCTCTGCTGCGGCCAGCCGTTCGCGTCCAAGGGGTATGCGAAGCAGGCCGACGACAAGCGCGACGAACTGCTCGCCGCCCTGCTCCAGGCCAGCCGCGGCGGCCTCGACCCGATCTACTGCGACACCAGCCCCTGCACCCTGCGCCTGGTCCAGGGTCTGGACGATCCGCGGCTGCAGATCCACGACCCGGTGAAGTTCATCCGCAGTCACCTGCTCGATCGCCTGGAGTTCATCCCGCAGGACAAACCGGTAGCGGTGCACGTCACCTGCAGCACCCAGCACCTCGGCGAGAGCCAGGCGCTGATCGACCTGGTCGGCCGCTGCACCCGCGAGGTGGTGATCCCGGAAGGCATCCACTGCTGCGGCTTCGCCGGCGACAAGGGCTTCACCACGCCGGAACTGAACGCTCACTCCCTGCGCAGCCTGAAGGATGCCGTGCAGTTCTGCGAGGAAGGCGTGTCCACCAGCCGTACCTGCGAGATCGGCCTCAGCGAGCACGGCGGGATCGACTACCGCGGGGTGGTCTACCTGGTGGACCGGGTGACGCAGGCGAAGGGCACGCCTCGGTAGGGCGAATAACCGCCTCGCGGTTATTCGCCGGGCCATGCTCCGCAGAAACGGCGGATAGC
>NZ_KV812665.1:0-25642 GCF_001813485.1 Pseudomonas sp. HMSC067G02
ACCAGGTCAGCGGCCTGAAGAACGGTGACAGCGCCGGCTCGATCCTGACCGGCGGGCTGAACCGCGACGCAGGCGAGAACGTGGGTGTGTATGGCATCAACCAGGGCGGCCTGGTGCTGACCAGTGGCAACTATGACCTGGCCTACCAGGGTAATGACCTGACCATCACCAAGGCGCTGCTCAACGTATTCGCCGATGCCAAGAGCAAGCAGGTCGGCACCGCCGACCCGGCGCTGACCTATCAGGTTTCCGGCCTGAAGAATGGCGATAGCGCCGGTCAGGTGCTCGCCGGCGGGCTCGGTCGGGTGGGCGGCGAAGCCGTAGGCCAGTACGACATCCTCCAGGGTGGGCTTGCCCTCACCAGCGGCAACTACCAGCTCAACTACCAGGGCAACCTGCTGAGCATCCTGCCGCTGCCGGTCACGCCGGGCGACCTGGGGCAACTGGCAGCGCTCTCCGACTTGCGCGAACTGCAGAAGGGGCGCGATCCGGATACCCCCGGGGATGCGGTCTACCGCACCACCACGCTGGAAAACCCGTTCCTCGAAAACCCGTTCCTGCGCGCCTACGCTCTGGGCATGGACGTCAGCGATCCTAACCTGCTGCCGGCTACCGCGGCGGGTCCGGCGGAGGACGCCAGCGCCAAGCGGGTGGGGCAGTTCACCGATCGTCCGCTCAGGGCAGAGGCCGAGAGTGGGGCGGGTTGCTCGAACCAGAGCTACCTGGCCGACTACTGGAGCTGCTTCAACAAGCCTCTGAATTTCTAACCCTTTTCGCAATGCGCACTATCGTCTCCGGGCGGTAGTGCGTCATCTGCCCGAGGTGAATGATGAAACCTTCGCAATGGACGCTTCGCTGGGTGACGCTCTGTGGCTGCGGGATGCTGGCAGCTTCCGCCGCCGCCGTGGAGTTGCCAGGGACTGTACAGCCATCCCAGCTCGATGAACGCTTCAAGCCCCGCAGCGAGCCGCAGGCCAAGCCCGAGGCGCCGCTGGTGGTGCCCAAGCAGGTCGCGCCGCAAGGCAGCGAACAGATCCGCTTCGAACTGCGCGAGATACGCATCGAAGGCAACACCCGCTATGACAAGGCGGTGCTCGAGTCCTATTACCAGCATATGCTCGGCAAGCAGGTGTCCCTGGCCGAACTGGTCGACCTGGCCAACCGCCTCACCGCCAAGTACCGCCAGGACGGCTACCTGTTGACCCAGGTAGTGGTGCCGGAGCAGAGCATCGAGGGCGGCAAGGTACGCCTGCAGGTGATCGAGGGTTACCTCGAACACGTGCAGATCAAGGGAACCGTCGATGGGCCGCGGGTGCGGGTGGAGGAACTGCTCGCACCGCTGACCGAAAAACGTCCGCTGGATGCCGATACCCTGGAGCGCGGCCTGCTGCTGGTCGGCGACCTGCCGGGGGTCAACGTGCAGAGCGTGCTCAGCCCGGGTCAGGCGCTGGGCTCGTCGAACCTCGACGTGGCCTTGCAGCAGCAGCGATACGAAGGCTTCGTCAGCCTCGACAACCGCGGTTCGCACTACACCGACCCGACCACCCTGGCCTTCGGCGCCACCGAGTTCTCCCGCCTGGGCTTCTACGAGCAGATCGACGTGCTCGGTGCGATCTCGCCGTTCAGCGATGCCACCCGCTACATCCAGTTGCGCGGCACGTTGCCGCTGGGCGGCATGTTCGCCGGCGATACCCTGCAGATCATGGGTTCCTATTCGAAGGTCAACCCGGACATCCCGGACTCGGTATTCCCCTTCGACAGCGTCAGCAAGAGCACCGAAGGCAGCATTTCCTACAACCATCCCTTCATCCGCTCGCGCTCGCAGAACCTGAGCGGCGGCCTGGCGTTGCAGTGGAAGGATACCGAGACCCGCCTGCGCGACTTCGCCAGCGACGCCTCGAACCCCGGTCGTGACCATGTGCGGGTGTTCCAGCAACGCCTGACCTATGACTGGGTCGACCGCTGGATGGGCATCAACCTGGCGGAGGTGCGCAACAACATCGGCCTGGACATGTGGGGCGCGACCAAGAAGGACGATGAACGTCGTTCCCGCGAAGTGGCCGACGGACGTTTCGTCTATCTCAACGGCAACATCGGGCGTCTGCAAGGGCTCGGCGGACCCTGGTCGGTGTATGGCGAGTTGCAATGGCAGTACAGCTTCGACCCGTTGCTGCCGAGCGAGCGCTTCGGCGTTGGCGGCAGCGGGATCGGTCGCGGCTTCGCCCCGGGCAACATCACCGGTGACCGTGGCTTCGCCCTGAAGCTCGAACCGCGCTATGGCCAGGCGGTGGGCTATAGCTGGCTGCGCAGCTACCAGGCCTACGCTTTCTACGACTGGGGCAAGACCTACAACCTCGACGTGGACGATGACGAGCAGCAGAAGCTCGGCTCGATCGGTGCCGGGGTGCGCTTCAACCTCACCGACCAGTTGTCGTTCAACCCGGAGATTGCCCGCCAGGTCATCGGCGAGCCAGCCGACCAACGCGATGGGAAGCGCGAGACGCGGGTCCTGTTCAACGTGGTGGCGCGCTTCTGAACCCTGCCGGCCTCCGTTCCGGAGGCTGCTGACGGAGCCCCTCTCCGGTTCTGCGGAGAGGGAGGTCCGTGCTCAATTCCGAGTGTTTTTCTCAAACTTTCGATTTCTTCGATTCTTCATATCGATGCCGTCAATCCGTGTCGAGGTCGGTCGGAGAGGCGTATTCTTGCTGTAACTGCTGTGCTAGAGCGGTTATTCGCACTATTTCAAACGTCGATGAATACTATTGGCGCGCTTCGTTTTCCAATCGAGTTTCCCGAACAGAGAATGGCCCCACGTAACGAATATCTGGAGCCGCTGCCATGAAACGCCCGCTGATCCTCGCCATCGCCCTTGCTACCCTGACCGCCAATGCCGCCTTCGCCGCACCGCGGGTCGAATCCATCGCCCTGCGCGGTGCCCAACAACTGATCGCCTCCGACGGTTCCGACCGTACCCTCGAGCGCCTGCGCAAGACCCAGGCGCCGCGCGTCCAGGAAGAACGCCGGGTCGCCGAAAGCGGCAGCGAGCAGACCATCGATCGCTTGCACCGCGACATGACCAGCCGCGAGGCGCGCCTGGCCGAGAACGGCAGCGAACAGACCGTCGACCGTCTGCACAAGGACATGGGGCGCGTCGATCTGCGCCTGGCCGACAACGGTAGCGAGCGCACCGTCGACCGCCTGCATCGGGAGATGCGGCGCCCCGCCTGACACCGCGGATCACGCCGCAAGGTGCGAGAAAAGCCCGGCTCGATGCCGGGCTTTCTTATTGCCGAGAAGGTGCGGTGTTCCATGGGGAGGACGGATAACGCCCCAGGCGTTATCGCCGATACGCCGCTGTCGGGGCAGCGACGCGCGACGGCATTGGCCTCAGTGCAGGCGGTCGCGTTGCGCCAGGCTAGGGAACAGCTTCATCCATGCTCCGGTGACCACCAGGGTGCCGATCCCGCCGAGGACCACTGCCGGTACCGTGCCGAACCAGTGTGCGGTGAGCCCGGACTCGAACTCGCCGAGCTGGTTCGAGGCGCCGATGAACAGGCCGTTCACCGCGCTGACCCGGCCGCGCATCTCGTCGGGGGTCTCGAGCTGCACGAAGGCGCCGCGGATGACCATGCTGACCATGTCCGCGGCGCCGAGTACCACCAGCACGCCGAGGGACAGCCAGAACGATTTCGACAGGCCGAAGGCGATGGTTGCCAGGCCGAAGATGCCCACGGAGAGGAACATGATCCGCCCGACGTTGCGTTCGATGCTGAAGTGCGCCAGCCAGAACGACATCGCCAGGGCGCCCACCGCTGGAGCCGAGCGCAGCAGGCCGAGGCCCCAGGGCCCGGTGAGCAGGATGTCCTTGGCGAACACCGGGAGCAGGGCGGTGGCGCCGCCGAGGAGCACGGCGAACAGGTCGAGGGAGATTGCGCCGAAGATGTCCGGTCGGCTGCGGATGAAACGGATGCCGGCGAGCAGCGAGTCGAGGGTGGCCTTGCCCTGGGTGAGCGGCTGGTTGCGTACCGGCAGGCTGAGCGTCAGGACGCAGGCGAGGACGTAGAGAGTCGCGGTCGGCACGTAGACCCAGGAGGCACCGAACGCATAGAGCAGGCCGCCGAGGGCCGGGGCGGCAATGGTCGCCGCCTGCATCGCCGAAGCCGAAGCGGCCACCGCGCGCGGGAACAGCCCGGCCGGTACCAGGTTCGGCAGCAGCGCCTGGGTGGTCGGCATTTCGAAGGCGCGGGCGGTACCGAGGGCGAAGGCGAGGACGAAGATCATGTTGCGGGTGATCTCTCCCGAAGCCGCGCCGAGCACCAGTGCCACCGCCACCAGGGCCTGGCCGGCCTGGCAGAGGGCGGCGATCCTGCGTCGGTCGTAGCGGTCGGCAACATGCCCGGTGTGGAGCATGAACAGTACCCGCGGGAGGAATTCGACCAGGCCTACCAGGCCCAGGTCGAGGACATTGCCGGTCAGTTCGTAGATGTGCCAGCCGATGGCCACGGTGAGCATCTGGAAGCCGCTGGCGGTGCAGACGCGGGCCAGCCAGAAGGCGAGGAAGGGACGATGGCGGAGCAGGGAGCTGGGTTGGCTGGACATGCTGGGGTCGGGCGTTTCGAGAGGAGGGCGGAGAGTAACATGTGGTTACCTCTTGGCTGTTGCCATTGCCGAAATCGAAGATTCAGAGAAGCGCACGAAAAGGTTGGAGCCGGCCTGGCAGGCGACCAAAGTCGAGTGTCCATGGGGCCTTCCAGCGGTAGACGGGACTTTTCCTCGGGTGCGACTTGTCGCTAAAATTAACTCCTGAGTCAGGTTTTTCCGCCTGCGTGCTCCACTTCGTCCGTCCGGACGAGCTGTTCAAGCCTGAATAACGACATGGGTGGGAACCGTACCACCCAGAGGAACTTGCATGTCCAACCGTGATATATCCCGGCGCGCCTTTCTCCAGGGCGGGTTGATCGCCGGCGTGGGTGTCACCCTGGCGCCGCTCGGCAGCCAGGCGTTCGCTGCCTTGTTCGAGAACCAGGTGACCGTTTCCGCCCAGCGCTGGATGGCGGGCAACGGCCAGGTCCGTTTCCGTAACGACGCCTTGTCCAAGGTTTGCGGCAACAAGGTGTTCGCCCGCGATATCCGCGCCAGGGACATGCCCGGCTGGCCGCAGCAGCAAGGCCACGCCATGTTGCTGAAGACCGTTCGCGCCGACCGCATCTACGAAGGCCACGACCTTTCCTGGCTGGGCGCCGAATTGCAGCCGGACCGTATCGTCACCGCCGCCGACCTGGAGAAGGACGGCATCGTCTTCCCCGAGGCGCATTCGCCCGATCCGCTCCTGCCGCCGGGCAAGGTGCCGATGTTCATCGGCCATCCGGTGGCGATCCTGATCTGGAACGACTTCGAGCGCTTCCGCCGGGCCAAGCTCAAGCTCAAGTTCAACGACAAGGCGATCCGCTATGGCGCCCAGGCCCCGCTGTACCAGGGCGATCCCTACGGCAGCTATCGCTTCGTCCGGGTCGGCGGCAAGACGCCCTACGAGGACGACGAGTTCTCCAGCCTGAAGGACTCGATGCTGTTCCCCACCATCCTCAACCGCAAACCGGTATGGACCCGCGAGCCGAAGCTGCACGGCGACCTCACCGAGCAGGGGTTGTTCCATGCCAAGCGCATGGCCGAGCAACTGGAAAACCCGCCGCAGGACTGGCTGGTCTTCGACGAGCGCTACAAGACCCCATCGATCGAGCCGGCGGCATTGGAGCCGGACAACGGCAACGGCTGGTACGACGCGGCCAGCAAGACCTTGCACTTCGTGGTCGCCACCCAGTGCCCGTTCGAAGTCGCCTACGAAAGCGTGCACATGATCAAGCCGTCGCGCTTCGCCCTGGAGAAGCTCAACATCCATCCGGGCTATACCGTCGGCTACGGCTCCAAGGACAACAACATCTTCGTCTTCTATGCCGCGCTCGCCGCGCTGTATGGCGAGGGTGTGCCGGTGCGCCTGGCCAATGACCGCTACGAGCAGTTCCAGAGCGGCATCAAGCGCCACCCGTTCGACATCCGCTACCAACTGGCGGTAGACAGGAACGACCTCGGCTTCCGCATCTTCCGCGCCGACATGAGCGCCGACGGCGGCGGTCGCGCCAACTACAGCGCCTCGGTGGCGGCGGTGGGCGCCACCGCCGCGCAGTCGATCTACTACATGCCGCAGAACGACCTGGCGGTCACCGCCTATCATTCGCGCGGCGTGGAGGCCGGCTCGATGCGCGGCTACGGTACCCTGCAGACCATGGCCGCGACCGAGATGATGGTCGACGAGATCGCTGGCCGGCTGGGCGTCGACGCCATCGACCTGCGTCGTCGCAACGCTCTGCGCTCGGGCATGAAGAACACCCAGGGCGCGGTCCCGGCCGGTGCCCTGCGCCTGCACGAGATCCTCGACAAGGCCGCTGCCCACGAGGTGTGGAAGGACCGCGACGCACGCAAGAAGCGCTTCGACGCGGAGGACCCGGACAACTGGTATGGGGTCGGCTTCGCCATTTGCCAGAAGGACTTCGGCACCGGTGCCGAGGCGCCGATGGCGAGCATCGAGTTCAGCGCCGACGGGCGCATCAGCCTGCGCCACATCGGCACCGAGATCGGTACCGGGATGTCCACCTCGCAGGCCTTCGTGGTCGGCGACTTCCTCGGCCGTCCGGCGGACGAGGTGAAGACCGCCGAGACCGAATGGCCCGAGCTGCGGCTCACCACCAAGGGCAATCCCTACCTGATGAGCCAGGCCGAGCAGGACGCCGCGCTACGCGATCCGCGCTGGGTCGGCAAGCTGGCCTCGCCGTCGTCGGCGACCAACTCGGCGTTCTATTTCAGCCACGCCACCCGCGAAGCCGCGCGCGTACTGTTCAACCACGGCCTGTGGCCGGCGGCCCTGGCGCTGTGGCGCAGCGGTCCGTTCGGCGGCCAGGCCAATCCCTATGTGGTGCGCCGCGAAAACGCGGTATGGGTCGACGGCCAGTTGACCGGCAACGGCCTGGCGCCGATTCCCTTCGCCGAGCTGGCGAAGAAGGCCCACGAGATGGGCCTGGTCACCGGTGTCAGCGTCCACGGCTTCAACCGCTGGAGCTGGGCCGAGGCGGACTTCGTCATCGATGGCGTGCGCGAACGCCTGCCGCTCGACGCCATGGCGGTGAAGTACGGCGACGGCGCGCCGGGAGTGAAGAAGGCGATGATGAACAGCGCCGGCTTCCACCTGCTCGACCGGCAGAATCCGGCTTATCCGGCGACCCAGCTGAACAACGCGATGGTCACCTACTACAGTCCGGTGGCGACCCTGGTCGAGCTGAAGGTGAACAAGGGCAGCGGCGAGGTGCAGGTGCTCGACCACCATTCCTGGATCGAGTGCGGCCGGGTGCTGGTGCCAGAGCTGGTCAAGGGCCAGCTGGAGGGCGGCATCGCCATGGGTATCGGCCATGCGCTGCTGGAGGAAATGCCGCTCTACGAGGGCGGCCCCGCGGAAGGGGACTGGAACTTCAACCGCTACCGGTTGCCGCGGGCGAAGGACGTGGCGGTGTGGAACCAGACGGCGGAGATCCTCCCGCCGCTGTCACCGACCGATCCGGCCAAGGGCATCGCCGAGGTGGTGATGATCCCGGTGGTCGGCGCCATCGCCAACGCCGTGGCGCACGCCACCGGCAAGCGCGTCCGCGACCTGCCCATCACTCCCGCCCGCATCAAGGAGGCCCTCCATGGCTAACCGCAAGCTCCAGATGACCCTCAACGGTCAAGCCGTCGGTCCGGTGGAGGTCGCCGAAGACCTGCCGATGATCGACTACCTGCACGAATACCAGAACCTCACCGGCTCGCGCCTGGGCTGTGGCCAGGGCATCTGCCATGCCTGCGTGGTGATCGTCGACAATCCGGACGGCACCAGCGAGGAAGTGCGCACCTGCATCACCGGCGCGCACTACTTCGACGGCAAGAAGGTTCGCACCATCGAGGGCCATGCCCAGCGCGACGAGAACGGCGACATCCGCGAGCTGAACCCGATCCAGCAGAAGTTCGTCGACCAGTTCGCCTTCCAGTGCAGCTATTGCGCGCCGGGCTTCGTCAACGCCGCCACCGTGCTGGTGGAAAAAGCCCAGCGCCAGCCGATCAAGCGCAGCGAGCTGGAGCAGGCGATCGAGGACAGCCTCGGCCATCACATCTGCCGTTGCACCGGCTACGTGCGCTACTACAGCGCCACCCGCGACGTGCTCGACGAACTCGGCCTGGTCAAGGAGGCTTGAGGATGAAACGCACCCTTTCCGGCCTCGCCCTGGCGCTGGCCGCGCTGTCGCCGTTCTTGGCCTCCGCCGCCGGCGCCGACGCGGCGCTGGTCAAGCGCGGCGAATACCTCGCCCGCGCCGCCGACTGCATGGCCTGCCATACCGCCGAGGGCGGCGCGCCGTTCGCCGGCGGGCTGCCGATCCAGTCGCCGTTCGGCACCATCTACGGCACCAACATCACCCCGGACAAGGAACACGGCATCGGCGCCTACAGCGCCGACGAGTTCTTCGCCGCTCTTACCGAGGGCAAGCGCAAGGACGGCGCCTACCTCTATCCGGCGATGCCCTACACCTCCTATCACCTGATCGAGCGCGAGGATGCCGACGCCATCTACGCCTACCTGATGGCCCAGGAGCCGATCGCCCGGCCGGCGCCGCAGACCAGCCTGAGCTTCCCGTTCAACGTGCGCATGGGCCTGGCCGGCTGGAACCTGCTCTACGGCAAGAGCGTGCGCTTGCAGCCGGAGGAAGGGCGCAGCGAGGCCTGGAAACGCGGGCAGTACATGGTCGAGGTGCTCGGCCACTGCGGCGAGTGCCATACCCCGCGCAACCTGGCCGGCGCCCTGGAGCAGGACAAGCGCCTGAGCGGCGGCCTGCTCAACGGCTACCTGGCGCCCAGCCTGCTGCCCGGCGACCTTGCCGCGCGCGGTTGGACCCAGCCGGACCTGGCGAGCTTCCTCAAGCACGGCATGAGCGCCCAGGGCAGCATGTTCAACGAGATGTTCCCGGTGGTGCACCACAGCACCCAGCACCTCGACGACGGCGACCTGGCGGCCATGGCCACCTACCTGCTCGGCGACCAGCCGCCGCCGGCCAAGGTGGTCCAGGCGCTACCCGAGGCGCAGCTGAACGACAGCGGCAAGCGCGGTCGCCAGCAGTACCTCAACGTCTGCGCCGGCTGCCACGGCGGCGAAGGCGAGGGCAAGCCGCATATCGCGGTGGCGATGAACGGCAACACTACCCTGCGCCTGCAAGACCCGCGTAATCTGTTGCGAGTGATCGAAGACGGCATCGTCGAACAGCAGTTCACCGGCTTCGAACGCATGCAACCGATGCCCGGTTTCGCCGGGAAACTCGACGACGAGCAACTCACGGACCTGCTCAACTACCTGCGCCAGACCTGGGGCGGATTGCCCGGTGACCTCGGTCCCCAACAGGTCGCGCAATTGAAGACGGAGAGCGCTTCGGTGCATACCGTCAAGGTGAAGTGAATCGTGCAACACCTCGATCTACAGGTGGTCCGCCAGGCGCTGAAGTGGTCCGTGGGCGGCGAACGGGTGTGGTTCTGTACCGTGCTCACGACCTACGGCTCGGCGCCCCGCGCGCCGGGATCGCTGCTGGCGGTGAACGCCAGCGGTGAATGGATCGGCTCGCTGTCCGGCGGCTGCGTCGAGGATGATTTCCTCGAGCGGGTCGCCGCCGGCGGTTTCCCCGAGCCCTCGGTGATCGTGCGCTACGGCGAGGGTGACGACCCGAACTCGAACGTGCGCCTGCCCTGCGGCGGCATCCTCGACGTACTGGTGGAAAACCTGGCGCCGGACTGCGACGTCCAGGCCCATCTGCGCGAGCTGGAGTCGGCGTTGCTTGGCCAGCGCCGCCTGCTCCGCGAGGTCGAACTGGGCAGCGGCGCGCGCAGCCTGCGCGACGATTCCAGCCACGGCCCACGGGCGGAACGCGACGGCGAGCGCGTGCGCCTGCGCGTCGGTGCCGCCCAGCGCCTGTTGCTGGCCGGCTATTCCAGCGTCGCCCATGCCTGCGCCGAGTTCGGCAAGGGCCTGGGCTTCGAGGTGATCCTCTGCGACCCGCGCGAAGAAGCCTTGCGCGGCGTGCTGCTGGAGGGGATCGAGATCCGTCGCGAGCTGCCCTCGCTGTTCATCGCCGACGGCGGTTGCCACGCCGATACGGCGGTGGTGGCGTTGACCCACGATCCGAAGATCGACGACCTGGCGATGCTCGAGGCGGTGCGTACCGAAGCTTTCTATATCGGCGTGATGGGGTCGCGGGCGACCTCGGAGAAACGCTTCGAGCGCCTGCGGCGCATCGGCGGCCTGGGCGACGCCGAACTGGCGCGGATCCACGCGCCGATCGGCCTCAACCTGGGGAGCAAGACGCCGGCGGAAATCGCCCTGGCGGTGCTGGCGGACATTCTTCGCATCCGCAACGGCATTCCCCGCGAGCGGCTCTGATGGTCGCCGCCGACGAGGTGCTGTGCCTGGTCCTGGCGGCCGGGCAGGGGCGCCGTTTCGGCAGCGACAAGCGCCTGGCGCGCCTGGCTGATGGCACGACCCTGCTGGCGGCCAGCGTGGCGCGGGCGCGCGAGGCGTTCGCCGAGGTGCGGGTGGTGGTGCGTGCCGGAGACACCCCGGCGAGCCTGGGCCTGCCGGCGCAACAGCGGCTTGTCCACAGCCTCGACGCCTCGTCGGGCATGGGCCACAGCCTGGCCGCCGGCGTCGCGGCGGCGAGGAACAGCCCGGCCCGGGCCATCGCCGTCCTGCTCGGCGACATGCCCTGGATCGCCGCCGATACCCTCGAGCGTCTGGCCGCGATGGCCACTCCCGAAGCCATCGTGTTTCCCCTGTACGACGGCCAGCGCGGTCATCCGGTGCTGTTCGGCCGCGCTTTCTGGGACGCGCTTGCGCAACTGGACGGCGACCAGGGCGCGCGCCGCGTGCTGCTGGCCCATCGTCCGGCCTGGCGCGAGGTACCGTGCGACGATCCGGGCGTACTCCGCGACGTGGACACCCCGGCGGCGCTCGGCTGACTATTTTCCCGCTTTCAGGATCACGAACTTCGGATTCGCCGCGACCTGCTCGACCCCGCGGAACAGCCGCTTGAGCTTGGCGTGGTAGCCCAGGTGGCGGTTGCCGACGATCCACAGTTCGCCGCCCGCCGCCAGGGCATCGCGAGCCTGGAGAAACATGCGCCAGGCGAGGAAGTCGCCGACCACCTGCTGCTGGTGGAACGGCGGGTTGCACAGGACCAGGTCCAGCGAGCCCGCCGCCTGGCCGGCCAGGCCATCGTCGGCGCGGAACGTCGCCGGCCGCTCGCCCAGCGCTGCTTGCCAGTTTTCCCGTGCCGACTGCACGGCCATGTACGACTCATCCACCAGGGTCAGCTCGGCCTGCGGGTTGAGCAGCGCGTAGGCGATGCCGAGCACCCCGTTGCCGCAGCCCAGGTCGGCGGCGCGTAGCGCGCCGAGGCTGCGCGGCAGGTGCGGGAGGAAGGCGCGGGTGCCGATGTCGAGACCTTCTCGGCAGAATACGTTGGCGTGGTTGAGCAGCGTCAGCGGCGGCTGCTCCAGGTGATAGCGGGTCGGATAGGGCGAGCGCGGTTGCGGGCGCTCCGCTGCCTCGGCGATCAGCAGGCGGGCCTTCTTCACCGCCAGCGAAGCGTGCATCGGGCCGATGTAGCGTTCCAGCAGGTCGCCGGCGGCGCGTGGCAAGTGCTTGACCATCCCCGCGGCGACGACCTGCGCGCCCGGTGCCAGTTGGCCGTGCAGGCGGATCAGTTGCTCCTCCAGCAACGCGAGGGTCTTCGGCACCTTGACCAACACGTGATCGAAGGGCCCCACGGCGGTTTCGCTGGCCGGGACGAAGCGCACCGAGCCCAGGTCGAGGCCGTTGCGCGCGAGGTTCTTGCGCAGGGCAAGGAAGCCCAGGTGCGAATCGCCGCTGCTGGTGACCTGGACGTGCGGCGCCAGGCTCGCGGCGAGGGCGCCGAAGGCGTCGTTGAGGACCAGCACCCGGCATTGCGCCGTCACGCCCCGTTCGTGCAACTGGTTGAGCAGGTATTCGTCGGCGGCGTCGAACGCCTGGAGGGGCTCGCCGTCCTGCTCGGGCTGGCGGACCAGATCGAGCTGGGCGAAGGGGGTGGCGAATAGAGGCATCGGGTTCCCGGCGGGGCGAATCCCGCTCGTCAATTAACAATCTGTCGAAACTGAGAGCTGGTTGGAGTTCTCCAGCTTGTGCGGCACACGGATATGCCGAAAAATTCTTTACCCGGCTCTGGTTAGTCGTTTCCTTACCGACGAGTCATCCAGCCGGGCACGCCAATAATAACCGGGCTAGGGCTTCGATAGCGCCTGTCATGACCCGGTAGCGCCTGGACGGGCGCCTTCGCCACTTCGAGCGGCGACCGTCACCCAACCCGTTTTCCGAACGAGACCCGTGCGAGCCGTCGCGGGGCTCGTCGTTGCCATCGCACAGGTACATCGATGTTCAAGCCGTTTGTCGGTGTGGCGCTCGCCGCACTGTTCGCCGTTTCCGCCGTCGCCCATGCCGAGGACGCCGGCCCGATCGTGATCAAGTTCTCCCATGTGGTCTCCGACGACACGCCCAAGGGCAAGGGGGCGCTGTTGTTCAAGAAGCTTGCCGAGGAGCGTCTGCCGGGCAAGGTCAAGGTCGAGGTCTACCCCAACTCGACGCTGTTCGGCGACGCCGACGAGATCGAGGCCCTGCGCGCCAACAAGGTGCAGATGCTGGCCACCTCGCTGTCCAAGTTCGAGCCCTATACCAAGCAACTCCAGGTGTTCGACCTGCCGTTCCTGTTCGATGACCTGGAGGCCCTGAAGCGTTTCCAGAAGCGCGACAAGAGCCGCGAACTGCTGCGCTCCATGGCCAAGCACGGTATCTATGGCCTGGCCTACTGGAACAACGGCATGAAGCAGCTTTCCGCCACTCGCGAGCTGCACCGGCCGGACGATGCCAAGGGCCTGGTCTTCCGTATCCAGCCGTCGTCGGTGCTGGAAGCGCAGTTCGCCATGCTCGGCGCCACCGCCAAGCAGTTGTCCTACGCCGAGACCCTCAAGGCTATGCAGGCCGGCAGCGTGCAGGGCACCGAGAACACCTGGTCGAACCTCGCCGGACAGAAGATCGACAGCGTGCAGCCGTACATCACCGAGACCAATCACGGCGCGCTCAGCTACATGCTGATCACCAGCTCGGCATTCTGGACCAGCATCCCCTACCAGACCCGCACTGAACTGGAGAGCATCGTCGACGAGGTCACCCTGGTGGTGAACAAGGAAGCCGAAGCGCTGAACCAGAAGGAGCGCGAGCACCTGCTGGCCGCCGGCAAGAGCCGCCTGGTCAGCCTCAGCGCGGAAGAGCACGAGGCCTGGCGCAACGCCATGAAGCCGCTGTGGAAGAACTACGAGGCGCAGATCGGCAGCGACGTGCTGCGTGCGGCCCAGGTGGTCAACCGCAAGCGCTGATCGGCCGCTGGCTATTCCCGTCAGCGGGGATAGCCACAAGCCTTGCGGGTGTTTCTGCCGGGTGCTTTGCGGGACACTAGGGGAGTATCGGTATCCGGAGCGGACCATGACCGCCAGCGAAGAGAAATTCACCCGCCAGACGCTGCTCGACGTGCAGCCTCTGACTCCCAACCTGTTCACCCTGCGTACCAGCCGCGACGCGGGATTCCGGTTCCGCGCCGGGCAATTCGCCCGGCTCGGCGTGTACAAGCCCAGCGGCAGTATCGTCTGGCGCGCCTACTCGATGGTTTCGGCGCCTCATGACGAATTCCTCGACTTCTTTTCCATCGTCGTCCCGGACGGCGAGTTCACCAGCGAACTCAGCCGCCTGCGCGAGGGCGACCAGTTGCTGGTCGATCGCCAGGCCTTCGGCTTCCTCACCCTCGACCGCTTCGTGGATGGTCGTGACCTTTGGCTGCTGGCCACCGGTACCGGTGTGGCGCCGTTCGTCTCGATCCTGCAGGACTTCGAGGTCTGGGAGCGCTTCGAAAGCATCAAGCTGGTCTACAGCGTGCGTGAGAGCAAGGAGCTGGCCTACCGCGAGCTGATCGCCGGCCTCGCCGAGCGCGAATACCTGGCCGAGCATGCCCACAAGCTGCAGTTCATCCCGGTGGTGACCCGCGAGCAGGTACCCGGTTGCCTGAACGGACGTATCACCACGCTGATCGAGAACGGCGATCTGGAGCGTGCCGCCGACCTGGAACTGACCCCGGAGCATTCGCGGGTGATGCTCTGCGGCAACCCGCAGATGATCGAGGACACCCGCGCCGTGCTGAAGGCTCGCGGCATGAACCTCAGTCTGACCCGGCGCCCGGGGCAGGTGGCGGTGGAGAACTACTGGTAGGTGCGTGCCCGCGCAGTAGCGGCGGATAGCGCCGCCGCCCGGCCTGTTGTCCGGCAATGAAAAAGGGCCCGTTCGGGCCCTTTTTCATTGTTCCGCCGACGCGATCACGACTTGTTCTGCTGGGCTTTCAGCAGGTCGCGGATCTCGGTCAGCAGGGTTTCCTCGGCACTCGGCACTGGCGGTTCGGACGGCGCGACGGCTTCTTCGCGCTTGAGGCGGTTGATCGCCTTGACCCCCATGAAGATGGCGAAGGCCACGATGACGAAGTCGAGTATGGTCTGAATGAACTTGCCATAGGCCAGCACCACCGCCGGCACGTCGCCTTCGGCGGCCTTCAACGTTATCGCCAGGTCGGAGAAGTCGACTCCGCCGATCAGCAGTCCGATCGGCGGCATGATCACATCGCCCACGAAGGACGAGACGATCTTGCCGAAGGCCGCGCCGATGATGATACCGACAGCCATATCCACGACATTGCCCTTGACGGCAAAGGCTTTGAATTCACTCAGAAGACCCATGGGTTCACTCCCTGTATTTCGCTAATAGGTAAAGGCAGTCTAATGCAGCCTTCGGCAAGTTGCTCAGGCTGGAAGATTGGTGTTTTGGTTCCCCCCGGCAACGCGAAAATTCGCAAGGCATACGTTTGCGTCGGGTCTTGTGGGGAGAAACGAAGTTTAGAGGAAAAACATTACACTCATGTCGATTTTCAGGAATTCGCCAAGAAAGAAGACAAAGCAACTTCGGCAACTTGGAACTGCGCCATGCAGATGCCGGAAGTTGAAGTTGGAGTGGCGAGGTTCTCCGACCTAACTTCGCAGGCAAATAAGAAGGTGAACTCGTTTACCGGCGAGCGGACTGCGAGTGCCTGGTGCATCAGCGCGGGCTTTCTTCGGCTGGCGGTCTTTTTTATTTCTTTTTACGATTCATGGGCGCATTGATATTCCTAATCGGCGCGGTGAGGTTTTTCAATTTAGCGTCGCCGGCGGCGCTCCTTACCTTGGTCGGGCGCAACAAGACGCCTGACAAGCCATTAGGAGCTCTTCCATGAACCCTTCCCTGAACGCCTTCCGTCCCGGCCGCCTGCTGGTGGCGGCAAGCCTGACCGCCAGCCTCCTGTCGCTGTCCGTGCAGGCCGCGACCCTGACCCGTGACAACGGTGCGCCAGTGGGCGACAACCAGAACTCGCAGACCGCCGGGCCCAACGGTTCGGTGCTGCTGCAGGACGTGCAACTGCTGCAGAAGCTGCAACGTTTCGACCGCGAGCGCATTCCCGAACGCGTGGTGCATGCCCGCGGCACCGGCGCCCATGGCGAGTTCGTCGCCAGCGCCGATATCAGCGACCTGAGCATGGCCAAGGTCTTCCGCAAGGGCGAGAAGACCCCGGTATTCGTGCGCTTCTCCGCTGTGGTGCACGGCAACCACTCCCCGGAAACCCTGCGCGATCCACGCGGTTTCGCCACCAAGTTCTATACCGCAGACGGCAATTGGGACCTGGTGGGCAACAACTTCCCGACCTTCTTCATCCGCGATGCGATCAAGTTCCCGGACATGGTCCATGCCTTCAAGCCGGACCCGCGCAGCAACCTCGACGACGACTCGCGACGCTTCGATTTCTTCTCCCACGTGCCGGAGGCGACCCGCACCCTGACCCTGCTGTATTCCAACGAGGGCACCCCGGCCAGCTACCGGGAAATGGACGGCAACAGCGTGCATGCCTACAAGCTGGTCAACGCCAGGGGCGAAGTGCACTACGTGAAGTTCCACTGGAAGAGCCTGCAGGGCCAGAAGAACCTCGATCCGAAACAGGTGGCGGAAGTCCAGGGTCGCGACTACAGCCACATGACCAATGACCTGGTGAGCGCGATCCGGAAGGGCGACTTCCCGAAATGGGACCTGTACATCCAGGTGCTCAAGCCCGAGGACCTGGCGAAATTCGACTTCGATCCGCTGGACGCGACCAAGATCTGGCCGGGCATTCCCGAGCGCAAGATCGGCCAGATGGTGCTGAACCGCAACGTCGACAACTTCTTCCAGGAAACCGAACAGGTCGCCATGGCACCGTCGAACCTGGTGCCGGGCATCGAGCCTTCCGAGGATCGCCTGCTCCAGGGACGGCTGTTCGCCTACGCCGACACCCAGATGTACCGGGTCGGCGCCAACGGCCTGGGCCTGCCGGTCAACCGCCCGCGCAGCGAGGTCAATACCGTCAACCAGGACGGCGCGCTGAACGCCGGACACAGTACCAGCGGGGTGAACTACCAGCCGAGCCGGCTCGATCCGCGCGAGGAGCAGGCCAGCGCCCGCTACGTGCGGACCCCGCTGAGCGGCACCACCCAGCAGGCGAAGATCCAGCGCGAGCAGAACTTCAAGCAGACCGGCGAGCTGTTCCGCTCCTACGGCAAGAAGGACCAGGCCGACCTGATCGCCAGTCTCGGCGGGGCGTTGGCGATCACCGACGACGAGAGCAAGTACATCATGCTTTCCTACTTCTACAAGGCTGACAGCGACTACGGTACGGGCCTGGCCAAGGTGGCCGGGGCCGATCTGCAGCGCGTCCGGCAACTGGCGGCGAAGCTCCAGGATTGATCGCAACCGGGGCGGCCATCCAGGCCGCCCTTCCTCTATCGGTTTGGCGGGAGATGACGACGATGCGAGGTTGGATTCTGGCAGGCTTGCTGCTCGCGGCGCTGGCCGCGCAGGCTGGCGAGGTGCATGGGGTCGAGGTCGAAGCGCGGTTGCGCGACTACTTCTTCGATGCCGCCCGACGCGGTGACCAGGCCATGCTGAAGGAATTCGTCGAGGCCGGCTTCGACCTCGATGTGCAGGATGCCAAGGGCTATACCGCGCTGATCCTGGCCGCCTACCACGGCCATGGCGGAGCGGTGGAACAATTGCTGGAGGCCGGTGCCGACCCCTGCGTCCAGGATGCGCGCGGCAACACCGCCCTGATGGGCGCCATCTTCAAGGGCGAGGTCCGCATCGCCCGGCGCCTGATCGGCGCGCAATGCAGCCCCGACCAGCGCAACGGCGCAGGGCAGACCGCGGCCATGTACGCGGCGCTGTTCGAGCGCGAGGAGCTGCTCCAGGCGCTGTCGGCGCGCGGTGCCGACCTTGGCGCCCGCGATGCGCTGGGCAACAGCGTGGAAAGCCTGCGACGCGGCGAACTGAACGGCACTGCGGCGGCGAAGTGATCGGGGGCAATGTTCGGAGGAGGCCTGCTGGGCTAGTCTGGATGTGTCGTATACAACGTCAGAGGAGGTCCGTCATGCCGCTCGAGCAACATCCGCTTTCCCGGGAGTTTCCGGATTTTCATGCCGAACTGAAGCAACTTCATGGCAACGACGCCCACTTCACTCGCCTGGCGACGGACTATGAGAGCCTCGACAAGCGCATCTACGAGGTCGAGGGCGGTCGCGAACCCCTCGACGACCTGGCGCTGCAGGGGTTGAAGCAGCAACGGGTGCAACTCAAGGACGAAATCGCCGAGAGGCTGAGGAAGGCCAACGGAAAAGGCCATTGATTCATTCACGACAACGGTATGAAAAAGGGCGCCTCCGGCGCCCTTTTTCATGTGGGCATGCTCAGAAGGCGCCGCCGAAACGGAAACTCTGTCCGACCGCGACGAAACACAGGCCCACCAGGGTGATCGCGGCGATGTGCCAGCCCAGCTTCGGCAGGCTCTCGGCGTCCAGGTTCGGGATCAGGCGCAGGCGCGCATGCACGCCCAGGGCGGCGGTCGCCGCCAGGAGCAGCAGCTTGAGCTGCAGGGCACGGGCCACCGGCGTGGCGCCGAACCAGTGGTCGAACGGCAGCCACAGGCTGGCCAGCCACAGGCCGCTGACCACCTGCAGCAGCAGGGCGGGGATGCCGATCCGCTCGTAGACCTGCTCGAAGGCGCGGATCGCCTGGGGATCGCGGCGGCGCAGGGCGCCGGGGAGGATGCCGAGGGCCAGGACCAAGTGGCCGCCGACCCAGATCGCGGCACCCAGCAGGTGCAGGAACAGCAGTGTGCGCATGGAAGTCTCCTTGTCCGGCCATCAGTGTCGCGCGAAGCGCGGTCGATCGAGGCTGATCGGAATCAAGCCAGCGGCTATCATCTGCGCTTTGCCCGCGAGAGGAGTTCCCATGGCCAAGGCCAAGCGCATGTACGGCTGCACCGAGTGCGGCGCGACCTTCCCGAAATGGGCCGGCCAGTGCGCGGACTGCGGGGCCTGGAACACCCTGGTGGAGACCGTCGTCGAGGCCGCGCCGAGCGGCTCCGGGCGCGGCGGCTGGGCCGGCCAGCAGGCCAACCTGAAGACCCTGGCGGAGGTCAGCGTCGAGGAGATGCCGCGCTTCACGACCGGTTCCACCGAACTGGATCGGGTTCTCGGCGGCGGCCTGGTGGACGGGTCGGTGGTGCTGATCGGCGGCGATCCCGGCATCGGCAAGTCGACCATTCTCCTGCAGACCCTTTGCAACCTGGCCAGCCGCGTCCCGGCGCTGTACGTCACCGGCGAGGAATCCCAGCAGCAGGTGGCGATGCGCGCGCGGCGCCTGTCGTTGCCGGAAGACAAGCTCAAGGTGATGACCGAGACCAGCATCGAGACCATCATCGCCACCGCGCGCCAGGAGCAGCCGCGGGTGATGGTGATCGACTCGATCCAGACCATCTTCACCGAGCAGTTGCAATCGGCGCCGGGCGGCGTCGCCCAGGTCCGCGAGAGCGCCGCGATGCTGGTGCGCTATGCCAAGCAGAGCGGCACGGCGATCTTCCTGGTCGGCCACGTGACCAAGGAAGGCGCCCTGGCCGGCCCGCGGGTGCTCGAACACATGGTCGACACCGTACTGTATTTCGAAGGCGAGTCAGACGGCCGCCTGCGCCTGCTGCGGGCAGTGAAGAACCGCTTCGGCGCGGTCAACGAACTGGGAGTGTTCGGCATGACCGACAAAGGCCTGAAGGAAGTGAGCAACCCTTCGGCGATCTTCCTCACGCGGGCCCAGGAAGCGGTGCCCGGCAGCGTGGTGATGGCCACCTGGGAAGGCTCGCGGCCGATGCTGGTGGAGGTCCAGGCGCTGGTCGACACCAGTCACCTGGCGAATCCGCGGCGGGTGACCCTGGGCCTCGACCAGAACCGCCTGGCGATGCTGCTGGCGGTGCTGCACCGGCACGGCGGTATCCCGACCTACGACCAGGACGTGTTCCTCAACGTGGTGGGTGGGGTCAAGGTGCTGGAAACCGCCTCCGACCTGGCGTTGATGGCGGCGGTGATGTCCAGCCTGCGCAACCGCCCGCTGCCGCACGACCTGCTGGTGTTCGGCGAGGTCGGGCTGTCCGGCGAGGTGCGTCCGGTGCCGAGCGGCCAGGAGCGCCTGAAGGAAGCCGGCAAGCATGGTTTCAAGCGTGCCATCGTACCCCTCGGCAACGCGCCGAAGGAGGCGCCGGCGGGATTGCAGGTGATCGCCGTGACGCGCCTCGAGCAGGCCCTGGACGCCCTCTTCGAGTGATCCGCCTCAGTCGTCGTGGGCGCTGACCAGCAGGGCCAACTCGCGCTCGAGGAGTTCCTCGTCGCCCAGGTTCAGTTCCACCAGGCGGCGCAGGTGGCTGATGGAGTCGAGGTCGATGTGCTGGCATTCGAAGCCGAGCAGGCCGTCGCGAGCCCAGGCCAGGCTGATCTCCATGCGGATCAGTACATCCAGGCCCAGGTACAGGCGGGCCTCGAAGGGCCGTTGCGGGTCGCCGTTCCAGTCCTGCGGCTGGCCGACCAGGATGCCGTGCAGGGAGACGTCGTGGAGCAAGACCTCCCAGCGCCGTTCTCCCTGGAGGATCTCGCTGTCGGCGTCGAAGGCGATCCGGTGGAAACGTCGACGTTCGTCGTGCTGGTCACTCATGTCGCGATCCCTCGGTGCGCGCTGCTGGATACCACTATAGCCAAGCCATGCCGGCGGGGAAGTGGCGGAATTCGATCGGCGGTGCCGTCCGTCCCCGCCTGTGCGGCTGGATCGGCGGCATGTGTCCGAGTTTGACAGTTCGTCAAGTCTCGCCAAAGCTGCTAAAGCGTTTTTCTCCAAAATACAACTGCGGAGCGCAGACATGGACAAGCGACTTTTGAGCAAGGGGTTGGTTCTGGGGCTGCTGAGCCTGGGCAGCATGACGGCACACGCCGACGCGGCAGGCGGTAATGGCTGTGGTTGGGGCAACATGGTGTTCGAGGGCCAGCGCGGCCTGTTCCCGCACCTGCTGGCCACCACCACCAACGGTACCTCGGGCAACGCCACCTTCGGCATGACCTCCGGGACCAACGGTTGCAACACCAATGCACGCCTGGGCTACGGCGGCCGCTCGATCTTCGCCATGAACGGGATGCTCGACAACATCGCCGAGGACATGGCCAAGGGCCAGGGCGAAGCGCTCGACGCCTATGCCGTGCTGCTCGGCGTGGAAGCCAAGGACCGGGCGCACTTCGCCCAGGTCACCCAGCAGCATTTCGGCGAGATCTTCGCGAGCAAGGATGCGACGGGCGAGCAGGTCCTGAGCAACACCCTGGCGGTGATGAGTCGCGACGGCACCCTGGCGCGCTACGCCAAGCAACCGGCCTGAGATTTCAGGCCCAGGAAAGAGCCCGCTACGGCGGGCTTTTTCGTGTGCGCGGCCTGCCCGCCGGAGGTTGCCGCCTCCGTTGCCACGGCAGACGAACGGCTTGGGCATACGGCGTTTTCCCAGGGCGCTTCCTACGGAGAGGGCAAGGCCGCGCCGAAGTGTTTTCGCCTGGCCGGCCCTTGTCGGCCATGGACTTTTCCGGCGGATTCCTGCGACATTGCGCCTACCGCCATCGTGCGGTAACCGCTCTAGACTAAGGTCGTATGACCCCTGGTCGGTTCGCGGCTAGAATTTTCGCTGCAGAACTGCGCCCTCCATCTGTCGGAAGCCAAACACTATGAACAATAACAATAGCCTGCTACGTCACCTCGCCTGGCTGGTGGTGGCGATCGTGGGCGCCGCGGCCCTGGGCGTCGTCGCCCTGCGTCGTGGCGAAGCGATCAACGCCTTGTGGATCGTGGTGGCGGCGGTGGCCATCTACCTGGTCGCCTACCGTTACTACAGCCTGTTCATCGCCAGCAAGGTGATGCAACTGGACCCCAACCGCGCCACTCCCGCGGTACTCAACAACGATGGCCTGGACTACGTCCCGACCAACAAGCACATCCTCTTCGGCCACCACTTCGCCGCCATCGCCGGCGCCGGTCCGCTGGTCGGTCCGGTCCTTGCCGCGCAGATGGGCTACCTGCCCGGCACCCTCTGGCTGATCGCCGGCGTAGTCCTCGCCGGCGCGGTGCAGGACTTCATGGTCCTGTTCATCTCCAGCCGCCGCAACGGCCGCTCGCTGGGCGAGCTGGTGCGCGAGGAAATGGGCCAGGTGGCCGGGACCATCGCGCTGTTCGGCGCCTTCCTGATCATGATCATCATCCTCGCGGTGCTCGCGCTGATCGTGGTGAAGGCTCTGGCCGACAGCCCCTGGGGCATGTTCACCGTCCTCGCGACCATTCCCATCGCGCTGTTCATGGGCGTCTACATGCGCTTCATCCGCCCCGGCCGGATCGGCGAGATCTCGATCATCGGGGTGTTCCTCCTGCTCGGTTCGATCTGGCTCGGCGGGCAGGTCGCGGCCAGTCCGGAATGGGCGCCGCATTTCACCTTCAGTGGAATCCAGATCACCTGGATGCTGATCGGCTACGGCGCCGTCGCCTCGGTACTGCCGGTGTGGCTGCTGCTGGCGCCGCGCGACTACCTGTCGACCTTCCTCAAGATCGGCACCATCATCGGCCTGGCGATCGGCATCCTGATCGTCATGCCGGAACTGAAGATGCCGGCCCTGACCCAGTTCACCGACGGCACCGGCCCGGTCTGGAAAGGCAGCCTGTTCCCGTTCCTGTTCATCACCATCGCCTGCGGCGCGGTGTCCGGCTTCCACGCGCTGATCTCCTCGGGGACCACGCCGAAGCTGCTCAACCGAGAGCCCGACGCCCGCTACATCGGCTACGGCGGCATGCTGATGGAGTCCTTCGTGGCGATCATGGCGATGGTCGCCGCCTCGGTGATCGAGCCGGGCATCTACTTCGCCATGAACAGCCCGCCGGCGGTGGTCGGCGCCGACGTCAACGCGGTGGCCGCGACCGTCAGCAGCTGGGGCTTCGCCATCACGCCGGAGCAACTCACCCAGACCGCCCAGGACATCGGCGAGACCACCATCCTGGCCCGTGCCGGCGGCGCGCCGACCCTGGCGGTGGGGATCGCGCACATCCTCCACCAGGTGCTGCCGGGCGAGAACACCATGGCCTTCTGGTACCACTTCGCGATCCTCTTCGAGGCCTTGTTCATCCTCACCGCGGTGGACGCCGGCACCCGTGCCGGGCGCTTCATGCTGCAGGACCTGTTGGGCAACTTCGTGCCGGCGCTGAAGAAGACCGAGTCGTGGACCGCCAACATCATCGGCACCGGCGGCTGCGTGGCGCTGTGGGGCTGGCTGCTGTACCAGGGCGTGGTCGACCCGCTCGGCGGGATCAATACCCTGTGGCCGCTGTTCGGCATTTCCAACCAGATGCTCGCCGGCATCGCGCTGATGCTCGCCACCGTGGTCCTGATCAAGATGAAGCGCCAGCAGTATGTCTGGGTCACCATCCTGCCGGCGGCCTGGCTGCTGATCTGCACCACCACCGCGGGCCTGATCAAGATCTTCGACAGCAACCCGGCGGTCGGCTTCGTCGCCCTTGGCGAGAAGTACGCCACCGCGCTGGATGCTGGCCAGGTGCTGGCGCCGGCCAAGGATATCGGCCAGATGCAGCACGTGGTGCTGAACGCCTACATCAACGCCGGTCTGACCGTGCTGTTCCTGCTGGTGGTGTTCAGCGTACTGTTCTACGCCATCAAGGTCGGCATCGCGGCCTGGGGCAAGAGCGAGCGGACCGACAAGGAAACCCCGTTCGAGCCCATTCCCGACGCCTGACCGGCCGCGCTCCCCGGTTCGCCGGGGAGCCTTAACGAGGAACTCGCCATGTTCAACGACCTCAGCCGCATGGGCAAATACCTGGGCCAGGCCGCCCGGATGCTGGTCGGCATGCCCGACTACGACACCTATGTCGAGCACATGCGCAACAAGCACCCGGACAAGCCGGTGATGACCTACGAGGAGTTCTTCCGCGAGCGCCAGGAGGCGCGCTACGGTGGCGGCAAGGGTCGGCCGATCCGCTGCTGCTGAATCCCCATCCTTCCGCGGGCCACGTCTGACGTGGCCCGCGTCTTTTCTGGAAGTTGCGCATGTCCGAAGTAGCCAACGACAACCACGCCCCGATCCCCGTCACCGTGCTCACCGGCTTCCTCGGCGCCGGCAAGACCACCCTGCTCAAGTACCTGCTGCAGGCCGAGCACGGCATGAAGATCGCGGTGATCGAGAACGAGTACAGCGAGACGCCGATCGACGGCCAGTTGCTCGGCGTCGAGCCGGTGCAGGTGATGACGCTGTCCAACGGCTGCGTCTGCTGCTCGATCAACACCGACCTGGAAAAGGCCCTGTTCCTCCTGCTGGAGCGCCGCGACAACGGCGAGATCGACTTCGACCGCCTGGTGATCGAGTGCACCGGCCTGGCCGATCCGGCGCCGGTGGCGCAGACCTTCTTCGCCGACGAGGAACTCTGCCAGCGCTACGTGCTGGACGGCATCATCACCCTGGTGGACGCCGCCAACGCCGAGCGTCACCTGCAGGAAACCATCGCCCAGGCCCAGGTCGGCTTTGCCGACCGCATCCTGGTGAGCAAGACCGACCTGGTCGACGCCGCCACCTTCGAGGCCCTGGGCCAGCGCCTGCAACGGATCAACCGGAGGGCGCTGGTGCATGTGGTCGAGCACGGCCGCATCGACCTGGCGCACCTGCTCGACGTACGTGGCTTCAACCTCAACGCCGACCTCGGTCCTGGCATCGGCCTGCGCCCGCTGCGAGCGGTGGCAGCCAAGGACAGCCGCGATCGCATCGGCACCCTGGTACTGCGCAGCGACACGCCGCTCGATCTCGAAAGGCTGAGCGAGTTCATGGACGACCTGTTGCAGTGGCATGGCAATTCCCTGCTGCGCTACAAGGGCGTGCTGAACATCGCCGACGAGCCGCGTCGCCTGGTGTTCCAGGGCGTGCTGCGACTCTACGGCTTCGACTGGGATAGCGAGTGGCGGGACGACGAGGCGCGCGAGAGCGTGATCGTGTTCATCGGCGACAACCTGCCGGAGGACAGTATCCGCGAGGGCTTCGAGCGCATCGTCGAAGGCCGCTGAGGCGCATCGACGTCA
The DNA here is from genome assembly GCF_001813485.1 of Pseudomonas sp. HMSC067G02. Classification (NCBI taxonomy): domain Bacteria; kingdom Pseudomonadati; phylum Pseudomonadota; class Gammaproteobacteria; order Pseudomonadales; family Pseudomonadaceae; genus Pseudomonas; species Pseudomonas sp. HMSC067G02. Next base: position 24,723 of record NZ_KV812665.1, read on the forward strand.
AAGGAGCGTGGAAATGGACAGGGAGGCATTGATCGGCGCCTGGCGGGACTGCATCCGTGGCGCGGACAAATCCTGGGTGCTGTTCGCCCAGGGCACTTGCGTGATCCTCACGCAGCCGGAGCCGGACCTCGCGGCCCAGGCGCGGGCATTGCTGGCCGAGTGGGGAGCGGTACAGGTCGGCACGCCGGCGGGCGACTTCGGCGTGATTACCCTGGACAACGGCCGCGGCTGGGGGGTGACCGGGCATCACCCGGACATCCTTACCTTCGTCCCTCGCGAGGAACTGGAGGAGGACGCCGGCGAGCTGCTCGTCGGCATGCACGGCCGCTCCCGGCGGGGCGAGGATGCCGAGGCCTTGGCGGTGATCCATGTCGAGGACCGGCGATAACGCTACCCGGCGCCTCCTCCCTCGGAGGAAATGAAAAAGCCCGGCATTTGCCGGGCTCTTTCGTCTTGCCTTGTCGCTTAGTTGCCGTAGACCGGGAACTTGGCGCAGATCGCCTTGACCTTCTCGCGTACGCCGTCGACCACGGACTCGTCGCCCATGTTCTCGAGGATGTCGCAGATCCAGCCGGCCAGCTCGCGGCACTCGGCTTCCTTGAAGCCGCGGGTGGTCACGGCCGGGGTACCGATGCGCAGGCCGGAGGTGACGAACGGCGAGCGCGGGTCGTTCGGGACCGAGTTCTTGTTCACGGTGATGAACGCGCGGCCGAGGGCGGCGTCGGCGTCTTTGCCGGTGATGTCCTGCTTGATCAGGGAGAGCAGGAACAGGTGGTTCTGGGTGCCGCCGGAAACCACGTCGAAACCGCGGTCGAGGAAGACCTGGGCCATGCTCTGGGCGTTCTTCAGGACCTGCTGCTGGTAGGTCTTGAACTCCGGCTGCAGGGCTTCCTTGAAGCACACCGCCTTGGCCGCGATCA
>NZ_KV812666.1:0-63882 GCF_001813485.1 Pseudomonas sp. HMSC067G02
GCACCGACAACCACCTGATGCTGATCAGCCTGGTTCGCCAGGGCCTGACCGGCAAGGAAGCCGACGCCGCCCTCGGCCGGGTCGGCATCACGGTGAACAAGAACGCCGTGCCGAACGATCCGCAGAGCCCGTTCGTCACCTCCGGCATCCGCATCGGCACCCCGGCCATCACCACCCGCGGGCTGCAGGAAGCGCAAAGCCGCGAGCTGGCCGGCTGGATCTGCGACATCCTCGACCACCTCGGCGATGCCGACGTGGAAGCCAAGGTCGCCACCCAGGTCGCCGGTCTCTGCGCGGACTTCCCGGTCTATCGCTGAGCCCCCCGAAGACGGTCGGGGAGCCCGACGCGCCCCGGCCCAACCCTCTCCGCGGGAGAGGGAGCAACAGTTCAGGAGCATCCACATGCAACGCTACTCCGGCTTCGGCCTGTTAAAGCATTCACTGAGCCATCACGAGAACTGGCAACGCATGTGGCGCACGCCCACGCCGAAGCCGGTCTACGACGTGGTCATCGTCGGCGGCGGCGGGCACGGCCTGGCCACCGCCTACTACCTGGCCAAGGAACACGGCATCAGCAACGTGGCGGTGGTCGAGAAAGGTTGGCTGGGCGGCGGCAACACCGCGCGCAACACCACCATCGTGCGCTCCAACTACCTGTGGGACGAGTCCGCGCTGCTCTACGAACACGCGATGAAGCTGTGGGAGGGCCTGTCCCAGGACCTCAACTACAACGTGATGTTCTCCCAGCGCGGGGTCTACAACCTCTGCCACACCCTCCAGGACATGCGCGACGGCGAGCGCCGGGTCAGCGCCAACCGCCTCAACGGCGTCGACGGCGAACTGTTGAACGCGCAGCAGGTGGCGGAGGAGATTCCCTACCTGGACTGCAGCAAGAACACCCGCTACCCGATCATGGGCGCGACCATCCAGCGTCGCGGCGGCGTCGCCCGCCATGATGCGGTGGCCTGGGGCTTCGCCCGCGCCGCCGATGCCCTCGGCGTGGACCTGATCCAGCAGACCGAAGTCACCGGCTTCCGCAAGCAGGACGGCGCGGTGATCGGCGTCGAGACCAACCGCGGCTTCATCGGCGCGCGCCGTGTCGGCGTGGTCACCGCCGGCAACTCCGGGCACATGGCCAGGCTCGCCGGCTTCCGCCTGCCGCTGGAGTCGCACCCGTTGCAGGCGCTGGTCTCCGAGCCGCTGAAGCCGATCATCGACAGCGTGATCATGTCCAACGCCGTGCATGGCTACATCAGCCAGTCGGACAAAGGCGACCTGGTCATCGGCGCCGGCATCGACGGCTACAACGGCTACGGCCAGCGCGGTTCTTACCCGGTGATCGAGCACACCCTGCAAGCCATCGTCGAGATGTTCCCGGTGCTCTCGCGGGTACGCATGAACCGCCAGTGGGGCGGCATCGTCGACACCACCCCGGACGCCTGCCCGATCATCGGCAAGACTCCGGTGCAGAACCTGTTCTTCAACTGCGGCTGGGGCACCGGCGGCTTCAAGGCCACTCCCGGCTCCGGAAACGTCTTCGCCGCCACTCTGGCCAAGGGCGAACCGCATCCGCTGGCCGCGCCCTTCTCCATCGAACGCTTCCACAGCGGTGCGCTGATCGACGAGCACGGCGCGGCGGCAGTGGCGCACTGACAAAAGCCGCCCGAAGGGCGAAATCCGCTGCCCCTCGCCCTTCAGGGAGAGGGTGCCGGTCAACCGGCAAGAACAGTTTCCGGAGGCTACAAAATGCTGAATATCTTCTGCCCCCACTGCGGCGAACTGCGTTCCGAAGAGGAATTCCACGCCAAGGGTCAGGCCCACATCCCGCGCCCGCTCGACCCGAACGCCTGCAGCGACGAGGAATGGGGCGACTACATGTTCTTCCGCGACAACCCGCGCGGCCTCCATCACGAGCTGTGGGTGCACGCCGCCGGCTGCCGCAAGTACTTCAACGTCACCCGCCATACGGTGACCTACGAGATCCTCGAGACCTACCTGATCGGCGAGCAGCCCAGCGTCGTCGCCGACGGTGAGAAGAAACCCGCCGTACAAGGGGAACCGGCATGAGCCAGATCAATCGCCTGTCCAGCGGCGGCCGCATCGACCGCAACCGCCCGCTGACCTTCAGCTTCAACGGCCAGCACTACCAGGGCTATGCCGGCGACACCCTGGCCGCCGCGCTGCTGGCCAACGGCGTCGACATCGTCGGCCGCAGCTTCAAGTACTCGCGGGCACGCGGCATCGTCGCCGCCGGCGCCGAGGAGCCCAACGCGATCCTGCAGATCGGCTCCCGCGAAGCCACCCAGATCCCCAACGTACGCGCCACCCAGCAGGCCCTCTACGGCGGCCTGGTGGCCACCAGTACCAACGGCTGGCCGAACGTGCAGAACGACCTGATGGGAATCTTCGGCAAGGTCGGCGGCAAGCTGATGCCGCCCGGTTTCTACTACAAGACCTTCATGTACCCGCAGTCGATGTGGATGACCTACGAGAAGTACATCCGCAAGGCCGCCGGCCTGGGCCGCGCGCCGACCGAGGTCGATCCGGACAGCTACGACTGGATGAACCACCACTGCGACGTGCTGGTGGTCGGCGCCGGCCCGGCCGGCCTGGCCGCCGCCCTCGCCGCCGCTCGCAGCGGCGCGCGGGTGATTCTCGCCGACGAGCAGGAAGAGTTCGGCGGCAGCCTGCTGGACACCCGCGAGACCCTCGACGGCAAGCCCGCCGCCGAGTGGGTCGCGGACGCCGTGGCCGAGCTGCAAGGCCTGCCGGAAGTCATCCTGCTACCGCGCTCCACGGTCAACGGCTACCACGACCACAACTTCCTCACCATCCACGAGCGGCGCACCGACCACCTCGGCGAGGTCGCCCCGCTCGGCCAGGTCCGCCAGCGCGTGCACCGCGTGCGCGCCAAGCGCGTGGTACTGGCCGCCGGCGCCCATGAGCGGCCGCTGGTCTACGGCAACAACGACCTGCCCGGCAACATGCTCGCCGGCGCGGTTTCCACCTATGTACGGCGCTACGGCGTGGCACCGGGCAAGAAACTGGTGCTGGCCACCAACAACGACTACGCCTACCGCGTCGCCCTCGACTGGCAGGAAGCCGGCCTGCAAGTGGTGGCCATCGCCGACGCCAGGGCCAATCCGCGCGGCGAGTGGGTCGAGGAAGCACGCCAACGCGGTATGCGGGTGATCACCGGCAGTTCGGTGATCGAGGCTCGCGGCGGCAAGCGGGTCAGCGGCGCCAAGGTCGCCCGGATCGACCTGCAGGCCATGCGCGCCAGCGGCGGCGAATGGCTGGACTGCGACCTGATCGCCAGCTCCGGCGGCTACAGCCCGGTCGTGCACCTGGCCTCGCACCTGGGCGGCAAGCCGGAATGGCGCGAGGAAATCCTCGCCTTCGTCCCCGGCGAAGGCCTGCAGAAACGCATCTGCGCCGGCGCCGTGAACGGCGTGTTCGGGCTCGCCGAGGTGCTCGCCGACGGCTACCAGGCCGGGAGCCGCGCCGCCCTCGACGCCGGCTACAAGACCGCCGCCGGCAGCCTGCCGAAGGTCCAGCCGCGCCGCGAGGAAGCACCCGTCGCGCTGTTCCAGGTGCCCCACGAGAAGCCCACGGCACGCGCACCGAAGCAGTTCGTCGATCCGCAGAACGACGTCACCGCCGCCGCCATCGAACTGGCCTGCCGCGAGGGCTTCGAGTCCATCGAGCACGTCAAGCGCTACACCGCGCTGGGCTTCGGCACCGACCAGGGCAAGCTGGGCAACATCAACGGCCTGGCGATCGCCGCGCGGGCCCAGGGCAAGAGCATCGCCGACACCGGCACCACCATGTTCCGCCCGAACTACACCCCGGTGACCTTCGGCGCCGTCGCCGGCCGCCACTGCGGGCACCTGTTCGAACCGGTGCGTTTCACCGCCCTGCACGCCTGGCACGTGAAGAACGGCGCCGAGTTCGAGGACGTCGGCCAGTGGAAGCGGCCGTGGTACTTCCCGCGCCGCGGCGAGGACATGCACGCCGCAGTGGCCCGCGAATGCCGCGCGGTGCGCGAGGCGGTCGGCCTGCTCGACGCCTCGACCCTGGGCAAGATCGACATCCAGGGCCCGGACGCGCGGGAGTTCCTCAACCGGGTCTACACCAACGCCTGGACCAAGCTCGACGTCGGCAAGGCGCGCTACGGCCTGATGTGCAAGGAAGACGGGATGGTCTTCGACGACGGCGTGACCGCCTGCCTGGCCGACAACCACTTCGTCATGACCACCACCACCGGCGGCGCCGCCCGCGTACTGGAGTGGCTGGAGCTGTACCACCAGACCGAATGGCCGGAGCTGAAGGTGTACTTCACCTCGGTCACCGACCACTACGCGACCCTCACCCTGTCCGGCCCGAACAGCCGCAAGCTGCTCGCCGAAGTCACCGACATCGACCTGGGCAAGGATGCCTTCCCCTTCATGACCTGGAAGGAAGGCAAGGTCGCCGGGGTGCCGGCGCGGGTGTTCCGCATCTCCTTCACCGGCGAGCTGAGCTACGAGGTGAACGTCCAGGCCGACTACGCCATGGGCGTGCTCGAAGCGCTCGCCGAGCACGGTGCGAAGTACGGCCTGACGCCCTACGGCACCGAGACCATGCACGTCCTGCGCGCCGAGAAGGGCTTCATCATCGTCGGCCAGGACACCGATGCCTCGGTCACCCCGGACGATCTCAACATGGGCTGGGCGGTGGGCCGCAGCAAGCCGTTCTCCTGGATCGGCTGGCGCGGCATGAACCGCGCCGACTGCCTGCGCGAGGATCGCAAGCAACTGGTCGGACTCAGGCCGAGCAACCCGCAGGAGGTACTGCCCGAAGGCGCGCAACTGGTGTTCGACACCCAGCAGGCGATCCCGATGAAGATGGTCGGCCACGTCACCTCCAGCTACATGAGCGCCAGCCTCGGCCACGGCTTCGCCCTGGCGGTGGTGAAAGGCGGCCTCAAGCGCATGGGCCAGAAGGTCTACGCGCCGCTGGCGGACGGCCGCTTCATCGAGGCGGAGATCTGTTCCTCGGTGTTCTACGACCCGAAAGGGGAACGGCAGAACGTGGATTGACCGGAGAGGGGCTCGCCCCTCTCCCCGGCCCTCTCCCCGAAGGGAGAAGGCAGACAGGCTACCAGGGCGCGCGGCGCCCCAAGGTGAAAACGAATGAGCAAGGCAAACGTCTACCAGCAACGCCCCGAACCCGGCGTCCACGCCGAATCGCCGCTGCACCATGCCGAGCTGCACAAGCTCGCCGGCAAGACCGCCGCGAAGGCCGGTATCGTCCTGCGCGAGAAGAAGCTGCTCGGCCACCTGGTGCTGCGCGGCGATGCCGCCGACCCGGCCTTCGCCGCCGCCGTGCACCAGGCCCTCGGCCTGGAACTGCCGGTGGCCCTGACCCTGGTCGCCAGCGGCGAGACCTCGCTGCAATGGCTGGCCCCGGACGAATGGTTGCTGATCGTCCCCGGCGGCGAGGAATATGCCGTCGAACAGCGCCTGCGCCAGGCCCTGGGCGAGGAGCTGCACTACGCGGTGGTCAACGTCAGCGGCGGGCAGACGCTGCTCGAACTGAGCGGAGCGAACGTCCGCGAACTGCTGATGAAATCCACCAGCTACGACGTGCATCCGAGCAACTTCCCGGTGGGCAAGGCGGTCGGCAGCATCTTCGCCAAGTCGCAATGCGTGATCCGCCATACCGGCGAGGACACCTGGGAGCTGGTCGTGCGCCGCAGCTTCGCCGACTACTTCTGGCTCTGGTTGCAGGACGCCAGCGCCGAATACGGCCTGCAGGTAGCGGCATGAGCAGCCTTACCCGCTCCCCGGGAGGGGATACCGGACCCGGAGCCTCGCGATGAGCCGTACCCCCGACACCTGGATCCTCACCGCCGACAGTCCCAGCCTGCTGGGCACCGTCGACGTGGTGACGCGCTACCTCTTCGAGCAGCGCTGCTACGTCACCGAGCACCACTCGTTCGACGACCGCCTGGCGCAACGCTTCTTCATCCGCGTGGAGTTCCGCGCCGGCGACGGCTTCGACGAAGCCTCCTTCCGCGCCGGACTGGCCGAACGGGTGGCACCGTTCGGCATGCGTACCGAGCTGACCGCGCCGGGCTACCGCAGCCAGGTGGCGATCATGGTTTCCAAGGCCGACCACTGCCTGAACGACCTGCTCTACCGCCAGCGCATCGGCCAGTTGCCGATGGACGTGGTGGCGGTGATTTCCAATCACCCGGACCTGGAGCCGCTGGCGCGCTGGCACGGCATTCCCTACCACCACTTCCCGCTCGACCCGAACGACAAGTCGGCCCAGGAAGCCAGGGTCTGGCAGGTGCTCGAAGAGAGTAGCGCCGAGCTGGTGATCCTCGCTCGCTACATGCAGGTGCTGTCGCCGGAACTGTGCCGGCGCCTGGACGGCTGGGCGATCAACATCCATCACTCCCTGCTGCCCGGCTTCAAGGGCGCCAAGCCGTACCACCAGGCCTACCAGAAGGGCGTGAAGCTGGTCGGCGCCACCGCCCACTACATCAACAACGACCTCGACGAAGGGCCGATCATCGCCCAGGGCGTCGAGACGGTCGACCACGCCCACTACCCCGAGGACCTGATCGCCAAGGGCCGCGACATCGAGTGCCTGACCCTGGCGCGGGCGGTGGGCTACCACATCGAGCGGAGGGTATTCCTCAACGCCAATCGGACCGTGGTGCTGTAAGCGCGCCCTCTCTCCCCAACCCTCGCTGAAGGAAGAGCGCCAGGGAGAGGGGCGCTTCCCACGGCCTCGCGTCCCGAGCAACACCGACAGCCCGCCGGCTGCCAGCATTCTCCGGCCCTGTCGCGCAACAGACGACTTTCCAGTGCAAAGCCGCGCGGCCGTGGACGCCGCGCATTTGTACCCACAACGACAAAGAGGAAACGCGTATGTCTGGCAATCGTGGTGTGGTCTATCTCGGCCCGGGCAAGGTCGAGGTGCAGAACATTCCCTATCCGAAGATGCAGGACCCGCAGGGCCGGCAGATCGACCACGGGGTGATCCTGCGGGTGGTCTCCACCAACATCTGCGGCTCCGACCAGCACATGGTGCGCGGCCGCACCACCGCGCCGGAAGGCCTGGTGCTGGGCCACGAGATCACCGGCGAGGTGGTGGAGATCGGGCGTGGCGTGGAAACCATGAAGATCGGCGACCTGGTCTCGGTACCGTTCAACGTCGCCTGCGGCCATTGCCGTACCTGCAAGGAACAGCACACCGGCGTCTGCCTGACGGTCAATCCGGCGCGGGCCGGCGGCGCCTACGGCTACGTCGACATGGGCGGCTGGGTCGGCGGCCAGGCCGAATATGTGCTGGTGCCCTACGCCGACTTCAACCTGCTGAAACTGCCCAACCGCGAAGCGGCGATGGAGAAGATCCGCGACCTGACCTGCCTTTCGGACATCCTCCCCACCGGCTACCACGGCGCGGTCACCGCCGGCGTCGGCCCGGGCAGCACGGTCTACATCGCCGGTGCCGGTCCGGTCGGCCTGGCCGCGGCGGCCTCGGCACGCCTGCTCGGCGCGGCGGTGGTGATCGTCGGCGACGTCAACCCGACCCGCCTGGCCCACGCCAAGAAACAGGGCTTCGAGATCGCCGACCTGTCCAAGGACACCCCGCTGCACGAACAGATCGCCGCTCTGTTGGGCGAGCCGGAGGTCGACTGCGCGGTCGACGCGGTCGGTTTCGAGGCGCGCGGCCACGGCCATTCGGGCTCGCAGCAGGAAGCCCCGGCCACCGTGCTCAACTCGCTGATGGGCATCACCCGGGTCGCCGGCAAGATCGGCATCCCCGGCCTGTACGTCACCGAAGACCCGGGCGCGGTGGACGCGGCCGCCAAGCACGGCGCCCTGAGCATCCGCTTCGGCCTGGGCTGGGCCAAGTCGCACAGCTTCCATACCGGCCAGACCCCGGTGATGAAGTACAACCGCCAGCTGATGCAGGCGATCATGTGGGACCGGATCAAGATCGCCGACATCGTCGGGGTGGAAGTCATCACCCTCGACGATGCGCCGAAAGGCTACGGCGAGTTCGACGCCGGGGTGCCGAAGAAATTCGTCATCGACCCGCACAACCTGTTCCGCGCGGCCTGAACCACCGGCAACAACCGACGCGGCCTACGGGCCGCGTCTTCGTTGGCGCTATCCGGGGGAACTGCCGGCGATAAAATGGATCGGTGATACTGCTGCCATCCATTCGCCTCCCGGAGACCGCCATGAGCACCGATAGCCCGATCAACCGCGTCGAACAGGTACAGGTCGACGACCTGGCCTGCTGGCGCATCCACACCGCCCATGGCGAGGCGCTGATCGCCCAGCAGGGCGCGCAACTGCTCAGCTACCAGCCCCACGAACAGCCGCCGCTGGTCTGGCTCAGCGACGAGGCCGGCTACCGGCGCGGGCAGTCGGTACGCGGCGGGGTGCCGGTGTGCTGGCCGTGGTTCGGTCCGCTGGAGCGCAACCCGCAGGAAGTCCGCGGCCAGGTGGAAGATGGCCTGAAGGCGCCCGCCCACGGGCTGGTCCGGGCGGTCGACTGGGAAATCGACGACATCGCCGAGGAGGACGGCGACCTCTGCGTCAGCTTCCGCCTCGACGCCCCCGATGGCCTCCCCGGCTGGCCGCACCCGGCGGCGCTGCGCATGCTGTTCCGCTTCGGCGAGCGCCTGACCTTGCGACTCACCAGCGAGAACCTCGGCAGCAAGCCGCTGGTGCTCAGCCAGGCACTGCACACCTACTTCGCGGTCAGCGACAGCCGCGAGATCGCCATCGAGGGCCTGGAAGGCGCGCGCTACATCGAGACCCTGGAGAACTGGGAAGAACGCACTCAGCACGGCGCGGTACGGGTCAAAGGCGAACTGGACCGCATCTACCTCGGTCTCGAACGCGACCTGCTGATCAAGGACCCGCGCTGGGAACGCAGCATCCACCTGCACGCCCTCGACTCGCGCTCGGCGGTGGTCTGGAACCCCTGGGTGGACAAGTCCCGGCGTCTCTCGCAGTTCGCCGACGACGCCTGGCAGCAGATGCTCTGCATCGAGACCGGGCGGGTCTGGGACGACCTCATGGTGGTCGCCCCCGGGCGCAGCGAAAGCTTTGGCGTGCAGATCTGGAGCGAGCCGCTGAAACGACCCTGAGCGGGTCGGCGAGCGGACGGAGCGGCTCGCGTCGTCCGCCATGGGCCGTTGCGCAGGTGCGGCCCTACAGGTCCGCTTCCTCCACTACCTTCACCTGCGCCTTGTCGATGGCGTAGGCGGCATCGGCCAGGTCATTGCTCACCTGCTCGATCTTCAGCGTGCCGCTGACCCACAGCGGGGTGTAGATATCGGCCAGCTTCAGCCCCTGTGGATAACGCACCAGGACGATCTGGTTCGGCGGCGGCGGCGGCACGTGGATGCAGGCGCCCGGATAGGGCACCAGGAAGAATTCGGTGACGCGGCCCTTGGCGTCGTTCTCCAGCGGCACCGGGTAGCCGCCGAGGCGGATCGCCTTGCCATCCAGGCTGGCGACGGTCTTGGCCGAATACATCACCGCCGGCATCTTTCGGTCCGACTGCTTCAGGCCACCCTTGCTGGTGAAGGTGCCGGCGGCCTCCGGGGTGTCGTGAATGATGTCGGGCATTTCTTCCAGCGCCTTGCGGTCGGCCGGCGGCATCAGTTCCAGCCAGTCGGTCTCGGGCAGTTCGGCGTGGGCCAGGGGTGAGGACAACAGGGCGAGCAGCAACAGGCGGGCGAACGGGAAGCGGCGCATGATGGCGGGAATACCGGCGAAGTGAGGAAACGCCGGCCCCCGCGGGGGCCGGCCAGAGCCATCAATTCTTCTTGATCAGGCCGTAAATGACCAGCAGTACGACGGCGCCGACCACCGCGCCGATGAAACCGGCCGCCTGGCCGGCCTGGTAGAAGCCGATCGCCTGGCCGCCGTAGGTGGCCAGCAGCGAACCGCCGATGCCGAGCAGGATGGTCATGATCCAGCCCATGCTGTCGTCACCTGGCTTCAGAAAGCGTGCAACGAGACCAACGATCAGTCCGACGATGATGGTTCCGATTAATCCCATGACAGTCCCTCCTTACGGGTGTATGCGCATGTATTGCGCCTGCCATGGGACAGTGTAGAAAAGCCTTGGGTTCAGTGCCGCCCGCCAAGCCAAGGATGGGCGGACGGCAATCGCTCACGCCTCGATCAGCGCCTCGACCTCGGCGATGCGCGCCTGCAGCGTCGCCCGGTCGGCACAGCGCAGGGTGGCGTGGCCGACCTTGCGGCCGTTCTTGAAGGCCTTGCCGTAGTGATGCAGGTGGCAATCGGCGACGGCGACCACCTGATCCACCGGGGGCACCGCGCCAATGAAATTGAGCATCGCGCTCTCGCCGACCTTGGCGGTCGAGCCCAGCGGCAGGCCGGCGACGGCGCGCAGGTGGTTCTCGAACTGGCTGCACTCGGCGCCTTCGATGGTCCAGTGCCCGGAGTTGTGCACGCGCGGGGCGATCTCGTTGGCCTTCAGGCCGCCGTCCACCTCGAAGAACTCGAAGGCCAGCACGCCGACGTAGTCGAGCCGTGCCAGCACGCGGCCGACGTAGTCCTCGGCCAGCGCCTGCAACGGATGCCCGCTGCTGGCCACGGAGAGCTTGAGGATGCCGCTGTCGTGGGTGTTGTGCACCAGCGGGTAGAAACGCGTCTCGCCATCGCGGGCGCGCACCGCCACCAGCGAGACTTCCCCGGTGAACGGCACGAAGCCCTCGAGGATGCACGGCACGCTGCCCAGTTCGGCGAACGCGCCCTGCACGTCGGCCGGCTGGCGCAGGACCTTCTGGCCCTTGCCGTCGTAGCCCAGGGTGCGGGTCTTGAGCACCGCCGGCAGGCCGATGGCGGCCGCGGCGGCATCGAGGTCGGCCTGGGACTGGACGTCGGCGAAGTCCGGGGTGGGAATGCCGAGGTCCTTGAACATCGACTTCTCGAACCAGCGGTCGCGGGCGATGCGCAGCGACTCGGCGTTCGGGTAGACCGGCACGAACTGGGAGAGGAAGGCCACGGTTTCCGCCGGCACGCTCTCGAACTCGAAGGTCACCAGGTCGACCTCGTCGGCCAGTTGCCGCAGGTGCTCCTGGTCGCCGTAGTCGGCGCGGATGTGCTCGCCCAGGGAGGCCGCGCAGGCGTCCGGCGCCGGGTCGAGGAAAGCGAAGTTCATGCCCAGCGGGGTTCCCGCCAGGGCCAGCATGCGGCCCAGCTGGCCGCCACCGATGACACCGATTTTCATGGTTCGAGCCTTACCTTCTCAGAGCCTGTCTCACGCATCGCGCGGGTCGGGATTGTCCAGCACGGTTTCGGTCTGGTTGGCGCGGAACTGCTTCAGCGCCTCGTGGTACTGCGGGTGCTTGGCGCCGAGGATACTCGCCGAGAGCAGCGCCGCGTTGACCGCGCCGGCCTTGCCGATGGCCAGGGTGGCGACCGGTACGCCGGCGGGCATCTGCACGATGGAGAGCAGCGAGTCGACACCCGACAGCATCGACGACTGTACCGGCACGCCGAGTACCGGCAGGTGGGTCTTGGCCGCGCACATGCCCGGCAGGTGGGCGGCGCCGCCAGCGCCGGCGATGATCACTTCGAGGCCGCGGCCTTCGGCTTCCTCGGCGTACTGGAAGAGCAGGTCCGGGGTGCGGTGGGCGGAAACCACCTTCACTTCGTAGGGGATGCCCAGCTTGTCCAGCATGTCCGCGGTGTGACTGAGGGTGCTCCAGTCCGATTTGGAACCCATGATCACGCCAACCAGTGCGCTCATCGTCGTGCCTCTCTCAAATGCGCCGTCCGGCGCGTCAGAAACCAACAAGCCACGCTTCGTCGAGGGGCGTGGCTTGTACTGGGCCGAGCCGGCGGGCAGTGCCGGTTCGAAGGCGGCGCAGTATACCGCAAAGGCAGGCCGGGCGCGCGCCGGGGGCTACCGTCCGTCCCGTTTTTTCGCGCCATGGCGGGAAACTTGCCGCAACTCAATGCGCGCCTGCCACGAGCGGCCAGACTGGTTGTCGCGGCGCGCTCCGAGGGAGCGGCGGCCGCGCCGGTTCCGCAGCCTGTCGCGGTGCCCGTCAAAGGCACCGCGACAGGCGCTCAGCCCCGTCCAAGGAGATGACCATGACCCTGCCACAGACCATGAAAGCCGCGGTCGTGCACGCCTACGGCGCGCCGCTGCGGATCGAGGAAGTCAAGGTTCCGCTGCCCGGCCCCGGGCAGGTACTGGTGAAGATCGAAGCCTCCGGCGTCTGCCACACCGACCTGCACGCCGCCGAGGGCGACTGGCCGGTGAAGCCGCCGTTGCCGTTCATTCCCGGTCACGAAGGCGTCGGCTACGTCGCCGCGGTGGGCAGCGGAGTGACCCGGGTGAAGGAAGGCGACCGGGTCGGCATCCCCTGGCTGTACACCGCCTGCGGCTGCTGCGAGCACTGCCTGACCGGCTGGGAGACCCTCTGCGAGAGCCAGCAGAACACCGGCTACTCGGTGAACGGCGGCTATGCCGAATACGTATTGGCCGACCCGAACTACGTCGGAATTCTGCCGAAAAACGTCGAATTCGCTGAAATCGCGCCGATCCTCTGCGCCGGCGTCACCGTCTACAAGGGGCTCAAGCAGACCAACGCGCGCCCCGGCCAGTGGGTGGCGATCTCCGGCATCGGCGGCCTCGGCCACGTCGCCGTGCAGTACGCCAGGGCCATGGGCCTGCACGTCGCCGCCATCGACATCGACGACGCCAAGCTGGAACTGGCGCGCAAGCTCGGTGCCAGCCTGACGGTCAACGCCCGGCAGGAAGACCCGGTGGAGGCGATCCAGCGCGACATCGGCGGCGCCCACGGGGTGCTGGTCACAGCGGTATCCAACAGCGCCTTCGGCCAGGCCATCGGCATGGCCCGCCGCGGCGGCACCATCGCCCTGGTCGGCCTGCCGCCGGGCGACTTCCCGACGCCGATCTTCGACGTGGTGCTCAAGGGCCTGCACATCGCCGGCTCCATCGTCGGCACCCGCGCGGACCTGCAGGAAGCCCTCGACTTTGCCGGCGAAGGCCTGGTCAAGGCGACCATCCATCCGGGCAAGCTGGACGACATCAACCAGATCCTCGACCAGATGCGCGCCGGGCAGATCGAGGGGCGCATCGTCCTCGAGATGTGACCTGCGGGGCGGCGCCCCGACGCCGCCCTTGCCTGTCTACTCGACGCTGCCCAGCCCGCCTTCCAGCTTGCGCCAGAGCAGGCGGATCGCCGCCTTGCGTACCAGCGCGCAGCGGTACAGGCGGATTTCCTGCGGCACGAACCATTGCGGCCCGCCACAGATCGCCAGCTCGCCGCGCTCCAGTTCGTTGACCACGCTCAGCCGTGGCACCCAGGCCACGCCCATGCCTTGCAGCGCCATGCTCTTCAGGCTGTCGGCCATCGCCGTCTCGTAGACCGTGGTGTAACGCAGGTTGCGCTGGCGCAGCAGCAGGTTGACCCCGCGGCCGAGGAAGGCGCTGGCGCTGTAGGCGAGCAGCGGCACGCTCTGGCCGTTCTCCAGGTCGAACAGCGGCAGGCCCTCGGCGTTCACCGCGCAGACCGGCAGCATCTCGGTGCGCCCCAGGTGCAGCGAGGGGAAGATCTCCGGATCCATCTGCAACGCGGCGTCAGGGTCGTAGAACGCCAGCATCAGGTCGCAGCTACCCTCGCGCAGGGAATGCACCGCCTCGCCGACGTTGGTGGCGATCAGCCGGCTGGCGATGTTCAGCCCCTCGTTGCGCAGCCGCGCGATCCACTGCGGGAAGAAGCCCAGCGCCAGCGAGTGGGCGGCGGCGAACTGCAGCACCTCGCCCTGCCCGCCTTCCAGGTGGTGCAGGTGGCGCACCACCTGGCCGAGCTGCTCGACCACGCTGCGCGCGGTGACCAGGAACAGCTGCCCGGCCTCGGTCAGTTCCACCGGCGTGCGCTGGCGATTCACCAGGGTCAGGCCGAGGGCGTCCTCCAGGCTGCGGATGCGCCGGCTGAAGGCCGGCTGGGTGACGAAGCGCTTCTCCGCCGCCTGGGAAAAGCTGCGGGTGCCGGCCAGGGCGATGAAATCCTCCAGCCACTTCAGTTCGAGGTTCACGACGGGAAAGGCTCCGGTAATGCAACGACACGTCCGCCATCATACCAGCGTCACATCCAACATTATGCCGTTTGTGCATGAGGCAGCGTTTAACAGCATTGGCCACGAAATCGTCACATCCTTAGTCTAGTGGGCATCGCGGCACTGGCCGTGTCCCTCTGAGACAAATCCCGTCATGTCCCCCGTTGCATCTTCCCGTATCGAGAAAGACCTGCTCGGCACCCTCGAAGTGCCCGCTGACGCCTACTACGGCATCCAGACCCTGCGCGCCGTGAACAACTTCCGCCTCTCCGGGGTGCCGCTGTCGCACTACCCGAAGCTGGTCGTTGCCCTGGCCATGGTCAAGCAGGCCGCCGCCGACGCCAACCGTCAGCTCGGCCATCTCCCGGAAGACAAGCACGCCGCCATCAGCGAGGCCTGCGCCCGCCTGATCCGCGGCGATTTCCACGAGCAGTTCGTGGTGGACATGATCCAGGGCGGCGCCGGTACCTCCACCAACATGAACGCGAACGAAGTGATCGCGAACATCGCGCTGGAAGCCATGGGCCATACCAAGGGTGAGTACAAGTACCTGCACCCGAACAACGATGTGAACATGGCGCAGTCGACCAACGACGCCTACCCGACCGCCATCCGCCTGGGCCTGCTGCTCGGCCACGACACCCTGCTGGCCAGCCTCGACAGCCTGATCCAGGCCTTCGCCGCCAAGGGCGTCGAATTCGCCGGCGTACTGAAGATGGGCCGCACCCAATTGCAGGACGCCGTGCCGATGACCCTCGGCCAGGAATTCCACGCTTTCGCCACCACCCTCGGCGAAGACCTCGATCGCCTGCGTCGCCTGGCGCCGGAGCTGCTCACCGAAGTGAACCTCGGCGGCACCGCCATCGGCACCGGCATCAACGCCGACCCCGGCTACCAGAAGCTCGCCGTCGAGCGCCTGGCCGCCATCAGCGGGCAGCCGCTGAAACCGGCCGCCGACCTGATCGAAGCCACCTCCGACATGGGCGCCTTCGTGCTGTTCTCCGGCATGCTCAAGCGCACCGCGGTCAAGCTGTCGAAGATCTGCAACGACCTGCGCCTGCTCTCCAGCGGCCCGCGCACCGGCATCAACGAGATCAACCTGCCGCCGCGCCAGCCGGGCAGTTCGATCATGCCGGGCAAGGTCAACCCGGTGATCCCGGAAGCGGTCAACCAGGTCGCCTTCGAAGTGATCGGCAACGACCTCGCCCTGACCCTGGCGGCCGAAGGCGGCCAGTTGCAACTGAACGTGATGGAGCCGCTGATCGCCTACAAGATCTTCGACTCGATCCGCCTGCTGCAACGCGCCATGGACATGCTCCGCGAGCACTGCATCACCGGCATCACCGCCAACGTCGAGCGCTGCCACGAACTGGTCGAGCACAGCATCGGCCTGGTCACCGCGCTGAACCCGTACATCGGCTACGAGAACTCCACGCGGATTGCCAAGACCGCCCTGGAGAGCGGCCGCGGCGTACTGGAACTGGTACGCGAGGAAAAGCTGCTGGACGAGGCCACCCTGGCCGACATCCTGCTGCCGGAAAACATGATCGCGCCGCGCCTGATTCCGCTGCGCGCCTGATCCGATACGAGATCGAGCGCGCCCAGGTCTGGCTGTCGACGCAGCCGGGCCGCAGCACAGCTGATCGAAGAAGGCTCACCGGTAGAGGGGGAGTACTACCCCCTCGACCTTTAGGGATGGATACCCTTCATCCCTTCTTTTATACCCGGCGCCCCGGCCCAGCCACGGCGCCACGCTCACCGGTCGAGAGGGATACCAACTTTCCCTCTCTACACTCTGAGGGACACGGCGACCTGCGGTGTCCCTTCTTTTTTTCACCATCCACTAACGGCCCGCAGATCTTCCCCGTTGCCAAGGTGTTGTGTGGCTGCGCTCACCTGTGGATAACGTCCGCGTCATACGTCCTACGAAGGCATATCCCCTCTCAACACCCCGTCAACCCTTGCTCCCGCCGCTCCTCCGGGAAGAAATAAGGCCTCAATACCCGTACCCCGACGCTGTTGCCGGCAAACGCCGCCACCAACCACAACCAGCCATGCAGGCTGCCGGAAGCGATCCCGCTGAAATACGCGCCGATGTTGCAGCCATAGGCCAGGCGCGCGCCGTAGCCGAGCAGCAGCCCGCCGATCACCGCCGCCGCCAGCGAACGGCGCGGGATGTCCAGGTTCGGCGCGAAGCGTCCGGCCAGGCCGGCGGCGAGCAGCGCGCCGAGGACGATGCCGATGTCCATCACGCTGGTGATGTCTTCCCACAGCGGCGCGGCCAGCGCCTTGGCGTTCGCCGGCGTCTGCCAGAAGGCCCAGGCGCCGACGTCCAGGCCCACGCCCTGGGCGATCTTCGCGCCCCACAGGGCGAAGGCCGATGTGATGCCCCAGGGGCGTCCGGCGAGGTACAGGGTGAGGAAGTTGAGCAGCGCCAGCGCCAGCGCCCCCCAGACCAGCGGCCAGGGGCCGCGGAGGAAGCGCCGCCAGCCGCGCCATTCGGCGCTCGGCGGGGTTTCCAGGGTGCCGTGGCGGGCCTTCTCCATGCGTACCGTGACCCCGGCGATGCCGATGAACACCGCCAGGCTCAACACCAGCGCCGGTGCCAGGCCCAGTTCGGCGACCAGCGAGATCGGCGGCAGCGACGGCAGGGCGAACCACCAGCCGACATGCTGGGTGGCGATCAGCGAGCCGAGGATGAAGAACAGCAGGGTCACCAGCATCCGCGCGTTGCCGCCGCCGACGGTGAACAGGGTGCCGGAGGCGCAGCCGCCGCCCAGTTGCATGCCGATGCCGAAAATGAAGGCGCCGACGATCACCGAAGTGCCGACCGGCGAGACGAAACCGCTCACCGGCTGGCCGAACAGGCTGCCCGCCGCCAGCGCCGGGAAGAACAGCAGCACCGCCAGCGCCAGCATCACCATCTGCGCGCGCAGCCCGGCGCCACGCCGTTCGCGGATGAATACCCGCCAGGCGGAGGTGAAGCCGAAGGCGGCCTGGTAGAGGGTCAGGCCCAGGGCGCCGCCGACGATGAAGAGGATGGCCTGGCGCGCGCTGACCGCGTTGAACAGGAACAGCCCGCCGAGCACCAGCAGGGCGAAGGCGATCAGGGGGGCGGCGAGCTTGCGCTCGGGCGCGGCGGAAAGGGCGACACTCATGGCTACTCCTGGGCGCGAGGGTGATCCGGGGGCATTCTAGTCAGTCGCGACGACGGGTCCAACCAGGGCCTCCCGCCGCCAGGCCTTGCGCAACGCCCGCAGCGCCTCGTCGATACGCGCCTCGGGTACTGCCGCGAAGCCCAGCACCAGGCCCGCGCGGTCGTCTGGCGCAACGCTGGAGTCGTCCATCCAGTAGTCGCTCAAGGCGCTGACTTCCACCCCGGCGGCTGCCGCCGCGGCGATCAGGGCCCGCTCCCGCGCCAGGCTGTCGACCCGCACGCACAGGTGCAGCCCCGCCTCCACCGCCGGCAACGGCTGGCAACCCGGCGCCTCTGGCCAGCCCCGCAGCAAGGCGTCGCGGCGGGCGCGGGCGGCGCGGCGCATGCGGCGGACGTGGCGCTGGAAATGCCCCTCGGCGATGAAGTCGGCCATGACCCGCTGGGTGCCCACCTCCGAATGGCGTACCTCGATGGCCCGCCGCTGGCGGAAGCGCTCGACCAGCGCCGGCGGGACCACCAGGTAGCCCAGGCGCAACGCCGGGAAGGCGATCTTGCAGAAGGTCCCGACGTAGAGCACCCGGCCCTGTCGGTCCAGCGCGGCCAGCGGCGCCAGCGGCGTACCGCTGTAGCGATACTCGCCGTCGTAGTCGTCCTCGACGATCCAGCCGTCGGCGCGCTCGGCCCACTCCAGCAGCTCCAGGCGCCGCGCCAGCGACAGGGTGACGCCGGTGGGGTACTGGTGTGACGGCGTGACATAGGCCAGGCGGCAGCCGGCGATGCCCGCGAGCCGGTCGCTGCGCAGGCCCTCGGCGTCGATGTCGATCCCGTGCGGTACCGCGCCGGTCGCGGCGAAGGCCAGGCGCGCCGCGCGGTAGCCGGGGTTTTCCACAGCCACCGGATCGCCGTTCTCGAGCAACACCTGGGCGCACAGGCGGATGGCCTGCTGCGCGCCATGGGTGACGATCACCTGTTCCGCCTCGCAGCGCAGGCCGCGCGCGCTGCGCAGGTAGGCGGCGATCAGCTCGCGCAGGCGCGCCTCGCCGGCCGGGTCGCCGTAGCCCAGGCAGTCCGCCGGCGGGTTGCGCCAGAAGCGCGCCTGTAGCCGCGCCCAGGTGTCGAAGGGGAACAGGTCGAAGGCCGGCACGCCGACGCGGAACGCTCGCGGCGCGCCTTCCGGAGGCGGCGCCAGGGCCGCCGGGCCGCGTGGCGCGGGAGCGCTCGGGGCGACGGCAGGGGCCCTGCCTGGGATTTCCTGCAACTCGGCAACGTAGGTGCCGTCGCCTGTGCGCCCGTCGATATAGCCCTCGGCGTGCAACTGTTCATAGGCCCGCACCACGGTGTTGCGCGAGACCTTCAGGGCCTGGGCCAGCTCGCGGCTGGCGGGCATCCGCGTGCGGCTGCCGAGGCGGCCGTCGAGGATCCGTTCGCGCAGCGCGGCGTAGAGCTGGCGCGCCAGGCCCTGGGCGGGGTCGAGGTGGATGCCGGCGGCGTCGAAGGGCAGTACGGTGGCCATGGCGGTCTCGGAGGGAAGAAAGCGCCAGTGTGGATTGGACCTGTGGAATTGACCAGCAATGGATCTTCTAGCGGACCATTTCCCGGCCTAGTCTGGAGGCACCTTTACCCGGACATGGAACCGAGCCATGAGCACGTCCCTGCAGATTCGTCCCGTCGGCGCCGCCGACCACGCCGCCTGGCTGCCGCTGTGGGAGGGCTACCAGCGCTTCTACAAGACCGAGATCGCCGCCGCTACCAGCGACGCCACCTGGCAGCGCTTCCTCGATGCCGACGAACCGATGAACGCCGCCCTCGCCTGGCTCGACGAGCGCGCCGTGGGCCTGGTGCACTGGATCTACCACCGCTCCTGCTGGACCGTCGGCGACTACTGCTACCTGCAGGACCTGTTCGTCGCCGAGGGCCTGCGCGGCGAAGGCATAGGGCGCCGGCTGATCGAGCATGTCTACGCCGAGGCCGGCGCCGCTGGCTGTTCGCGGGTGCACTGGCTGACCCACGAGAGCAACAGCGACGCGATGAAGCTGTACGAGCGCATCGCCGACAAGTCCGGTTTCCTTCAGTACCGCAGGATTCTCTGAGGCCCAGCATGCGCGAACCCTTGAACTGGCGCCCCGTCGCCACTCCACCCCACGCCCCGCTCGACGGCCGCTTCGTCAAGCTCGAACCGCTCGATCCGCAACGCCACGGCGACGACCTGTGGGACGCCCTGCAAGGGCCTGGCGCCGACCCGCTCCTGTGGGAATACCTGGCCTACGGCCCGTTCGCCGAGCGCCCGGCGTTCGACGCCTGGCTGGCCAGCCAGGCGGCCAGCCGCGACCCGCTGTTCTTCGCCGTGCGCGAGCGGCGCACGCAGCGCGCCGTCGGCCTGCTCAGCTACCTGCGGATCACGCCGAAGGATGGCGTCATCGAAATCGGCCATATCGCCTTCGGCGCGCCGATGCAGCGCACACCGGGGTCTACCGAGGCGGTCTACCTGCTCGCCGAACTCGCCCTCGGCCGCCTCGGCTACCGCCGCCTGGAGTGGAAGTGCAATGCCGGCAACGCCCGTTCGATGCGCGCCGCCGAGCGCCTGGGCTTCACCTACGAAGGCACCTTCCGCCAGCACATGGTGGTCAAGCAGCGCAACCGCGACACCGCCTGGTTCTCCCTGCTCGACAGCGAATGGCCGGCGCGACAGGCGGCGTTCGAGCGCTGGCTCGATCCTTCCAACTTCGACGCCGAAGGCCGCCAGCGGCAGACGCTGGAGGCGCTGCGCGACTAGCCCCTGGCAGGGACTGCCGGTCGCTCAACGGTACTCCGGCAGCCAGTGCAGGCTGGCCAGGATGTGCGCGACCGCGTTGGCCACGCCGAACAGCAGCACCAGCAC
The DNA here is from genome assembly GCF_001813485.1 of Pseudomonas sp. HMSC067G02. Lineage (NCBI taxonomy): Bacteria > Pseudomonadati > Pseudomonadota > Gammaproteobacteria > Pseudomonadales > Pseudomonadaceae > Pseudomonas > Pseudomonas sp. HMSC067G02. The sequence continues at coordinate 20,180 of NZ_KV812666.1, forward strand.
GATCGCCGGCGTGCCGCCCCAGGCGCGGAACAGCGGGCTGCCGAAGCGCTTGCGCGAGGCCCGCGCCATCAGCGCCGGAACGATCACCGCCCAGAACGCCGCGGCCAGCCCGGCGAAACCGATGGCGTAGATGAAGCCGTTGGGGAACAGCAGCCCGCCGATGGTCGGTGGGACGAAGGTCAGCAACGCGGTCTTGAAGCGCCCGAAGTGGCTGTCGTCGAACTTGCACAGGTCGGCCAGGTAGTCGAACAGGCCGAGGGTCACGCCGAGGAAGGAGCTGGCCACCGCCAGGTTGGAGAAGGTGGTGAGCAACGCGTTCAGCGAATCCGACGCGGTGATCCGGTGCAGGTATTCCACCAGGGTGCCGACGTTGCTGCCGCCGGCGATGATGCCCTTGAACTGCTCGCGCGGGATGGTGCCCAGGGTGCTGGCCTGCCACAGCAGGTAGATGGCCAGGGCGATCAGGGTGCCGATCCACAACGAACGGCTGATCCGCTGCGGGTCCTTGCCGTAGTACTTCATCAGGCTCGGCACGTTGCCGTGGTAACCGAAGGAAGTCAGGCAGAACGGCAGGGTCGCCAGCAGGTAGGGCCAGTAGACCGCGTCCGGCTCGCCGCTGTTGAACAGGATCGCCGGCTGGATGCGCCCGAGCAGGCCGCTGATGGAGAGGCCGAAGGTAATGATCATGCCGCCGAGCATCAGCGTGGTGATGCGGTCCACCGCGCGGGTGCTCCACCACACCACCAGCGCCACCGCCAGGGCGAACAGCAGCCCGGCGAGCTTTTCCGGCAGGGTCACGCCGAGGCCGCTGGACAGGGTGTAGCCGATGATCGAGCCGCCGCCGGAGATATAGGCATAGGTGAGGATATAGAGGACGAAGGCGATGCTCAGCCCGTTGACCACATTCCAGCCCTGGCCGAGCAGGTCGCGGGTGATGGTCGAGAAGCTCGAGCCCACCGGGTAGTTGAGGTTGGCCTCGAGGATCATCATCCCCGACAGCAGCATGCAGAACCAGGTGAGCAGGAACACCGCCACCGACCAGCCGAACCAGATGCCGGACATGGCGATGGGCAGGGAGAACATTCCGGCGCCGACGGCGGTGCCGGCGATGATCATCGAACCGCCGAGCAGCGAGGGCCGGCGGCTGGGCGTTTGAGCTGGAGAGGACGACACCTGGACTTCCCGATAGTCAGCGCCTGCGGCGCGACGCGCCGTTGGGCAGAGGCGGCATTCTAGGCGGCGCGCGCGCCGGGCGCACCCTGGCAGGGCGAACAGCCAGCCGACGCGGCAACCGATGCCGATAAAAAAAGGGGAGCATCATGCTCCCCCAGGGACTTTAACCGTCTGTCGCGGTCAGCCCGCAATCTCGATCAGGATCTCGCCCGGGTTGACCCGGTCGCCCTTGGCCACGTGGATCGCCTTGACCGTACCGGCGATGCCGGCCTGGACCTCGGTTTCCATCTTCATCGCCTCGGTGATCAACACCGCCTGGCCGGCCTTGACGCTATCGCCTTCCTTCACCAGCACGTCGACGATGTTGCCCGGCATGGTGGTGCTGACGTGGCCCGGCTCGCTGGCATGCTTGCGGCCGCTGGCGGAGCCGGCGACATATTCGTTGAGCGGCTCGAACACCACTTCTTCCGGCATGCCGTCGATGGACAGGTAGAAGTGCCGCTTGTTGTCGCTCTTCACGCCGACCCCGGTGATGTCGACGCGGTAGGTCTCGCCGTGCACGTCGATGACGAACTCGGTCGGGGTGCCTTCCGCGCCGGCGGCGGCGACGCCCTTGCCGGTGGGAATCGGCAGCAGTTCCTCGGGCTTCAGGGTGCCGGCCTCACGCTCTTCGAGGAACTTGCGCCCGATGTCCGGGAACATCGCGTAGGTGAGTACGTCTTCCTCGGACTTGGCCAGGTTGCCGATCTCGCTGCGCAGCTTGTTCAGCTCCGGCTTGATCAGGTCGGCCGGGCGCACGTCGATGACTTCCTCGCTGCCGATGGCCTGGCGCCGCAGTTGCTCGTTGACCTCGCCGGGGGCCTTGCCATAACGGCCCTGCAGGTACAGCTTCACTTCGTTGGTGATGGTCTTGTAGCGCTCGCCGGCGAGCACGTTGAAGAACGCCTGGGTGCCGACGATCTGCGAAGTCGGCGTCACCAGCGGCGGGAAACCGAGGTCGGCGCGGACCCGCGGGATTTCCTCGAGCACCTCGCCCATACGGTTCAGCGCGCCCTGCTCCTTGAGCTGGTTGGCCAGGTTGGAAATCATCCCGCCCGGCACCTGGTTGACCTGCACGCGGGTATCCACGCCGGTGAATTCGCTCTCGAACTGGTGGTACTTCTTGCGCACCGCGTGGAAGTACATGCCGATCTCCTGGATCAGCTCCAGGTCCAGGCCGGTGTCGTAGGGGGTGCCACGCAGCGCCGCGACCATCGACTCGGTGCCCGGGTGGCTGGTGCCCCAGGCCATGCTGGAGATCGCCGTGTCGATACGGTCGGCGCCGTTTTCCACGGCCTTCAGCTGGCACATGCTGGCGACACCGGCGGTGTCATGGGAATGCACCACCACGTCCAGCGGCAGGGCGTCCTTCAGGGCCTTGACCAGGTCGCCGGTGGCATAGGGGGTGAGCAGGCCGGCCATGTCCTTGATGGCGATGGAGTCGACGCCCATGTCGGCCATCGCCTTGCCCTGGGCGACGAAGGCCTCGATGGTGTGCACCGGGCTGGTGGTGTAGCAGATGGTGCCCTGGGCGTGCTTGCCGGCGGCCTTCACCGCCTCGATGGAGACGCGCAGGTTACGCACGTCGTTCATCGCGTCGAAGATGCGGAACACGTCGATGCCGTTGACCGCCGCCTTGGCCACGAAGGCGCGCACCACATCGTCGCTGTAGTGGCGGTAGCCGAGCAGGTTCTGCCCGCGCAGGAGCATCTGCAGGCGGGTGTTGGGCAGCGCTGCCTTGAGCTTGCGCAGGCGTTCCCACGGGTCTTCCTTGAGGAAGCGCACGCAGGCGTCGAAGGTGGCGCCGCCCCAGACTTCCAGCGACCAGTAGCCGACGCGGTCGAGCTTGTCGCAGATCGGCAGCATGTCCTCGGTGCGCATGCGGGTCGCCAGCAGCGACTGGTGGGCATCGCGCAGGATGGTATCGGTGACGCCGGTCTTCTTCGCTTGGATGGTGTTGCTCATGTTCTGCTCCTTCCCTTACAGGCCGGCGTGGGCCGCGATGGCGGTGGCGATGGCGATGGCCAGGTGCGACGGGTTGCGCTTGATCGAGTACTGGGTCAGTTCCGGGTGGCTTTCGACGAAGCTGGTGTTGAACTGGCCGCTGCGGAATTCCGGGTTGCGGAGGATTTCCTGGTAGTACGGCGCGGTGGTCTTGACCCCTTGCACGCGCATGTCGTCAAGGGCGCGCAGTCCGCGATCGAGGGCCTCTTCCCAGGTCAGCGCCCAGACGATCAGCTTCAGGCACATCGAGTCGTAGTACGGCGGGATGGTGTAGCCGGTGTAGATCGCCGTGTCGGTACGCACGCCGGGGCCGCCGGGGGCGTAGTAGCGGGTGATCTTGCCGAACGAGGGCAGGAAGTTGTTCTTCGGATCCTCGGCGTTGATGCGGAACTGCAGGGCGTAGCCGCGATGGACGATGTCGTCCTGCTTGACCGACAGCTCCAGCCCGGAAGCGATGCGGATCTGCTCGCGGACCACGTCGATGCCGGTGATTTCCTCGGTGATGGTGTGCTCCACCTGGACCCGGGTGTTCATCTCCATGAAGTACACCTCGCCGTCGGCGAGCAGGAACTCCACGGTGCCGGCGTTCTCGTAGCCCACCGCCTTGGCCGCGCGCACCGCCAGGTCGCCGATGTAGGCGCGCTGCTCGGGGGTGAGCTGCGGGCTCGGGGCGATCTCGATGAGCTTCTGGTTGCGGCGCTGGATCGAGCAGTCGCGCTCGAACAGGTGCACGGTGTTGCCGAAGGAATCGGCGAGGATCTGCGCCTCGATGTGCTTGGGATTGACGATGCACTTCTCGAGGAATACTTCGGCGCTGCCGAAGGCCTTGGTCGCCTCGGAGATCACCCGCGGGAACGCCTGCTCCAGTTCCTCGCGGCTGTTGCAGCGACGGATGCCGCGACCGCCGCCGCCGGAGGTGGCCTTGAGCATCACCGGGTAGCCGATCCGCTCGGCTTCGCGCAGGGCCTCGGCGAGGTCGGCGACGTTACCTTCGGTGCCGGGGGTGCAGGGCACGCCGGCGGCGATCATGCTGCGGCGGGCTTCGGTCTTGTCGCCCATGCGGCGGATCACTTGCGCCGACGGGCCGATGAACTTGATACCGCGCTCGGCGCAGATTTCCGCCAGCTCGGCATTTTCCGAGAGGAAGCCATAGCCGGGGTGCAGGGCGTCGCAGCCGCTTTCCACCGCCAGGTTCACCAGGGCGCGCGGGTTGAGGTAGCCGGCCAGCGGGTCCGCGCCGATGCTGTGGGCTTCGTCGGCGCGCTTGACGTGCAGCGCGTGGCGATCGGCCTCGGAGTAGACGGCCACCGAGCGGATGCCCATCTCGGCGCAGGCGCGCACGATGCGGACGGCGATCTCGCCGCGGTTGGCGATCAGGATCTTCTTGATCACGGAGGTCTCCCTCTTCGGGGTTGGGAACCTGGTACGGTCGATCCGGATATTCCGGTCGCTGCATGACCGGCAGGCAGCTCCCGGTCGCGCTTTTACCCTACCCCCGTGAGGGTGATTAACAAAAATCAATAATTATTGGGATAGCCATTAGAAAAGCTTTATAGTCGCCCGACCGATCTCGGTCAGAGTGTGACTGGAATGCGTAAGTCGTTGATGCGTATGACATTACGGCAGCTTCAGGTTTTTCGTGCCGTATGCGAGAGCCGCTCCTACAGCCGGGCGGCGGAGGAAATGGCCCTGACCCAGCCGGCGGTCAGCCTGCAGATCCGCCAACTGGAAGAGCTGGTCGGCCAGCCGCTGTTCGAGTACGTCGGCAAGAAGCTCTACCTGACCGATGCCGCCGAAGCCCTGCTGAAGACCAGCACCGACCTGTTTCAGCGCCTGGAAAGCCTGGACATGCAGCTCTCGGACCTGAAGGGCTCGCTGCAGGGCCAGTTGCGCCTGGCGGTGGAGTCCAGCGCCAAGTACATCACCCCGCACCTGTTCAAGGCGTTCCAGAACCTGCATCCGGAAGTCAGCCTGAGCCTGACGGTGGTCAACCGCACCCAGGTGATCAAGCGCCTGGCCGACAACCGCGACGACCTGGTGATCATGTCCCTGGTACCGCAGGACATGGCCCTGGAGTTCCTGCCCTTCCTGAACAACCCGATCATCGCCGTGGCGCCGCCGGACCATCCGCTGTGCAACGCCGCGAAGCTGGCCCTGAAGGACCTGGAGCCCTTCCCGCTACTGGTCCGCGAACCGGGCTCGGGCACCCGCAAGGCTTGCGAGGAGTTCTTCCAGCAACGCCGCGCGCACTTCTCGCAGATCCAGGAGATCGCCTCGCTGGAGTCCCTGCGCGAAGGGGTGATCGCCGGCCTCGGCCTGGCCCTGCTGCCGCGCCATGCGGCGCACCAGGAACTGGCCAACGGCCTGCTGCGCGAACTACCGGTGGAGGAATTGCCGCTCTATCGCAGCTGGTGCCTGGTGCACGCCAAGGGCAAGCGCCTGAGCCCGGTGGCCCAGGCGTTCGTCGCCTTCGTCCGCGAGGAGCGGGCGCTGATCAGCCAGCTCGCTGGGCGCTTCGCCGGCCCTGGCGGTTCGAGCTGAGGTAGGCGGCGGCTACCAGCTCGGGGTAGTCGGCCAGTTCCTGGCGCAGGCGCAGTTCTTCGCAGTGGTCCTCGATCGCCCGGCGGAATTGCATGCGCCGCTGGTCTTCGAGCTTGCGGCGGGTTTTCGAATCCACGTGCTGGGCATTGGCATCGCTATGACGGGGCATCTCGCGTCTCCCATGGCCGACTGGCTGGAGTCGCGAGCATCGCGCAGCAATGTGACGGTTTGGCGGCAGGCCGGTGAAGACTGCGTTATGCCTTCCCGGCGGCGCCTCAGGACGGCTCGCCGCGCTCTTCCTGGTTCTTCATCACCTTCGGCGACAGGCGCAGGCTGCGCAGGCTGCGCTTGACGCTCTTGAGGTGGTTGACCAGGTCCGGGCCGCGGGCCATGGCCACGCCCATCGCCAGCACGTCGATCACCACCAGGTGGGCGATGCGCGAGGTCAGCGGGGTGTAGATGTCGGTGTCCTCGTGCACGTCGATCGCCAGGTTGACCGTGGCCAGGTCGGCCAGCGGGGTCTGGCTCGGGCACAGGGTGATCAGCGTGGCGCCGGCCTCGCGGACCAGGTTGGCGGTGATCAGCAGGTCCTTCGAGCGACCCGACTGGGAAATGCAGATGGCCACGTCGCTGGGCTTGAGGGTCACCGCCGACATCGCCTGCATGTGCGGGTCGGAGTAGGCCGCCGCCGACAGCAGCAGGCGGAAGAACTTGTGCTGGGCATCCGAGGCCACCGCGCCGGAAGCGCCGAAGCCGTAGAACTCCACGCGCTGGGCGTGGGCGATGGCGGCGATGGCGCGCTCCAGGGCGTGGGTGTCCAGGTGCTCGCGGACTTCCATCAGGCTGTGCAGCGTGGTGTCGAAGATCTTCAGGCTGAAGTCGGCCACCGAGTCGCTCTCGTGGATCGAGAACTGGCCGAAGCTGGCGCCGGCCGCCAGGCTCTGCGCCAGCTTCAGCTTGAGGTCCTGGAAGCCGCTGCAGCCGATGGCGCGGCAGAAACGCACGATGGTCGGCTCGCTGACCCCGACCCCATGGGCCAGTTCGGCCATGGAGCTGTGCATGACCGACGCCGGATCGTTGAGAACGTGATCGGCGACCTTGAGTTCCGACTTACGGAGCTGTTGGCGGGACTGGGCTATGTGCTGCAGCAGGTTCACAGGCTGGGCTCGATTCTCTGTAGTAACCTTGTAGTTATACTACAAACAGTCAGCCACGCCCAGCCAACGCCGTCGGGAGCTTGCCTTGAGTACACCAGCCACTCCAACGTCCTGCGACATCCTGGTCTTCGGCGGTACCGGCGACCTGGCCCTGCACAAGCTGCTGCCGGCGCTCTATCGCCTGCACCGGGAGGATCGCCTGCCGGCCGATACGCGGATCTTCGCCCTCGCCCGCAGCGCGCTGGACAACGCCGCCTTCCTCGCCCTCGCCGAGCGCAACGTCCGCGCGGTGGTGGCGCGCAGCGAGTTCGCCGCCGAACAATGGAAAGGCTTCGCCGCGCGCCTCGACTACCTGGCCATGGACGCCTCGCAGAGCGCCGACTTCGGCCGTCTCGCGCGGCACCTGAAGAGCAGCGAGGGCCGGGTGCTGGTGCACTACCTGGCGACCTCGCCGAGCCTGTTCGCGCCGATCGCGCAGAACCTGTCCATCGCCGGCCTCGCCGGGCCGCAAGCGCGCATCGTGCTGGAAAAACCGCTGGGCCATTCGCTGGACTCGGCGCGGGCGATCAACCAGTCCATCGGTCGGGTGTTCGACGAGTCGCGGGTGTTCCGCATCGACCACTACCTGGGCAAGGAAACCGTGCAGAACCTGATGGCCCTGCGCTTCGCCAATGCGTTGTTCGAGCCGGTCTGGCGCGCGGCGCACATCGACCATGTGCAGATCAGCGTCAACGAGACCCTTGGCGTGGAGAACCGCGGCGGCTACTACGACCACGCCGGGGCGATGCGCGACATGGTGCAGAACCATCTGCTCCAGTTGCTCTGCCTGGTGGCGATGGAGGCGCCGGTGCGTTTCGACGCCGAGGCGGTGCGCAACGAGAAGCTCAAGGTGCTGCAGGCGCTGAAACCGATCTCCGGGCTCGACGTGCAGGACAAGACGGTACGCGGCCAGTACGCCGCCGGCAGGATCGGCGGCCAGGAGGTGCCGGCGTACTACTTCGAGAAGAACGTCGACAACGACAGCGATACCGAGACCTTCGTCGCGCTCCAGGCCGAGGTCGAGAACTGGCGCTGGGCCGGGGTGCCGTTCTACCTGCGCACCGGCAAGCGCATGGCGCGCAAGTGCTCGGAAATCGTCATCCAGTTCAAGCCGGTGCCACACAGCCTGATCGACGGCGGCGGCGGGCCGGCCAACCGCCTGTGGATAAGGTTGCAGCCGGAGGAGCGGATCAGCGTGCAACTGATGGCCAAGACCCCGGGCAAGGGCATGCAACTGGAACCGGTGGAGCTGGACCTCAACCTGGCCGAGGCCCTCAGCCGCAACAAGCGGCGCTGGGACGCCTACGAGCGCCTGCTGCTGGACGTGATCGAGGGCGACTCGACGCTGTTCATGCGCCGCGACGAGGTAGAGGCCGCCTGGGGCTGGGTCGACCCGATCCTCGCCGGCTGGCGCGAGCACTACCAGAGCCCGCGGCCCTACCCGGCCGGCAGCAACGGCCCGGAACAGGCGCAACTGCTGCTGGAACTGCAGGGTCGACGCTGGCTGGAATGACGCGGACATTGATCCGGCTCAGGATCGCCCGGCGCGCGCTCGGCTAAAGTCGCGCGCCCACGTCGTTGCGAGCCCGAACCATGACCGCCACCGCCCTCCGCCCCGAACTGCTGTGCCCCGCCGGCACCCTGAAAAGCATGCGCTATGCCTTCGCCTACGGCGCCGATGCCGTCTACGCCGGGCAGCCGCGCTACAGCCTGCGGGTGCGCAACAACGATTTCGACCACGCCCAACTGGCCGAAGGCATCGCCGAGGCCCACGCGCTCGGCAAGCGCTTCTACGTGGTGGTCAACATCGCCCCGCACAACGCCAAGCTGAAGACCTTCCTGCGCGACCTGGAGCCAGTGGTCGCCATGGGTCCGGATGCGCTGATCATGTCCGATCCCGGCCTGATCATGCTGGTTCGCCAGCATTTCCCGCAGATGCCCATCCACCTGTCGGTGCAGGCCAACGCGGTGAACTGGGCCGCGGTGCAATTCTGGCGGCAGCAGGGCCTGACCCGGGTGATCCTTTCCCGCGAGCTGTCGCTGGAGGAGATCGAGGAAATCCGCCAGCAGGTGCCGGACATGGAGCTGGAAGTGTTCGTCCACGGCGCCTTGTGCATGGCCTATTCCGGGCGCTGCCTGCTGTCCGGCTACATCAACCGCCGCGACCCCAACCAGGGCACCTGCACCAATGCCTGCCGCTGGGAATACAAGGCGGTGGAGGGCCGCGAGGACGAGCTGGGCAACGTGGTGGCGCGGGAGCCGACCCTGGGACGCGGCGCGCCGACCGAGCAGGTGTTCCTCCTCGAGGAAGGCAACCGTCCCGGCGAACCGATGGCCGCCTTCGAGGACGAACACGGCACCTACATCATGAATTCCAAGGACCTCCGCGCCGTACAGCACGTCGAGCGGCTGGCGCGGATCGGCGTGCACTCGCTGAAGATCGAGGGCCGCACCAAGTCCCACTACTACGTGGCGCGCACCGCCCAGGTCTACCGCCAGGCGATCGACGACGCGGCGGCCGGCAAGCCGTTCGACCGCGGTCTGATGGACACCCTGGAGTCCCTCGCCCACCGCGGCTACACCGAGGGCTTCCTGCGCCGCCACGTGCACGACGAGTACCAGAACTACCAGCACGGCCATTCGCTGTCCGAGCGCCAGCAGTTCGTCGGCGAACTCACCGGCGAACGCCGCGACGGCCTGGCCGAGGTGGAGGTGAAGAACCGCTTCCAGCGCGGCGACAGCGTCGAACTGATGACTCCGCGAGGCAACCTGAGCCTGCGCGTGGAGGACCTGCGCAACGCCGCCGGCGAAGCCATCGAGGTGGCGCCGGGCAATGGCCACGTGGTCTACCTGGCGCTGCCGGAAGGCCTGGACCTGCGCTACGCGTTACTGATGCGCGATCTCCAGCCCGGCCAGGACACCCGCCAGCCGCAGGCCGAACGCAGCGGCGGGTGTGCCGGCAAGGGCGCTTGCGGCTGCGCTCACTGAGGGTTGAGCAGGAACACCACGTAGCCCCTGAACCAGGGGCTCTTTTCCAGGTAGTCGGGGGCTTGCCAGTCGCCGCCCTGGACCAGGCCGATCCGGTACGGCAGTTGCAGGCGGCTGACCCGCGGGAGGTAGGCGGCGTGGTTGGGAATGCTGTGGCGCCCCTGGTAGGTCTGCACCACCACTTCGTCGACCACGCCCTTGAGCCGGTTGATCGCCGCCGGCTCGGCGTTGCTGCCCCAGTCGAGCAACCCGGTGATGCTCAAGCGGTATTCGCGGGGCAGGCGCCGGCGCAGGTCGCGGAGGAAATCGACGTACTCGTCGAGGTAGCGGGTACGCGCATCGAAGTCGATCTGGATGCCGACCACCGGGTTGCCGGCACGCTTCCAGCGCTGCACCTGGTTCAGCACGGCCTGGTAGATCTGCGGCGTCCAGCGCAGGGTATGGGCGCGGTACACCACCCAGATCTCGCCCCGCGCCAGGCGCGGCACCGAGATGCCCTGGGCGATCAGCCGCACGCCCTCGCCGGGGCGCCGGCGCGACTGGCTGATCTGTCCCTGCAGGATGTACAGCGTCTCGGCCCGCGCCAGCACCGGCTGCGGCGCGACGCCGCTCCACAGCCAGAAAGCGCCGTAGTCCTCGGCGCGCACCGCGGCCTCGACGGACGGCAACAGCGGCAGGCCCAGCAGCAGGCCCGCCAGCCAGGCTCGCCAGCGCCTCACCAGTAGTACTTCAGTTCCTTGGCCCAGGAGCTGTCGGCGTAGGTCGACTTGAGCGTACGGAACCATTGCTTGCGCTCGGCCTGCGGGATGTCCTGCTGGCCGCAGGTGTTGTAGCCGGCCGGGGCGAAGCAGTTGATCGCGCGGAACAGCGCGTAGGCCTTGTCTTCGCGCGGTGCCTTGGGGTTGTCCATGACCAGGCGATAGCCATCCAGCCGGGAGTACACCGCGCCCTTGAAGCCGCTCGGGGTGCCGCCCAGCTCGTTGGCCTCGGGCTGGCTGTCCAGCGGCATGCCGTCAAGACCGTTGCGCAGGATGAATTCGCCCAGGCAGTTCAGGCCCTTCGGGTCCTTGTCATCGGCGGCCAGCGCCGCGGCCGACTCGGCGATGGCCGGGCAAACGTAGCCGGACTCGGCCTTGTCGCCCTTCCAGCGGAACAGCTCCAGGCTGTTGCCGGCGCCGTAGACATAGCCGAGGCTGGTGCCCAGCTTGGTCTGCGAGGGGGTTTCGCCGAGCAGCGCGAAGTCCTTGCCGAAGTCGGCGAAGCGGCTGCGGCGCAGGTCCTTGTAAAGGAGAGTGAACAGCGCGCTGTCGCGCTCTTCCGCCGTCGCCCCCTGCTTGGCCTGGCGGCGCAACAGCGCGGCGTCGGCGACGTTGCGCAGGAGGATGCTGCGCAGCAGCGGCTCCTGGACCGGCGAACCTTCGGCGAAGACCTTTTCCAACTGGCCGCTGCGCTCGTAGTTGAGCGCCAGGGCCAACTGCAACTGGCCCTTCTGGTACGGCTGCGCGGCCTGCGGCAACAGTTCCAGCCAGAGCGCCTCGGCGGCTTTCCAGTCCTTCTGTTGCTCCAGCGCCAGCCCACGCAGGGTCTGCTGGCTGAAGCCGACGTAGTCGAGGCTGCCGACCTTTTGCGGCAGCGCTTCGAGGGTCTTCGCCGGGTCCTGGTCGACATAGAAGCGATAGGCCGCCTGCAGGTAGGCGAACAGTTCGGGATGCGCGGCGAAGCTGGCCTGTTGGGCCTGCAGTGTTTCCCAGGTGAAGCTGCGCGGGGTCGACGGATCGTGGGCGCGCATCTGCACCAGGTCGGCCACCGCCAGCAGCAGCGGGGTCTGGATGTCGCCGAGCTGGATACCGGTCAGGAGCTTGTTGTCGACCTCCTGGACCAGGTCTTCCAGGGCCATGTTGCGCTGCCCTTGCTCGGCTTCGGCGAATTGCGCGGCATAGTCCTGGGCCAGCAGCTTCTGGTCGCCGGCCAGCCAATGCACGCGCCGCTGCAAGCCCTTGGCAGAGGCGGCGTAGAGCCCCTTCGGATACGCCTGCAGGTAGGCATCGAGGGCGCTGCGGGTCTGTTCCAGGCGAGCCTTGTCGACATTCTGCAACTCGGGGAAGCCCATGTCGTCGAAGGCGTTCTGCTGGGCGGCGTTGAGCAGGGTGCGCGCCTGCAGGTACAGGGCGGTTTCCTTCAGCCAGGGCTGCGACACGTCCTGCAACGCCTTGAAGCCCTGTTCGGCTTCGTCGAAGCGGCCGCTGTAGAAGTTGGCCGCAGCCTCCAGGTACGTGGCGAAGGCCTTGCCTGCGGCCGACTCGACGCCTTGCGCGAGCACACCGCCCAGTTCCTCTTGTTCCCAGCCGCAGGCACCGAGCAGCTCCAGGCGGCTGTTGGCCAGTGCCTTGGTCTCCGCCTCGCCCAGCCCGGCGTCACGCACCTGGCGAAGAAACGCCAGCGCGCTGTCCTGGTCGTTGCTGCGGCAGCGGCTGCCCTCGCCCTCGAAGAATTCGGCGCCGGCGATCTTTTCCGGTAGCGCTGCGGCGCCCATCTGCCGGGCCAGTTCGGCGAGCGGCGAGGGCGCTGGCGCAGGCGGCGGTGTCTCCGCCTCGCTCGCCGCCGGCGCAGGCGGCTGGCTGCCGTCGCCGGGCAGCAGGCGGAACAGGCCGAACGGCACCAGGCCGTAGCCTTCGAGCTTCTCTTCCTCCGACGGCGGCGCCTCCACCAGCCGCCAGTGGCCGGCGTCGGCCAGCAGCAGACGCAGGTTGGCGCGGGTGTCGTTGCCCGGGGCGAGGAACGGCAGGGTATCGCAGACACCGCCGCCGACCAGCGACCAATCGGGATAGCAGGAGTCGTCGCTGCTGGCCTGGGCCAGCGGGGAGAGACCGGCGCCCACCAGCAGGAGGGCAGGAAGAAGCGGCTTCGAGCGCATGAATCGTCCTTAATTCGTGGGAGTCGAAAGTGCTACAGCATACTCCGCCGGATCGCGTTCAACGAGCCTGGCGCAAACCTTCCTCCAGGGCATGGGCCGGCAACGGCCGGCCGATCAGGTAGCCCTGCAGCTCGTCGCAACGTTGGGCCACCAGGAAGTCCCGCTGCTCGATGGTTTCCACGCCTTCGGCGACCACCTTCAGGTCGAGGCTGTGGGCCATGGCGATGATCGCCCGGATGATCGCCGCATCCTCGCTGTTCTGGGTCAGGTCGCGGACGAACGACTGGTCGATCTTCAGGTAGTCCAGCGGCAGGCGCTTCAGGTAGCTGAGCGAGGAATAGCCGGTGCCGAAGTCGTCGACCGACAGCTTCACCCCCATCTCGCGCAACTGGCGGAAGGTCGCCAGGACACTGTCGAGGGCGTCCAGCCACTGGCTTTCGGTCAACTCCAGCTCCAGTTGCGCCGCCGGCAGGCCGCTGTCGGCCAGCGCCGAGCGCACTACGTCGAGCAGGTCGCCCTGGCGCAACTGGTGGACCGAGAGGTTCACCGAGACCCGCAGGTTCAGGCCCCGCTGGCTCCACTCGGCGGCCTGCAGGCAGGCCCGGCGCAGGACGAATTCGCCGATCTCGCCGATCAACCCGCACTCCTCGGCGAGGCCGATGAAGGTCGACGGCGGGATCATGCCCTCCTCCGGATGGTGCCAGCGCACCAGCGCCTCGACCGAGTCCGCGCAGCCGCTGGCCAGGCACAGCTTGGGCTGGTAATGCACGTCCAGCTGGCCCTCCTCGACCGCCTTGCGCAACCGGGTTTCCAGGCGCAGGCGTTCGAGGGTGCTGTCCTGCAGGTTGTCACGGAAGAACTGGAAGGTGTTGCCGCCGAGTTGCTTGGCATGTTGCATCGCCAGGTTCGCCTGGCTCATCAGCACGGAGATTTCCCGCGCCTGCTCGGAAAACAGGCTGATCCCCAGCGAGGCGCCGAGGATCAGCTCGTGGCCCAGCACGCTCACCGGCTGGCGCAACTGGACCAGCAGGCGTTCGGCCAGGCGCGACAGGGCCGCGGCGCCGGTGCCGCCATCGAGGAGGATGGCGAACTCGTCGCCGGCCAGACGCGCCAGGGTGTTGGCTTCCGGCGCGGTGCGCCGCAGGCGCTGGGCCATCTCCCTGAGCAACTGGTCGGCGACCTCGTGGCCGAGGCTGTCGTTGAGCAGCTTGAAGCGGTCCAGGTCGATCAGCAGCAGGGCCAGCCCGCCTTCCTCCTGGCGCGCCCGCTGGGCCGCCTCGTGCAGCCGCTCGCGGAACAACCGGCGGTTGGCCAGGCCGGTCAGTTCGTCGTAGTGCAGCAGGTGACGCAGGCGCTCCTCGACGTCGCGGCGGGCGCTGAGATCGGTGAAGAAACCGACGATGTGGGTCGCCTCGCCGTTGCCATCGCGCAGCAGGTTGAGCTGCAGCCATTGGGGATAGGGATCGCCATTCTTCCGCGTATCCACCAGTTCGCCCTGCCACTGCCCATGCTGGCGCAGCTCGGCGCGGATCTGCCGGTAGTGGCGCTGGGCCTCGGGGGTATTCACCAGCAGGCTGGCGTTGCGCCCGACCACGTCCTCGCGGCGATAGCCGGTGATGCGACTGAAGGCCTGGTTGACCGCCAGCAGGTTGTAGGCCGGATCGAGGATCACGATGCTCTCGCTGGCCGCCTCGAACACTGTCGCGGCCAGTTGCTGCTGCTCTTCCAGGCGCTTGCGCGCGCTGATGTCGCTGCGCGTGCCGAGCATCCGCGTCACCCGTCCCCGCGGGTCGCGAGCCATGGCCCGGCCACGATCCTCCAGCCAGCGCCAGCCGCCCTCCCGGTCGCGCACGCGGTACTCCACCCGGTACAGCTCGCTGCGCCCCTTGAGATGTTCGGCGAGGGCGCGACGGATACGCGGCAGGTCGCCGGGGTGGATGCTTTCGATCAGCCTGCGATAGTCCTCGGGACCGTCCCCGGCGTCGCTGAAGACCGCCTCGAGATAGGAATGCTGGACCCGGCCGCTCTCCAGGTTCCAGTCCCACAACCCCAGCTCACTGGCCTCCAGGGCCATGGCCAGGCGCGCCTCGCTCTGGCTGAGCGCCTGGCTGGTCACGCCAAGCTCCTCGGTGCGCGCCTCCACCCGGCGCTGCAAGGCATCGCGGGCGGCGCGCAGCTCGCGTTCGACCAGGCGTCGCTGGCCGACCTCCTGGGCGAGCTTGCGATTGAGCGCTTCGGCCTCGGCGTTGACGCGTTCCAGGTGCAGGTTCAGCGCCTGGGTCTGGAAGCGTCGCAACAGCGCGCCCTGCACCAGCCGGTGGATCTGCCCGGCGACCACCAGCAGCGCCACCAGCAGGATCAGGCCGAGCACGCCCCAGCCCTGCAACAGGCTATGCGGCTGCAACAGCAGGAAAACGATGGATGGCAGCAGGCCCGGCAAGGCGAAGGTGAGGAAGGCCGGCAGGCTCACCGCATAGGCGACGCTGGCGGAGAGGATCGCCGCCGCCACCAGGCCGAACACCAGCACCTGCTGGAGGAAGGCATCGGCCGGGACCAGCATGATCACCGCGAACGCCAGGGTCAGGCCCGAGGCGCCGGCGCCGCACAGGAAGGTCCGCCGCCAGTGGCGGCTGGCCTGGCGACGGCTGTCGGCCTGCTGGAAGGCGGCGACCTGCAGCAGGCGCAGGACGGCGAGCAACACCAGCCAGACCAGCCAGCCACCGAGCAGCCAGCTGCTGACCTTGCCCCACACCAGGCAGGCGCTGGTCACGCCGCCGAGCAGCATGAGCAGGGTCGGCGTGCGCGAGCCGAGATAAAGGAGCCGGGTACGCTCGATGGCAATTTCGCGGGCGTAGAGCCGCAGTACATCGGTGCTGCCGCCCGGCAGCGCCAAGGGCTCGACATGGACGGTCATAGGCGCTTGTTCTTGTAGTGGTTTGCCTTGAAGTGGCCGGAGCATAACCGAGCAGGGGCAGGCTGCCCAAGGCCGGGACAGAGCATTTTTCCGCAGCCAGGCCCGACGCTGCGCCGGTCTGCGCCGAATGGCGGCCCGGTTTGCCCGGCTTTTCCCCGCCCCGGTAGAATGCCGCGATGAACGACGACCTCTCCCTCCTGCTGAACTCCCTCAACGACCCGCAGCGCCAGGCCGTGGCCGCGCCGCTGGGCCGCCAACTGGTCCTCGCCGGCGCCGGCTCGGGCAAGACCCGCGTGCTGGTGCACCGGATCGCCTGGCTGATCCAGGTCGAGCACGCCTCGCCCTACAGCATCCTGTCGGTGACCTTCACCAACAAGGCGGCGGCGGAGATGCGCCACCGCATCGAGCAGTTGCTCGGGATCAATCCGGCGGGCATGTGGGTCGGCACCTTCCACGGCCTCGCCCATCGCCTGCTGCGCGCGCACTGGCGCGAGGCCGGGCTGAGCGAGAACTTCCAGATCCTCGACAGCGACGACCAGCAACGCCTGGTCAAGCGGGTGATCCGCGAACTCGGCCTCGACGAGCAGCGCTGGCCGGCGCGCCAGGCCCAGTGGTTCATCAACGGGCAGAAGGACGAGGGCCTGCGGCCGCAACACATCCAGCCCGGCGGCGACCTGTTCCTCGCCACCATGCTGAAGATCTACGAAGCCTACGAGGCGGCCTGCGCCCGCGCCGGGGTGATCGACTTCTCCGAGCTGCTGCTGCGCGCCCTGGACCTCTGGCGCGACCATCCCGGCGTGCTCGAGCACTACCAGCGGCGCTTCCGCCATATCCTGGTGGACGAGTTCCAGGACACCAACGCCGTGCAGTACGCCTGGCTACGGATTCTCGCCAAGGGCGGCGACAGCCTGATGGTGGTCGGCGACGACGACCAGTCGATCTACGGCTGGCGTGGCGCACGGATCGAGAACATCCAGCAGTTCAGCGACGACTTCGCCGACGCCGAGGTGATCCGCCTGGAGCAGAACTACCGTTCCACCGCGTCGATCCTCAAGGCCGCCAACGCCCTGATCGCCAACAACCAGGGACGCCTGGGCAAGGAGTTGTGGACCGACGGCGAGGACGGCGAGTCGCTGAGCCTGTACGCCGCGTTCAACGAGCACGACGAGGCGCGCTACGTGGTCGAATCGATCGAGAGCGCGCTCAAGGGCGGCCTGGCGCGCAGCGAGATCGCCATCCTCTACCGCTCCAACGCCCAGTCGCGGGTGCTGGAGGAAGCCCTGCTGCGGGAGAAGATTC
The DNA here is from genome assembly GCF_001813485.1 of Pseudomonas sp. HMSC067G02. Taxonomy (NCBI): domain Bacteria; kingdom Pseudomonadati; phylum Pseudomonadota; class Gammaproteobacteria; order Pseudomonadales; family Pseudomonadaceae; genus Pseudomonas; species Pseudomonas sp. HMSC067G02. The sequence continues at coordinate 37,248 of NZ_KV812666.1, forward strand.
CCTACCGCATCTACGGCGGCCAGCGCTTCTTCGAGCGTGCCGAGATCAAGAACGCCATGGCCTACCTGCGCCTGCTCGACGGCCGCGGCAACGACGCGGCGCTGGAACGGGTGGTCAACGTGCCGGCACGCGGCATCGGCGAGAAGACCGTGGAGAGCATCCGCGAATTCGCCCGCGGCAACGATGTGTCGATGTGGGAGGCGATCCGCCTGATGATCGCCAACAAGGTCCTGCCCGGCCGCGCCGCCAGCGCCCTGACCGGCTTCGTCGAGCTGATCGAGAATCTTTCGGCGAAGGTCATGGACATGCCGCTGCACCTGATGACCCAGACGGTGATCGAGCAGTCCGGACTGATCAGCTACCACAAGGAAGAAAAAGGCGAGAAAGGCCAGGCCCGGGTGGAGAACCTCGAGGAACTGGTCAGCGCCGCCCGCGCCTTCGAGAACAGCGAGGAAGAGGAAGACCTCACCCCGCTGCAGGCCTTCCTCAGCCACGCCTCCCTGGAGGCCGGGGAAACCCAGGCCGACGCCCACGAGGACAGTGTCCAGCTGATGACCCTGCACAGCGCCAAGGGCCTGGAGTTCCCGCTGGTGTTCCTGGTCGGCATGGAGGAAGGGCTGTTCCCGCACAAGATGAGCCTGGAGGAATCCGGCCGCCTGGAAGAGGAACGCCGCCTGGCCTACGTCGGCGTCACCCGCGCCATGCAGCGACTGGTCCTGACCTACGCGGAGACCCGCCGGCTCTACGGTAGCGAGACCTACAACAAGGTTTCGCGCTTCATCCGCGAGATCCCGCCGGCGCTGATCCAGGAAGTGCGCCTGTCCAATACCGTCAGCCGCCCCTACGGCGGCACCTCGCGCAGTGCCGGCGGCAACCTCTTCAGCGGCGCCGGGGTGCCGGAGACGCCCTTCTCCCTCGGCCAGCGGGTGCGCCACGCGCTGTTCGGCGAAGGGACTATCCTCAACTTCGAAGGCGCCGGCGCCCAGGCCCGGGTGCAGGTGAATTTCGAGAGCGAAGGCAGCAAGTGGCTGATGCTCGGCTACGCCAAGCTGGAAGCCCTGTAGCGGCGCAGCCCGTGGAGAAGGCCCGGAGGAGGACGACATGCTGGCATCCTGGGCCTTCTGGGCACTGCTTTCGGCGCTGTTCGCCGCGCTGACCGCGATCTTCGCCAAGATCGGCCTCGACCGGGTCGATTCGGACTTCGCCACCTTCATCCGCACCCTGGTGATCCTCGTCACCCTCGGCGGCATCCTCGCGGTCCTGGGCAAGTTCCAGGCCCCGGGCAGCATCCTGCCGCGCAGCTGGCTGTTCCTGGTGCTCTCCGGGCTGGCCACCGGTGCCTCCTGGACCTGCTATTTCCGCGCCCTCAAGCTCGGCCCGGCGTCGCTGGTGGCGCCGCTGGACAAGTTCAGCGTGGTGCTGGTGGCACTGCTCGGCGTGGCCTTCCTCGGCGAACGCCTGGACCTGCGCCAATGGCTCGGCGTAGCCCTGGTGACAGCGGGCGTGGTGGTCCTGGCAATCCGCCCATAAGCCCGCTGAATGGCGCTTCGACCTTGGTATAAAGGCGAAAAATCGCGGAAACCCTAGACTGGCGGCCTCTAATAATTCGTCGTCTGAGGTTCGTTCCATGTACCGTGATCGCGTGCGCCTGCCCTCCCTGCTCGACAAGGTGATGAGTGCGGCCGAAGCCGCCGACCTGATCCAGGACGGCATGACCGTCGGCATGAGCGGTTTCACCCGCGCCGGCGAGGCCAAGGCCGTACCCCAGGCGCTGGCCATGCGCGCCAAGGAACGTCCGCTGCGTATCAGCCTGATGACCGGCGCCAGCCTCGGCAACGACCTCGACAAGCAGCTCACCGAGGCCGGCGTGCTCGCCCGGCGCATGCCGTTCCAGGTCGACAGCACCCTGCGCAAGGCGATCAACGCCGGCGAAGTGATGTTCATCGACCAGCATCTCTCGGAAACCGTCGAGCAGTTGCGCAACCACCAGCTGAAGCTGCCGGACATCGCCGTCATCGAAGCCGCCGCGATCACCGAGCAGGGCCACATCGTGCCGACCACCTCGGTGGGCAACTCGGCGAGCTTCGCGATCTTCGCCAAGCAGGTCATCGTCGAGATCAACCTGGCCCACAGCACCAACCTGGAAGGCCTGCACGACATCTATATCCCGACCTACCGGCCGACCCGCACGCCGATCCCGCTGACCCGCGTCGACGACCGCATCGGCAGCACGGCGATCCCGATCCCGCCGGAGAAGATCGTCGCCATCGTCATCAACGACCAGCCGGACTCGCCATCCACCGTGCTGCCGCCGGACGGCGAGACCCAGGCCATCGCCAACCACCTGATCGATTTCTTCAAGCGCGAGGTCGACGCCGGGCGCATGAGCAACAGCCTCGGCCCGCTGCAGGCCGGTATCGGCAGCATCGCCAACGCGGTGATGTGCGGCCTGATCGAGTCGCCGTTCGAGAACCTGACCATGTACTCCGAAGTGCTGCAGGACTCGACCTTCGACCTGATCGACGCCGGCAAGCTGCGCTTCGCCTCGGGCAGCTCGATCACCCTGTCGCCGCGGCGTAACGCCGACGTGTTCGGTAACCTGGAGCGCTACAAGGACAAGCTGGTGCTGCGCCCGCAGGAAATCTCCAACCACCCCGAGGTGGTCCGTCGCCTGGGCATCATCGGCATCAATACGGCGCTGGAGTTCGACATCTACGGCAACGTCAACTCGACCCACGTCGGCGGCACCAAGATGATGAACGGTATCGGCGGCTCCGGCGACTTCGCCCGCAACGCGCACCTGGCGATCTTCGTCACCAAGTCGATCGCCAAGGGCGGCAACATTTCCAGCGTGGTGCCGATGGTCAGCCATGTCGACCACACCGAGCACGACGTCGACATCCTCGTCACCGAGCAGGGCCTCGCCGACCTGCGCGGCCTGGCGCCTCGCGAACGGGCCCGGGTGATCATCGAGAACTGTGTCCACCCGTCCTACCAGGCACCGCTGCTGGACTACTTCGAGGCGGCTTGCGCGAAAGGCGGCCACACGCCGCATCTGTTGCGCGAGGCGCTGGCCTGGCACCTGAACCTGGAAGAACGTGGACACATGCTGGCCGGCTGAGGCTGAACCGTTTCATCCGCAACTATTTCCAGCGCCCGGACGATTAATTCTTCCGGGCGTCTGGACAGGGCAGAAAAAACCACGTAAAAACATATTTCGGCGGCCTTTTCTCTTGCCGCCATCGCAACACGCCGACCCGGCCCTTCCGCTTTTCCTGCTGTAACACTTCGTTGTTTCTTTCGGTAACGCACCATGACGGTGCAGAGCGGTACAGTTACGCACCGAAACAACCCATACAGTTCGGAAACACACCCCGGTGATCCAACGCAATTCTCCGCAACTGTTCCTATTCTTGTTGACCTGTTAGTCAGATCATATTGCTCAGTTAATCACTAGCAACCTGACTACCCACCACAAGTGGGAAGGATCGACACATCATGGAACGTACCCTCGGTTCCAACACTTTCGACATCGCTCGCTCCAACCGCCGCAGCAGCAGCCTGCTGGGCACCATGAAACTGTGGCAGCGCCGCATCCAGAGCCGTCGCCAGCTGGCCCGTCTGGACTCCCGCCTGCTCGCCGACGCCGGCATCAGCGAAGCCCAGCGCTACGCCGAGCTGAACAAGCCGTTCTGGCGCTAAGCGATACTGTAACGCCCCGGTTCGGCCCAGCCTGAACTGTACCGTAGGCCGCTCCTTACCGAGCGGCCTTCACGTATCTGGAAGAAGCCTTTTCCTCCAGCAGTTCACGGTACAGCTCGCTCCAGCGACGCCCCATCTCTTCGGCGGTGAACAGTTGCCGATAGCGGGCCTCCGCGTTCCTGCCCATATCCTCCGCCTGCTGCGGATGCTCCCAGAGCCAGCGCATCGCTTGGCGAAACGCGGCCGGCTGGCTGGGCGGCACGACCAGGCCGGTCTCGCCATGGATATTGATGTAGCTGGTGCCGGTGCCGATCTCGCTGGAGATCATCGGCTTGCCGTACATCGCGCCCTCCAGCAGGGAGATGCCGAACGCCTCGGAACGCAGGTGCGACGGAAAGACCATGGCGTAGCTGAGTTGCAGCAGGGCGACCTTGTCCTCGTCGTCCACCCGCCCGAGGAAGTGCACGTTGCGCAACCCCAGCGCCGCGGCCTGGGCATACAGCTCGGCCTGCAACGGCCCGGCACCGACGATCACCACCGGGTAATCGGTGCCCTGCAACGCATCCAGCAGGATATGCAGGCCCTTGTAGTAACGCATCACCCCGACGAACAGGAAGAACCGCGGCCCGAGTTTCTCTCGCCAGTGCTCCAGACGCTGTGCCGCAGGCTTCGGGTAGCAAGCCTTGTCCAGGCCGTAGGTGATCACCCGGGTCTTTTCCCGGTACTGGCGGAGCACGTCGCTGGTGCTGAAGTAGTTGGGCGACGCCACCGCGATCCGATCGACGCTATGAAGGAAGCGCCCCATAAGCGGCCGGTACAGTTTCAACAGGACGCGCTGGCGGATGATGTCCGAATGGTAGGTGACCACGCTCGGCTTGTTCATACCGGTGAGGAAATGCACCAGGTCCATGAACGGCCAGGGGAAGTGGTAGTTGACCACGTCCGCCTCCGCCGCCAGCTCGCGGAACTGCTTGAACACGCTCAGGGAAAAACCGGTGGAGGCGAGCTGCAGGTCGAGCCTGGCGCGATGCACCACATGTCCGCCGAAGGGCACGACAGGCGGATGCGGGTCGCTGCTCAGGGTCAGGACGTGGTTGTCGATCCCCCACGACCCGCTGCTCTCGCAAAGCTGGAAGATCACCTGTTCGATCCCGCCTACCGTCTCGCTCAGGTAGGTCTTGTAGAAGTGCAGTACCCGCATTCAGCCCTCCACGGCACGACGATAGGCTGCAGCGGTGAGATTCGCGCAACGCTTCCAGGAAAACTGCTCCGCCCGTCGCAGGCCGGCTTCCCGGCAGCACTCCCAGTAGACGGTATCCTCGGTCATGCGGACCAGCATGTCAGATAGCCCATTGGCATCATCCGGGTCAATATAGCTGCCCGCCTCGCCGGCCACCTCCGGCATTGCGGAGAGTCGCGTGAGCAATACCGGCGTGCCGCTGGCCATGGCTTCCAGCACAGGCAGGCCGAAGCCTTCGTAGATCGAGGGGAAGACCAGCGCCCGAGCGCCCGACATCAACTCGGCGACCCGCTCGTCCGGCAGGTAGCCGAGCAGCCGCACCGTCCCAGAAGCCAGCGCCTGGCGCAGTTCGTCGTCAAGCGAGCGACTTTCCCATCCCGGCATGCCGACGATCATCAGCGGAAAACGCTGGCGGACCGGCGCCGGCAGTTGCCCATGGGCGCGCAGGGCCAGCGACAGGTTCTTGCGCGGTTCGAGGGTTCCTACGCAGAGGAAATACCCGCGCGGCACCAGGCCATGCGCGCGCAAGGGCTCGCGCAGGGACTCCCGGTCCCGCGGACGGAACCGCGCGGCATGGCCGAGGGGCGCCACCACGAAGCGCTCGCGCGGCAGGCCGAAATACGCCTGCGCCTCGTCGGCGATCGCCTGCGAGTCGGTCAGGATCAACCGCGCCTTTTCCATCCCGCGCGCCAGCCGGCGTTCTATTTCGCGCAAGCGGGCGGCGGGTTGCGTCGCCGGATAATGCAGGTGGGTCAGGTCGTGCAGGGTCATCAGCATCGGCCCGTCGAAGTCCAGCGGCCAGAGACTGGGCTCATGGTAGAGATCGACCGGCGGCCGACCGCTATCGAAACGCCGCTGCTCCAGCCAGCGTCGTGCCCGGTAGGCTCCGGGCAGGTTGCGCAGCCAGGGCGACAGACGCGAATAGCCGGGCAGCGCCGCCGCCGGCAGGTCGCCGCTCCAGCCCCAGCCATGGAACAGGGAAAACTCGAAGTCCGCGTGCGCCTGCAACGCGCCCAGCAACTCGACCAGGTAATGTCCGATGCCGGTCCGCGGCGCCTGGAGAATCCGCGCGTTAACCGCAATCCGCATGTACTGCCTCGCCATGCGTCGGGGCCTTGCCGAGGGCGAGCAGGATCCGCGCGATCAGTTGCCGACTCGCTTCGTGCCAGCCGATCCAGCGCCATTCGCCGACCGGTCGCTCGGCCGGGAACTCGCCCGTGGCTTCGAAGCGGGTGACCAGGTTCGCCAGGGTCTGCGGATCGGCAAGGTCGAAGTAGGCCATGAATTCGCCGCCGATCTCGCGGAACACCGGGATGTCGCTGCCCATCGCCGGCAGGCCGCGCTGCATGGCCTCCACCAGCGGCAGGCCGAAACCTTCCACATAGGACGGGAAGACCAGCGATGCGGCATGGGAGTATGCGTACTCCAGGCTCTTGTCGGAGAGGTCGTTGAACATGAACAGGCGCTTGTTCAGCTCCGGATGCTGCCGCACCCGTTCCACCAGCGCCTCGCACTTCCAGCCGATGCGTCCGGCGATGCACAACCGCACCTGCGAACCCTGGGCCCAGGCGCGCTCGAAGGCATCCAGCAGGTAACCGTGGTTCTTCCGCGGCTCGATGGTGCTGACCATCAGGAATACCGGCGCCTTGGCCTTGAACATGCGCAGCAGGTCGGGCTCGACGGAGGCGCCGTCCTCCACCAGGTCCAGCTCCGAACCCAGGTGGAAATAATCGAACCAGCGTTGCGCGACCTTCTCCGGGCCGATGCGCCGCAGCATCTCCGCGCGCACTTCGTCGCGAATGGTCTCGGAAATCGCGACGTAGCCGTCGGCGGTGGCCGCGATCCAGTCGAACCAGTGGTTGAACACCTTGACCAGGCCGGCATCGCAGAATTGCGGATGGGTCAGGGGAATCAGGTCGTAGATCACCGAGACGATGCCCACGCCCTCGCTCTTGAGGCGTTCCGCCAGCGGGAAGAAATCGGCGTGCCAGGAGGAGTCCAGCAAGACCAGTTGGTCGCCGGCCCGATGTTCGAGCGGGGTCGCGCGCACGGGTGCAGGCTGCTGCTTGCCGAGGATGCGGTCGAGCAGGCGCAGCGGAATGCTGAGGAAGGCGAAGGCGAACAGGCGGCAGGCTACATAGAGAAGGCGCCGGGCCCACGGCGAGGAACGGAACGGGCGGCGCTTTTCCAGGGTGCGCTGGCCCAGCCAGAAGTAGTTGGCGGCTCGCTCCACCAGGATGCGCAGGCGTACCAACGGCGAATGCGGCCGCGGGTCCAGCGGCGCCAGGCTGTGGACCTGATACAGGGTGCCGTCGAGCATTGCCACCGGGATGCACTCCACCGTCTCGTCGGCTTCCGGCAACTCGCGGATGACGTTGCGCACCACCCGCTGAATACCGGAATTGACCTTGGGATGCTCGAACACATAGGTGCATTCGACCAACAGACGCGTCATGGAGTGCTCTCCGCGGAAGTGGGGTCCAGAGCCGCCTCGCCGGAGCGGCTGATATGGGTTTCGGCGCCCAGCCAGGAGCAACCGACGAAGTCTTCCTGGCGGTTGTTGATGACATGGAAGACCAGGCCGTAGTCGCGCCATTCGAAGTTGCGGTCCAGGTGCGAGTCCAGCCGCGACAGGCTCAGCGCCACCGAGTAGTGCCCCTTGCCCAGACGCATGTCGAAAGCGAAGCGGTAGGTGATGCGCTCGCCGGCCTTCAGGTCGGTGAGGGCCTTGTCCAGGCGGTGGGTATTGATCCCGTACATCGGCTGGCCGAGGCGGTCCTTGATCATGAAGCCGAGGATCAGCCGCTCGATGTCCTGGCGAACTTCGACCTCGACTTCCAGCGTCACCGCCTGGCCTACCTCGACCACCTCCAGCGCGCGCTGCCGCTGGTCGACCATCCGTACGTCGAGGATCGCTGCCTCGCCAGTGCCGGAAATCGTCCGCACCTGGCCGTCGGCGAGCATTTCCTGGCGCACGGTCTGCCCCTCGCGCTCGGCGAGCAGGGCGTTGTAGTAGTCCATCACTTCTTCCGGCCGCCCGCGCATGGCCATCCGTCCCTGCTCCAGGAGGATCGCGGAGTCGCAGATGGACTGGATCGCCGAGCGGTCGTGGGAAACGATCAGCAGGGTGGTGCCGGCCTTGCGGAAACTGCGGATGCGCTCGAAGCTCTTGTGCTGGAAATAGGCATCGCCAACCGACAGGGCCTCGTCGACGATCAGGATGTCCGGCCGCCGGGCAGTCGCCACGCTGAACGCCAGGCGCATCTGCATGCCGCTGGAGTAGGTGCGCACCGGTTGCTCGATGGCCTCGCCGATTTCGGCGAAGGCCTCGATCTCCGGCATCAGCGCCTGGATTTCCTCGACCTGCATGCCCAGCAATTGCCCGGCCATGAAGACGTTCTGCCGGCCGGTGAAGTCCGGGTGGAAGCCCATGCCCAGCTCGAGCAGCGCGGCGACCCGGCCGGCCACGCGGATCTCGCCGCAGGTCGGCTGGGTGGTGCCGGCGATCATCTTCAGCAAGGTGCTCTTGCCGGCGCCGTTGACCCCGACGATGCCGACCGCTTCGCCCGGCTCGATGGTGAACTCGACCTCGCGCAGGATCCAGTGCAGGTGGTGGCGCGGAGGGCTGAAAGGCACCAGCCATTCGAACAACCGGCTCCAGCGATTGGGATACTGCTTGTAGGCCTTGCCGAGGCCGGATACGTGTATCTGTCCCATCAGAGTTCATCCACCATTTCGCCGACCCGCTGGCGGAACAGACGCAGGCCGAGCGCGCACAGCAGCAGCGCCAGCAGGGTGATCGGCAGCAATGAAGGCCAGTCCGGCCATTGCCCGTGGAGGAACAGCTGCTGGTAGCTGCGCATCAGCGCGGTCATCGGGTTGAGTTCGATCAGCGAGCGGATACCCTCGGGCAGGATGCCGATCGGATAGACGATCGGCGTCAGCCAGAACCAGAACTGCAGACAGATGCCGAACAACTGGCCGACGTCGCGGAAGAACACGTTGAGCACCCCGAGGATCATCCCCAGTCCCGCCGCGAACAGCACCTGGATCGCCAGCAGCGGCACCAGCGCGAGCAATGCCGCGCCCGGCAGGCGCCCGCTGAGGGCAAGAAAGCCGAGGAACAAGGCGAGGATGATGGCGAAATTGACCCCGGCGTTGAGCAGTACGATGACCGGCAGGCAGATGCGCGGGAAGCTGATCTTCTTCAGCAGGTTGGCGTTCTCGATGAACATGCTCTGGCTGCGCGAGGTGATTTCCGCGAACAGGCCCCAGGTCAGCAGCCCGGCGCAGAGATAGACGCTGTAGGCCAGGCCGTCGTCGACGCCCGGCAGGCGCGCGCGCATCACCTGGGAGAAGATCACCGTGTAGACGACGATCATCGACAGCGGATTGAGCACCGTCCACAGCGCGCCGAACAGCGACCCGCGGTAGCGCGACTGGAACTCGCGCTTGACGCTGCCGAGAACGAAGCCACGATAGCCCCACAAGGAACGAGACAAGCCAAGAAGCATCAGACCACCCTGCCGTACTGGTCCTCGAAGCGGACGATGTCGTCCTCTCCCAGGTATTCGCCGCTCTGCACCTCGATCATCACCAGGTCGATGACCCCCGGGTTTTCCAGGCGATGCCGGTGGCCCGCGGGAATGTAGGTCGACTCGTTGCTGTTGACCAGCCGCGCGCCATCGCCATTGGTGACCCTGGCCATGCCTTGCACCACGATCCAGTGCTCGCTGCGGTGATGGTGCATCTGCAGCGACAAGCGCTCTCCCGGCCTGACCACGATTCGCTTGATCTTGAAGCGCGGCCCTTCCTCGAGGACGGTATAGCTGCCCCAGGGACGGTTGACGGTCCGATGCAGCCGATAGGCCTCGTGCCGCTCGTCCTTCAACCGCTGCACCACCCTGCGCACCTCCTGGACCCGGTCGGCGCGGGCGATCAGCAGCGCATCGGAAGTATCCACCACGACCAGGTCGTCGACCCCGACCGTGGCGACCAGGCGCCCGTCGCTCTGCACGAAGGTGTTACGGGTGTCGACGAACAGGGTGTCGCCGCTGCCGCGATTGCCCTCTGCGTCCGCGTCGAGCAGCGCGCTCATCGCGCCCCAGGAACCGATATCGCTCCAGTCGAAGGCCGCCGGCACCACGGCGACCCGCGCGGAGCGCTCCATCAGCGCATAGTCGATGGAAATGTCCGGCAGCGCGGCGAAGGCTTCGCCCGCCAGCTCATGCTGGATGCCATCGGCCATCTTCACCGCCGCACTGGCGGCCAGGCAGGCCCTGGCCTGCTCCAGCAGGGCCGGGGCATGCTGCGCCAGCTCGTCGACCAGGGTCGAGGCCGTGAAACAGAACATCCCGGAGTTCCACAGGAAACCGCCACTTTCCACGTAGCGACGGGCGGTTTCCTCATCGGGTTTCTCGACGAAGCGGCGCACCTTGGCCGCCCCCTGCTCGTCCAGCCGGTCGCCCAGCTCGATATAGCCGAAACCGGTTTCCGCTGCGTCCGGCACCACGCCGAAGGTAACCAGGTGCCCGGCGACGGCGAGACGCGCGGCATGCCCCACCGCCTCGCGGAAGGCCTCCTCGTTGCGGATCAGGTGATCCGCCGGCATCACCACCAGTACCGCCGCGTCGCCATGTTCGGCTTGCAGCGCCAGGGCGGCGACGGCAATCGCCGGGGCGGTGTTGCGCCCGGTCGGTTCGAGGATGAAATGTCCCCGGTGCCGCCCCAGGCGGGCCGCCTGGAACTGGTCCTTGCTCTGGAAGTAATGCTCGCGGTTGGTCACCGTGACGATTTCGCCATGCCCGGCCAGGAGCCCGGCGGCACGTCGGTAGGTCTTGCCCAGCAGGGTCTGGCCATCGGGCAGGCGCATGAACGGCTTCGGCTGTCCTTCACGCGACACCGGCCACAGGCGGGTACCGGCGCCGCCGGAAAGCACCACGGGAATCAGCATGGCTTACTCCCGGGAAACGCGTCGCAGGTCCGCCTCGACCATCATCCGGATCAGCTCGTCCAGGCTGGTCCTGGGCTTCCAGCCGAGCACACGCTGGGCCTTGGCCGGATTACCCAGCAGCACGTCGACCTCGGCGGGCCGGAAGAACGCCGGGTCGATCTTGAGGAAGTCGCGGTAGTCCAGGCCCACATGCTCGAAAGCGATCTGGCACATGTCGCGCACGGTGGTAGTGACACCGGTGGCCACCACGTAGTCGTCGGCCTTGTCCTGCTGCAACATCAGCCACATGGCTTCGACGTAGTCCCCGGCAAAGCCCCAGTCGCGCTTGGCGTCGACGTTGCCCAGGCGCAATTCCTGCTGCTTGCCGAGCTTGATGCGGGCCACCGCGTCGGTAACCTTGCGCGTGACGAACTCGATGCCGCGCAGCGGCGACTCGTGGTTGAACAGGATGCCGCTGGAGGCGTGCAGGCCGAAGCTCTCGCGATAGTTGACGGTGATCCAGTGGCCATAGAGCTTGGCCACGCCGTAGGGGCTGCGCGGGTAGAACGGCGTGTTCTCGTCCTGGCGCTCGGCCTGGATCAGGCCGAACATCTCGCTGGTGGAGGCCTGGTAGAAGCGCGTTTCCGGGCTGAACTGGCGGATCGCCTCGAGCAGGTGGGTCACGCCCAGGCCGTCGACGACGCCGGTGGTCACCGGCTGGTTCCAGGAAGCCCCGACGAAGCTCTGTGCCGCCAGGTTGTAGACCTCCTGCGGCTGCGCCTTGATCACCGCGCGCTGCACCGAACAGGCATCGGCCATGTCGCCGTCCTCGTACTGGATATCGCCTTCGATCCCCAGTTCACGCAGGCGCCAGCGCGTGTCGCTGCTGCGCCGCGCCACCAGGCCGTGGACCCGGTAGCCCTTCTCCAGCAGCAGCTTGGCCAGGTACGCTCCGTCCTGACCGGTGATCCCAGTTACCAGTGCACTTCTTGTCATTCTTCTCGTACCCGTGACTCCCAGTCGGACAGGATCGCCCGCAGGGACTGTTTTATGGTTATTTCAGGCTTCCAGCCCGTGGCGTCATGCAGTCGCGCATGGCTGCCGCGAACCCGACGCTGTTCCGCCCGGCGCATCCGGGCAGGGTCCTGAACGATTTCCAGCTCGACCTGGGCGATGTCCGCCAGCAGTTCGATCAGCTCGCGAATCTTCTGCTCCTGCCCGGAACAGACGTTATAGACGGCGCCCGCCTCGCCGTGGGAGAGCAGGCGCAGATAGGCTGACAGCACGTCCTGGACATCGAGGAAATCACGGCTGACGTCGATGTCCCCCACTTCCAGCCGATTGGCCTGCAAGCCCTGCTTCATCCGGGCGATCTGCCGCGCGGCGCTGGCGATCACGAAGCTGTCCTTCTGCCCCGGCCCGATATGGTTGAACGGCCGCGCCACCAGCACCCGCCAGCCTTCGGTGATACCCCACTGCAGGCACAGCGACTCGGCCGCCAGCTTGCTGACCGCATAGGGATTGCGCGGGTGGGGGATGAGTTCCTCGTGGATCGGCAACGCCGCCTCGGCCACCTGGCCGTAGACGTCGCCGGAGCTGATGTACAGGAAGGTACCGGAGAAGCCCCGCGCCTTAAGCGCCTGGAGCAGGTTCAGGGTGCCAAGGAGGTTGATCTGCAGGGTCCGCGCAGGATCGCGGAAGGCCTCCGGCACATAGGTCTGCCCGGCCAGGTGGATGACCGCATCCGGCAGCTCCGGCCAGAGGTCGCCCAGCGAATCCGGCTCCAGCAGGTCGTAACGATGCGGTACGGGAAGGAGCGCCCACGGCGTGTGGGCCGCTGCCAGATAAGCTTGAAGATGCTTGCCTACGAAACCGGAGAGCCCGGTGACGAACAGACGCTGAGTCAAGGAAGCGGGCCTTTTATCTGATGCTACGCTCGGCGACGCTCTTCCTAGGAATACGACGTTCCAGAGGTCATGCCGGATAGCGTGTTGTTCTGATTATCGCGCTCCAATCTGTGCCAAGAATGCGCCAATTTCAACCGCTTATTCGTGACCGGTAGGTTCTCACTCGAACGGCATGACGTTTTCTCCGTCAGCCTTCACGTTTTTGCGAAAGGTATGTTTAGAATGCCTCTCGATTTCGTGCTTGACTGCCTCCTGTTCTGTTGATCGAACAGGTCGCGGCTGCGATAACAGAACAAGAACACGATGGGTCGACCAGTCCGCCGGGAAGGCTTCCGGACAACGAAGCAGCGCCTGGCCTCGCTCATCACCACCAAGCTGTCGAACGGGCAGTTTCATCACGAGATGCCATGAATTTCATCCTTTACTCGGATATCAACGAGCGCTCGATCGGCCACAACCTCGGTCGCCCCGAATACAGCTACTACTTCGTCCTCAAGGCCTACCGGCCAATCCTCGAATCGCTGGGACAGGTCCACCTGGTACAGAGCACGGACGAAGTCGACCCGCTCTATCGGCAACTGCATGAACAGGGCGAAGACTGCCTGTTCCTCTCCTTCACCCCGCCGCACAAGGCGGCGCGGGGCCTGCAATGCCCGATGCTGTGCGTGGTCGCCTGGGAGTTCGAGTCGATTCCCGACGTGGCGTGGGACGGCGATCCGGCGCAGGACTGGAGCCAGGTCCTGGCCGGCCATGGCGCAGCCATCACCCTCTCCGAGCAGACTGCCCACGCGGTTCGCCGGGTGCTGGGCGAAGATTTTCCGGTGCTGGCGCTGCCTACGCCGATCTGGGAGGAGTTCGCCGCGATCCGCCAGCAAGGCGAACGGAATCCGGTCAAGTCCGGCGAGACCCTGCAACTCAAGGGCTGCGTCATCGACAGCCGCCTGCTGGGCCTTTCCGCCGACGGCCTCATCGCACCGATCAGGGAAGAGACCGAGGACGAGATCCTCGAGGTCCTCCCCGAGACGCCCGCCGAGCCCGAGCCCGAACCGGTCCCTGAGCCAGAACCAGAGCCAGAGCCGGTTCCTCTCGACTGGAGGCGCCGACTGGTCATCAGCAAGCACTACCTGCTGCTGTGGTACCGGGAAGCTGTCAGCGACCTGGTACCCATGCCGGTACGCCGCTGGCTGTTCCGTCACCTGCGCCAGCCGCTGCCGCACCCGCCAACGGCGCTGGAAACGCTGCCGGAGCCATTGCCCCAGGCCACCGAGCCGATGCCGCCCGCCGAGCCCGAGCATCCGCCGGCGCTGCTGCCGGACGTCGACCAGCACCAGCAGGTCGTCGTGGACGGGGTGGTCTACGTCTCGGTGTTCAATCCGCTGGACGGGCGCAAGAACTGGCATCACCTGATCACCGCCTTCTGCTGGGCATTCCGCGACACCAGCGATGCCACGCTGGTGCTGAAGATGACCCAGAGCGACCTGACGACCTACCACGTCGAACTGCTCACCCTGCTTTCCCAACTGTCGCCGTTCGCCTGCCGGGTCATCGCCCTGCACGGCTATCTCGACGCCGCGGAGTACGCCCGTCTGTACGGAGCCGCCAGCTACTACGTGAACGCCTCGCGCTGCGAGGGCCTGTGCCTGCCGCTGATGGAGTTCATGTCCTGCGGCACCCCGGCGATCGCTCCGGACCATTCGGCGATGGCCGACTACATGGACGCCCAGGTGGGCTTCGTGGTCCGCTCCAGCCAGGAGCCCGCGGCCTGGCCGCAGGATTCGCGCCGGTTGTACAGCACCCGGCGCTACCGGCCGAGCTGGGAGTCCCTGAAGGAGGCCTACCTGGAGAGCTACCGGGTGGCCCGGGAACAGCCGGAGCGCTATCGGCAGCTGTCCACCGCGGCCAACCAACGCATGCGCGGCTACTGCGCCGGCGACGTGGTCCGCCAGCGCCTGGAACCCTTCCTTTCCGCTCGCAAGGCAACCCCTGCGCCCGGCGTCGAACTGGCGGCCACCGCCACAGGCAACGTTCCATGCTGATCATCATCCACTCCGAGACCAACAAGACCACCATCCGGCAGAACCTCGGGCGCCCGGAGTACAGCTATTACTTCGTCCTCAAGGAATTCCGTCCGCTGCTGGAAGAGATCGGCCAGGTGGTCGAAGTCAGCGATCCCGACGAACTGGTGGACCGCCTCTACCACGACTGCCGCAAGCGCGGCGAACCCTGCGTCTTCCTCTCCTTCTCGCCGCCCCATCGCACGCCGATCCACCATGCCTGCCCAACCATCCCGGTGTTCGCCTGGGAGTTCAGCACCCTGCCCAGCGAAACCTGGCACGACGAACCGCGCCACGACTGGCGACACGTGCTGCGCCACAGCGGACGGGCCATCACCCATTCCAGCTTCACGGTCGACGTGGTGCGCGCCGCCATGGGTCGCGACTACCCGGTACTGAGCGTGCCGGCGCCGGTCTGGGATCGCTTCGCCAACCGCGCCTCGCAGCAGGCGGGCCGTCCCGAAGCCCGGGATGTGCGCCTGCACCTGGACGGCCTGCTGGTGGACAGCCGCCAGTTGGACCTGGCCGTCCATGCCGACCCCGAGCCGTCGGCGGAGATCCTGGCCCTGCCGGACCGCGCGGCGAAAAAGGTCGAGCTGAGCCTCGACGGGGTCATCTACACCTCGGTGTTCAACCCCTACGACGGGCGCAAGAACTGGCAGGACATGATCAGCGCGTTCTGCGCCACCTTCCGCGACGAGCCCGACGCCACCCTGGTGCTGAAACTGACCCACCACAACGTCGGCGAAGCGCTGGCCGACATGCTTCACCACCTGTACAAGAACCAGTCCTACCGCTGCCGCATCGTGCTGATCCACGGCTACCTCGCCGACCCGGACTACGAGCGGCTGGTCGAGGCCACCAGCTACGTGGTGAACACCTCCTACGGCGAAGGCCAATGCCTGCCGCTGATGGAATTCATGTCCAGCGGCAAGCCGGCCGTGGCTCCGCGCAATACCGCGATGATCGACTACATCGACGCCGACAACGCCTTCATCGTCGACTCCTCGGAAGAAGCCACCGCCTGGCCCCACGACCCGCGTGCGGCCTACCGCACGCTGCGCTACATCACCGACTGGGAGTCGCTGTGCCGGGCCTACCGGGCCAGTTTCGAGGTCGCTCGCCAGGAGCCGGAGCGCTACGCACGCATGTCCGCGCATGCCAGCGCCAGCCTCGAACGCTTCTGCAGCCGCAAGCTGGCCGTGGAGCGCCTGCGTCGCTTCCTCGACGAAGCGGCACAAGGCGACCCCGCCGCCTTGCAAAGCATCCCGGCATGATCCGCGCCCTGCTCCAACGCTGGCGTTCCCGTCCCGCTGCGGCGAGCGAACCGGTGTCGCCACGCATGTGCGGTCTGCGCGATGCGGTGCTGGATGGCTGGTTCCGCAGCGAAACCGGCGAACTGCTCGCCGGCTTCGCCATCGGCGCCCAGGACACCCTGCTCGATCTCGGCTGCGGCGAAGGCGTCGCCACCCTCTTCGCCGCCCGCCAGGGCGCTTCGGTGATCTTCACCGACAGCGAGGAAGACAAGGTGCGGAGCCTGGCGCAGCAGGTCGAGGCGGTGGCCCGGCGGCCCTTCACCGGCCTGGTCAGCGACAGCGATCCGCTGCCGCTGCGCGACGCCTGCGCCGACAAGCTGGTGTGCATGGAAGTGCTCGAACACGTGGCCAACCCAGCGCGGGTGATGGACGAACTCGTGCGTCTCGGACGCCCTGGCGCGCAGTACCTGCTGAGCGTGCCGGACCCGGTCGGCGAACACCTGCAGCAGGGCATCGCCCCGGCCGACTACTTCCGGGCGCCCAACCACATCCACATCTTCTCCCGCGACGACTTCGCGCGCCTGGTGCAGGACGCCGGGCTGGTCATCGAGCACCGCCAGGCCAGCGGCTTCTTCTGGGTGATGGGCATGATCTTCTTCTGGGCCAGCGAACGGGCCGCCGGCCGTGAGCTCGGCGGCGCCGTCCGCGACCGTATCCAGCCGCCCTACCCGGCGCTGATGGAAGACTGGGCACGGCTCTGGGAAAACCTCCTGGCCCGTCCCGACGGTCTGGAGATCAAGCACCTGCTCGACCATTTCATGCCCAAGAGCCAGGTGATCATCGCGCGCAAGCCGCTCGACCCCGGATCGTCGCGGACATGAGCGGCAAACGCATCCTCGACATCGAACTGTTGCGCGGGCTGGCCGTGCTCGGCGTGGTATTCCACCATCTGCACGGCAACCTGTTCAGCGGCTCCCCGGCACTGCTGGACGGCATCAACCAGCGCGTCCAGTTCTGGTGGGGCGTGGACCTGTTCTTCGCCATCTCCGGCTTCGTCATCGCCCGCACCCTCATCCCGCAACTGCGCGAGGCGCCCACACGCCAGGCATTCTGGGAACAGGCGCGGTACTTCTGGATCCGCCGCGCCTTCCGCCTGTTGCCCTCGGCCTGGCTGTGGCTGGCGCTGATCCTGGCCTGTTGCCTGCTGCTGAACCGCTCCGGAGCCTTCGGCAGCCTGTCGGCCAACCTCGCGGCGAGCCTCGCCGGTTTCCTCCAGGTCGCCAACTTCCGCTTCGCCGACAGTTTCTACCGCTACGAATACGGTGCCAGCTTCGTCTACTGGAGCCTTTCCCTGGAGGAACAGTTCTACCTCCTGCTGCCGCTGCTGATCCTCTGCCTGCGTCGCTACCTGGGCTGGGCCCTGCTGGCGCTGGTGCTGGTCCAGTTCTTCAGCCTGCGCACGCCGCTGCTGATGGTATTGCGCACTGACGCCCTGGCCATCGGCGTACTGCTCGCCCTCGCCTCCCTGCAGCCTGGCTATGCCCGCTGGAACCCCACCCTGCTGGGCCGCGCCTGGAGCGGGCCGTTGCTGCTGGTCGCCGTGGCCGCGGCCCTGGGCGTGCTGGCCAGCGAAGCGTACAGCCTGGTCGCCGTGCGGATCGGCGCCATCGCGCTATTGTGCGGACTGCTGGTGTGGATAGCCTCCTACGACCGCGACTACCTGCTCTCCAACGGGCCGCTGAAGCGCTTGCTGGTCTGGGTCGGCGCGCGCTCCTATGCGATCTACCTGATCCACATCCCGGCGTTCTATCTCAGTCGCGAACTCTGCTTCCGCCTGGGCTGGGACGCCGGCGAGCGGCCCCTGTCGCTGCTCGGCACCAGCCTGGTCCTGATCGTCGTACTCAGCGAGCTCAACTACCGCTTCGTCGAGAGCCCCTGCCGCGACCTGGGCTCCCGCCTGGTCAAGCGCCTGAGCGCCGCCCGCCGCGTCGCCACCACTTCCGGAGCCACCTCATGCTGAACTTCCTCAAGAAGATCGTCTCGCCGCCCAGCCCCGCCACCGAGCCCGTCGCCGCGCCACTCGCCCCTGCGCCGGTCGACCCGTACATGCTCGGGTTGCGCGACGCGGTGCTCAGCGGCTGGTTCAACCAGGAGACCGACGAGCTGTTCAGCGGCTTTCCGATTTCCGCCAAGGACACCGTGCTCGACGTGGGGTGCGGCGACGGCGGCAACGTTCATTTCTGCGCCATGCGCGGCGCTCGCATCATCATCGCCGACATCGACGCGGAAAAGATCGCCAGGACCCGCGAGCGCCTGGCCGATACCCCGGCCCGCGAACTGGAATGCCTGGTCAGCGACTGCGACCCGCTGCCCCTGGCTGACGCCACGGCCACCCGGGTGGTCTCCACCGAGGTCATCGAGCACGTCGACGATCCGCGGCAGTTCCTCGCCGAGCTGGTACGGGTCGGCCAGCCCGGCGCACTCTATCTGCTCAGCGTGCCGCATCCCACGTCGGAAGACCTGCAGAAAGACTTCGCCGCCGACGAATACTTCCGCAAGCCCAACCACATCCGCGTGCTCGGCGAGGAGCAGTTCGCCGCACTGGTGCGCGAAGCCGGGCTGGAAATCCTCAGCCACAGCCGCTACGGCTTCTACTGGTCGCTGTGGATGCTGCTGTTCTGGGAGGCCAAGGTCGATTTCGGCAATCCCGACCATCCTCTCCTCGAACACTGGGCCAGGACCTGGCAGGCGCTGCTCGACTCGCCGCGCGGCCCGGCCATCAAGCAGGCCCTGGACGCCGTGGTCGCCAAGAGCCAGGTGATCATCGCGCGCAAGCCCGCCCAGGCGTAGAGCCACCGGAACAGTTCCGCTACAGCCGGGCGGAACAGTTGCCGGGGCCACCGAACTGTTCCGTCCAACTCCCGCGTGGTTGCCCCTGAGCAAGCCAGCGGTCCCGGCGCATCATGAGGTTCCACACCCCGCCCCCATCCCCGGGATGGGAAGGAACGCACGATGAGGACATCCCCGCACCCGCACGCCGGGAGTTCCAGCGGTCTCCCGGCTGCCCATCCACATCTCGCCGCCCTGCTGGAAAAATTGAATTCCTGGCGACAAAACGCTCGATCGCGCAAGCATCTTGCGCAAATGTCCGAACACGACCTCGCCGACCTGGCGATCAGCCCGAGCGAACGCTACGTAGAGATTTCGAAACCTTTCTGGCGCTGAGCCGCTGGTGACGTGGCGCACAGTTGGTTAGTCTCAGCGTTGACACGGCCGCGCGGATGCGGCCGTCTACGCTGACTTCGTTCGGAGCAACTCACATGAAACGTCTGCGCCTGATCGGTGCCGCTGCCCTGCTCGCCTGCGCCTCCAGCGCGTTCGCCAGCAGCTTCGTGGTCACCACGGATACCCTGGTCCGCGCTACCGGCATGACCTCCAATGCCACTTCGGACATCACCAATTCCTTCCGCGACGACAAGATCGTCCTCGAAGCGCGCGACGACGCCGCCAGCTTCGTCGCCAGCCAGGGCGACATCCGCGGCTCGCACCTGGAAGCCGCACTGCGCCACATCCGTGGCAAGCTGCCGAGCCTGGCCGCCAACGACATGCAACTGGCCCAGGCGATCCTGACCATCTGAGTCGCCCGCCCCGCCGCCGCAGCCGCCCGGCTGCGGCGATGACCCGGCCGACCGGCCACACTGGCTCCGCGCCGCACATTCCGTTAGCCTTGGCGGCTGTTCCAGTCCTATTCCGCTCAACCCCATGCGTTACCGGTTCTCGTTGTTCTTCTGTTGCCTGCTGGCGCCCGCTGCGCACGCCTTCGATACCACGACGGCGTTCACCGCGAAGTCTCTTTACGTCACCAGCAAGCTGACCAGCACGCCGTTCGAGAACAAATTGTTACGCGATGCCCGGGGCGATGCGGCCAGCTTCGTCGCCAGCGATGGCAGCATCCGCGGTGCGCGCCTGGAAGCGGCATTGCGCTGGCTGCGTGTCGCGCACCCCGAGCTGGCGGCCAGCGATCAGGAACTGGCCGAAGCAATTCTTGCCCAATAGGCGATCACCACCGTTCCGGAGAACCTCCATGCGCCGTAGCTCCATGCGTCATAGCCCCCTGTTCGCCGCCCTGCTGCTGGCGCTCTGCGCCACGGCCGCGGAAGCACGCTCGGTGGTCGCGACCAGCAATATCATCGTCCGCGCCCTCGACCGCAGCATCGACTTCACTTCCGACACCACCACTTCCGTGCGCGACATGAAAGTGGTCACCGAGGCGCGCGACGACGCCGCCAGTTTCGTCGCCAGCGACGGCGCCATTCGCGGCGCCCAGCTGGAAGCCGCGATGCGGACCCTGCGCAGCCGTCTGCCGGAAGCCCGCGAAGCCTCCGACCAGGTACTTGCCGAAGCCATTCTCGCCCTGTGAGGAAGGCCTGCGCCTGGCTGCTGGCGCTGGCCCTCTGCGGAGCCGGCAACGCGACGGCGGCCCTGCGCCTGAAACTCGACGCGCCTGAGCTGGACCCTGCGCAGCGCGAGGCCAGCCAGCAACTCTTGGACGAAGCCGCGGACAAGCTGCCGCCGGCCTTCCGCGAACGCCTGGACCGCGAGATCGAGGTCGAGTGGCGCGACGACCTGCCCGCCAACGGCATGGGCCAGGCCCGTGGTCCGCAGCGCATCGCGCTGAACCGCAAGTACCTGTCCGATCTCACCGACGGCAGCGCCGCCAGCCGCCAGACCGGGCGCGTGCACGGCACCGAGCGGCGCGAGCTGCTGGCGACCCTGCTGCACGAGCTGACCCACGTCTACGATCGCGCGCGCCTGTGGTCGGCGGAGGAAAAACGCGAGATCCGCCGCTGCACGCGCCAGGAAGAAACCCTCGGCCGGATCGCCCAGCCCACCGATTGCCGCGGGCAGAGCGGGCGCCGCTTCACGCTCTCCGACGACCCGCGCCTGCTCGATCTCGCCGGCTGGCCGCAGCGCGCCGGCCAGCGCGGGCGGCGCGAGGCGCACAATGGCTTCGTACTGCGCAGCCCGGACGTCTACGAGCTGAGCAATCCGCGCGAGTTCGTCGCGGTGAACATGGAGTACTTCCTTCTCGATCCCAGCTACGCCTGCCGCCGCCCGGCGCTCTACCGCTACTACCAGCAACGCTTCGGCTGGGCGCCGGAACACAGCGCCTGTGCGCAGAGCTTCGCCTACCTCAACGCCGGCCGCGACTTCGGCCAGCAGCCGCTGGGCCAGCTCGACCCCGAGCGGGTCTACGAGGTCGACTACCTGCTGGCCGAGGCCAACGACAACCTGGTCAGCCGCTGGGGCCACACCATGCTCCGCCTGGTGATCTGCGCCCCCGGCCGGCCGCGTGGGCCGGACTGCCGGCTGGACCTCGACCAGCATCTGGTGCTGTCCTACCGCGCCTTCGTCGGCGACCTGCAATTGTCCAGCTGGGACGGCCTGACCGGCGCCTATCCGTCGCGCCTGTTCGTCCTGCCGCTGTCGCAGGTGATCGAGGAATACACCAAGGTCGAGCTGCGCAGCCTCGCCTCGGTGCCGCTGAAGCTGGACCGCGAGGAGGTCGCCAGCCTGGTCGAGCGCGCCGCGCAGAGTCACTGGAGCTACGACGGTCAGTACTACTTCATCTCCAACAATTGCGCGGTGGAAACCCTCAAGCTGCTGCGCAGCGGCATCCCACGGCGACCGCTGCAAAGCCTGGACAGCATCACCCCCTACGGCGTGCTCGAGATGCTGGAGAACCGCAAGCTGGCCGATCCCAGCGTGCTCGACGACCCCAAGGAAGCCCTGCGCCTGGGCTACCGCTTCGACTCCTTCCGCGACCGCTACCAGGCGATGTTCGATGTGCTCAAGCAGCGCCTGCACATTCCCCAGGACAAGGTCGAGGACTGGCTGGCGCTGCCGGCCAGGGAGCGCCAGCCCTGGTTCGCCAAGGCCGACCTGCGCGCCAGCGCCGCGCTGCTGCTGCTCGAGCAGGCCTCGCTGCGGCGCCAGCTGCTGCTCGCCCAGGACGAGTTGAAGCGCCTGTACCTCGGCCATCTGGACAAGCCGGCCGGCGACCAGCGCCTGGAAGTGGCCGGCAAGACCTTCCAGCAGATCCTCGACGACAGCGGCTTCCTCAGTCGTCCGGCGGAACTCCTGGAGGGCGGCTACGGCCTGCCGCAGGCCACCGAGTGGAAGCACCTGGAAGAGCAGACCCGCGAACGCCAGGCGCGCCTGCGCCGGCTCAGCGACGACCTCGACCGCGAGGTCCGCGCCCTGCTCGATCCCGAGCGCCGCGCCGAGCTGGAAGCCAACGAGGCCAACATCAAGGAGGTCGGCGCGCACCTGCGCGAGCTGCACAAGGCGGCCGGCGGGCTGATGCTGCCCTGAGGGAGGCGCCTGCAGGACGCGTCCCGGGCGCTCTTCCAGCGCCTCGCAGACGGCGGATAACGCTCTGCGTTATTCGCCCTACAGGTGCCAGCTCCGGTCTTCGCTCACGGGGCGTCCGCTCCGGCGATGAACTCCTCGTCCTCTTCGGGCAACTGCGGGTCGAGGTGTAGCCATGGCAGGCGGCTGCCGACCCAGAGGTGCCGGTTGGCGGGGGCGCGCTCGGGATGGTCGAGGCTGGCCACGGTGAAGTCCAGGGTATCGGCGCTGAGCCGGGTGAACAACGCCAGGTTGGCCCCGCAACGCGGGCAGAAGTAGCGCGTGCAGCTGGCCGACGAGGCATATTCCGCCGCTTCGCCCGCCAGCCAGCGGAACGCCGCGCGCGGCACCGTGGCCCAGGTGGTGACGATGCCGCCGGTGGTGCGCCGGCAGATCGAGCAGTGGCAGTGAGCGACATCGTCCAGCGGCGCGGCGACGGCGTAGCGCAGATAGCCGCAATGGCAACCGCCGGTATGGGTCTCGGGCATGGCGAATCCTCCTCGCGGGAGTGCCAGCATAAGCCGGACTTGCCCTGTGCCGCAGCCACCTCGCAAGATGAGCGGATTCCACTATCCGGGGGTGCCCGTGACCGCTCTGCTCTACTCCCTCTGGCCGCTGTTCGCCCTCATCGTCGGCGGTTACGCCCTGCGCCGCTGGGACTTTCCCGGCGAAGCCTTCTGGCCTGCCGCAGAACGCCTGAACTACTTCATCCTGTTTCCCGCGCTGCTGTTCAGCAACCTGGCGACCGCGCCGCTGGACGACCCCGGCCTGGCCCGCCAAGCCCTGGCCGTACTGCTCGGGCTCGGCGTCGCCTGGCTCGCCCTGCTGCTCTGCAAGCGCTGGCGCGGCTGGGACGCCGGGCGCTTCGGCGCCATCGCCCAGGGCGTATTGCGCTTCAACACCTATCTCGGCCTGGCCGCGGTCGGCAGCCTGTACGGCAAGCCGGGCCTGACCCTGGCCGCGCTGATGCTGGCGCTGATGGTGCCGACGGTGAACGTGATGTCGGTCTGGGCGCTGACCGCCGAGCGCGGCATCAGCCTGCGCGCGCTGCTGCTGCCGATCCTGAAGAACCCGCTGATCCTCGCCTGCCTCGCCGGCGCACTGGTCAACCTGGCCGGCGTCGGCCTGCCCGGCGGCAGCGATCGCCTGCTCAACCTGCTGGCGGTGGCCAGCCTGCCGCTGGGCCTGCTGTGCGTCGGCGCGGCGCTGAAACCCCAGGAACTCGGCGGCGAAGTCGCGGCCCTTGGCTGGAACTGCGCGGCGCGGCTGCTGGCGATGCCCCTGCTGGCCTTCGCCATCGCTCGCGGGCTGGGCCTGCCGAGCATGGAAAGCGCCGTGCTGGTGCTGTTCTTCGCCCTGCCGACGGCGCCCACCGCCTATGTGCTGACCCGCCAACTGGGCGGCGACGGCCACCTGATGGCGGGCATCATCACCTTGCAAACGCTGCTTTCCGGCGCCACCCTGGTCGGCGTACTCCTCGTGCTGCAAGGAAGCCCATGACGACAGGACGCGTGGCCGCCGCCCTCACGGCGCTCTGCCTGCTCTGCCAACCGGCCTTCGGTTTCATCAAGGTGTTTCCCGAATTCGACGACGAACCCGGCGCCGCCACCTTCTTCTGGGCGGCCGTCACCACCGTCGGCCCGTTCATCGGCAGCACCGTCAGCGCACAGGAGTCCAGCGCTGACGAGGGCGACAAGCTCGTCCAGGCGCGGGACGACGCCGCCAGCTTCGTCGCCAGCGACGGTGCGATCCGTGGCGCGTACCTCCAGGCGGCCTTGCAGGTCCTGCGCCAGGCCCCGGAATACGCCGGGTACAGCGACCTGCAACTGGCCGCGGCGCTCCTCGCGCGGCAGCCCTGATCGACCACATATCCGAAATTACCCGCACGTTTCCCGCCGTTATCCAGCGAAAGCTGCCTGAAAGCTTCCCGCCGTAGCATCCGCCCACCACCGGCAGAAGACCGGTCACGACGGCGCGTCCATGAGACGCCCGCTTACCCGTACAAAAACAACAATGGTGATTGCCATGCCCCGTTCCGCACACGCCTACAGCCGCACTCCGTCCGCGCGACGCCTCCCGCCCGCCGCCTGCTGACCGCACGCCGCACGCCCGTCCGCCGTCTTCCCCGGAGTGAATCCATGCTGACCCTGCTCGCCTTCGCCATGGTGGCGACCTTCATGTTCCTGATCATGACCAAGCGCCTGTCCGCGCTGATCGCGCTGATCCTGGTCCCGATCGCCTTCGCCCTGATCGGCGGTTTCGCCGCCGGCCTCGGCCCGATGATGCTCGACGGCATCCGCACCCTGGCGCCGACCGGCGTGATGCTGATGTTCGCGATCCTCTACTTCGCCATCATGATCGACTCCGGGCTGTTCGACCCGGCGGTGCGCAAGATCCTCCGGCTGGTCAAGGGCGACCCGCTGAAGGTCTCGCTGGGCACCGCGGCGCTGGCGATGATCGTCTCCCTCGACGGCGACGGCTCGACCACCTACATGATCTGCGTGGCCGCCGTACTGCCGTTGTACAGCCGCCTGGGCATGAGCCCGCTGGTGATGGCCTGCCTGATCATGCTCTCCAGCGGCGTGCTCAACATGACCCCCTGGGGTGGCCCCACCGCCCGCGCGGCGAGCGCCCTGCACGTCGACCCGGCGGATATCTTCGTGCCGATGATCCCGGCGATGATCGCCGGGCTGCTGGCGATCTTCGCCATCGCCTGGATCTACGGCAAGCGCGAGCGCGCCCGCCTCGGCGAGCTGCACCTGCCCACCGACCACGAGGACCTGGCGGAGATCAGCGTGTCGCAGTATCCGGAGGCGCGCCGGCCCAGGCTGCTGTGGTTCAACGCCATTCTCACCGTGGTCCTGATGGCGACCCTGATCGCCGGCCTGCTGCCGATGCCGGTGCTGTTCATGATCGCCTTCGGCATCGCCATGATCGTCAACTACCCGTGCATCCAGGAGCAGAAGAAGCGCATCGGCGCACACGCCGAGAACATTCTCGCGGTGGTCTCGCTGATCTTCGCCGCCGGGGTGTTCACCGGCATCCTCTCCGGCACCGGGATGGTCGACGCCATGTCCAAGAGCCTGCTGGCGGTGATCCCGCCGGCGCTGGGCCCATACCTGGCGACCATCACCGCGCTGGTGAGCATGCCGTTCACCTTCTTCATGTCCAACGACGCCTTCTACTACGGCGTCCTGCCGATCCTCACCCAGGCCGCCGCCGAATACGGCATCACCCCGGTGGAAATGGCCCGCGCCTCGATCGTCGGCCAGCCGGTGCACCTGCTCAGCCCGCTGGTGCCCTCCACCTACCTGCTGGTGGGGCTGGCCAAGATCGACTTCGGCGACCATCAGCGCTTCACCCTGAAATGGGCCGTGCTGGTGTGCCTGGCAATCCTCGCCATGGCCCTGCTGCTGGGCCTGTTCCCCCTGTTCAGTAACTGACCGAGACGAGTGACCGCTTCATGGAATGGCTGACCAGCCCGGAAATCTGGATTGCGTTCTTCACCCTGACCGCCCTGGAGATCGTCCTCGGCATCGACAACATCATCATGATCTCGATCCTGGTCGGGCGCATGCCGAAGCACCTGCAGCCACGCACCCGCTTCTTCGGCCTGGCCCTGGCGATGGTGACGCGGATCCTGCTGTTGCTGTCGATCACCTGGGTCATGCGCCTGACCGCCGACCTCTTCCACCTGTTCGGCCAAGGCATCTCCGGACGCGACCTGATCCTGTTCTTCGGCGGCCTGTTCCTGCTCTGGAAAAGCAGCTCGGAGATCTACCAGGGCCTGGAAGGCGAGGAAGAAAGCGGCGAGGAACCGAAGGGTTCGGCGGGCGGCTTCATCGGCACCATCATCCAGATCGCGATCATCGACATCGTCTTTTCCCTGGACTCGGTGATCACCGCCGTCGGTATGGTCTCCCACGTGCCGGTGATGGTCGCGGCGATCATCGTCGCGGTACTGGTGATGATGCTCTGCGCCGGCGCCATCAGCGACTTCATCGACAAGCACCCGTCGCTGAAGATGCTCGCCCTGTCGTTCCTCATCGTGGTCGGCACGGTGTTGATCGCCGAAGCCTTCGAAGTCCATGTGCCGAAGGGCTACGTCTACTTCGCCATGGCCTTCTCCCTGG